>DAOTWL010000029.1:0-9152 GCA_034435875.1 Anaerolineae bacterium
GGTAGCACTGCATTGAATCGTGGTAAGGCGTAGGGCGGGCTTTCCGCCCGCCATATTTGGGGACAGCCTGGAAAGGCTGTCCCACATCTGGGGGTTCTTGCACCGGTTAGAGCGCTGCCACGATTTCCTGCAGACCTACCCCCCTCCCTTCTCCCGAACGAAATTCGGGAGAAGGGAATGGCCGGGGGAGGGGTGAGGCAAGCGCGCAGAATATGACATCCCATTACCACAGAGGCCCCCTATGTACCGGATTCCCTACAGCAGAACCTATCTGGAATTCACCCTGCCCGCCGGGATGCGGGCGACGGTGGTGGAATCCCGGCCGGTCCCCCCGCTGAGCAACCCGGAGGCGGCGGTGGCGGAGGCGCTGGCCCATCCGGTCGGTTCGCCGCCCCTGCGGGAACTGGCCCGCCCCGGCGACCGGGTCTGCATCGTCTTCACCGACATCACCCGCGCCAGCCCCGACCACCTGCTGGTCCCGGCCCTCCTGCGGGAACTGGAGGCGGCCGGCGTCCGGGATGAGGACATCATCCTCCTGTGCGGCATCGGAATGCACCGACCATCCACCCCGGAGGAAAAAGTCGCCAAACTGGGCGCGGAGGTTGTCGCCCGCTACCGGGTCATAGATAACGAGCCGCGCAACCCGGACGCGCTGGTGGACCTGGGGGTCACCCCCGGCGGGGTGCCCGTACAGGTCCACCGCGCGGCGGTGGAGGCGGACCTGCTGGTCGCCACGGGCATCGTGGAGCCCCACCAGTACGCGGGCTATTCCGGCGGCCGCAAGACGGTGGCCGTGGGCGCTGCCGGAGAGGCGCTCATCGCCTACACCCACGGCCCGGCCTTCGTGGACCATCCCGGCACCCGCCTGGGCCGCATTGAGGGCAACCCCTTCCACGAAGCGGTCACCGAAGCGGCCCGGCGGGCCGGCCTCCGCTTCATCCTCAACGCCGTCCTGGACGACGAGCACCGCATCCTCAAGGTAGCGGCCGGAGACCCGGAGGCGGCTTTCCTGGAACTGGTGGCCTTCGCCCGCACTGTCTACGAGGTCCCCATCCCGCACCAGTACGATGTCGCCATCGGCGGGGTCGGGTTCCCCAAAGACACCAACCTCTACCAGGCCAGCCGCGCCCCCTCCTATCTCCACTTCGCCCCCACCCCGGTGGTGCGAAAAGGGGGCTACTACATCATCCCCGCCCGCTGCGAGGAAGGGGCCGGAGAAGGGGTGGGCGAACAGCGCTTCTTCGCCGCCCTGCGGGACGCCCCGGATGTCCAGTTCGTCCTGGACGATGCCCGTCGCCACGGCTACCCGCCCGGGCAGCAGCGGGCCTTCGTCATCGCCAAAGTGCTGGAGGAGACGCGCATCATCATTGTGGGGAGCGAGCATCCGGACGTCGTGGCCGCCTGCAAGATGATCCCCGCCGCTACAATGGAGGAAGCCCTGGAAATCGTCGTCCGGGACCTGGGGCCTGATCTGGACGTCATCATCGTTCCCCACGCGCTGCTGACCCTGCCCGTGGTGCAGAACGTTTGACAAGGGGGGGAAAACGGGTATAATCAAAATGGCACACCCTCTTTTGAGGAAAGACGTCTGTCCCCCCTCCCTTCCTCCGGAAACGGTCGTCCTTCCCGAGAGCGCCCGTGTGACCCCAAATCTGCAAGGAGCAAGATGAACGAGTATGTATTATCCCCGGAAGAGGTATCCCCCGAGAGCATCAAGGCAGTTTTTGACGATGCCCAAATCGGAGCCACCCTGACGGCCGATGACAAGGTCTGCGTGACCGAGGAGGGGATCAAGGTCTTCATCTCGGTGGAAGAGGACAAGCAACTCCTGACCTACTTTCTCCTCTTCGGCTGGCGGGGCGGGACCCGCCTCCAGGACCAGCTGGAACTGACCAACACCCTCAACCAGAACGTGGTCTTTCTGAGGGCGTGGGCGTTCCCCGACGGCATCGTCCTGGATTACTCTCTCCCCTACGACGGCGGGCTGCTCCCCCAGCAGGTCCTCAGCGCCTATCAGTGGCTCCGGCGGACCGCCATCTGGGGCATCCAGCAGTACGACCAGAAACACATCGTCGCCTGAGGGCAACGCGTTGCGGTGTTTGATTGCGGGTATCCCATCGCGCGGGGCGCCATGGAATACTCGCAACGACAGCCCGGGATAGCCCTTCGCTTTGCCCTCAGTGACGCGAAGGGAGAAGAAGAGGGGGTTGCAGCGGACGGCGAAGCCGTCCGCTGCAACCCCCCTTTCTTTCTACCCCCTCGGGGTTGAGAGCCACCCGCCGCTACGGCCTGCTCATCACCAGCAGGTCCTCTGGCCCATAAACGTGCCGGGCAGTGAAGGCAACCCGATGGCCGTCCGGGGAGAGCAGAGGGTCCCCGAAGTGGCCGGTAAAGTAGCCCGGCGAAAAGCCCGCCTGCACCGTCAGCCCCGGCGTCACACACCGGTCGGGCGAACAGGTCTGGCGGTAAAGAGAATCCGGGTCTCCCTCAAACGGCGTGATTCGGCCCGTCGCGATGGAATAGGCCAGCGGTGGTCCCGGGACACCCGGGTCCCACCGGCTGTCGGGCTTCGCCAGGTCCACTACAAACTGCCCCCCGCACCATTTCCGGTAGACCAGGGTCCCCTCGCCGGCCCAGCCCAGGGGTTCGTACTGACACTCGCCGTGCACCTCCGCGCCGGCCTGGCAGGCGCGGACGAATCCGTCCAGAAGGCCAGGGGGTTCTACCATCCGTATTGTCCACCCCGGTGCGGCCCGAACGGCGGGCTCGTAGGGGAACAGCCAGGGGAGAGCGACGACGGCCGCCAGAGCCAGGAGCAGGGCCCAGAAACGGGCGCGGCGAAGCGCTGCGCGCCGTTCTACCGCCACCAGCCCGATCAGTGCGACCAATCCCAGTCCCAGGGCGACCAGGCTGAGCGCCGTGTATCGCTCCATCCGGCTGAAGAGAAGAATCGAGAGTTCGGATGGGGCCGTCAGGACGACCAGAAGGATGAAGGGGAGATCGGAGAGGTGGCGAAAGAATCGGTCTCCCCCGACCCGGCCCAGCAGGCCCGCCGCGCTGAGGATGCAAAAGGGCAGCGAGGCCGTAAGGGCCAGAGCGGTGAGAATGAGGTGATTTCGTTTCATCTGCCTTCTACTCCTCAAAGCCTCCCACCCGGGGCCAGCAGGGCCTGAGAGGAGAGCAGGCCGGAGGCTGATAGGGCCGCCAGCGGCCGTCGGCATCGCGGACCAGGGTCCACCCGGTCGGGATGCCACCTGCCTGTACGATGAGCCACAAACTGCCTCCGTCGGCCTGTCGGACTTCATCCAGAGCGAAGCCGACCGCCTCCAGGCCGGCCCGGATGGCTTCAGGGTCCCCGGATAGTTCGGGGTGAGTGGTGAGGTAGGCGGTCAGTCCGGCGGGCGGGTAGAGGATGTCCGTCTTCTCTGCCAGCACAAAGTACCCCGCCGCTTCATCCCAGCGCCAGATTTGCCATCCCAGGGGATGGTTGACCATTTTATGGTCAAAGCCGTCCCGATAGAGGTGAGGGTAGGTCAGGAGAAATTGCTGGCGCCCGGAAGCAGTGGGGTCCGGCTGCAGCGTCCAGGCCGACGGCCCGGCCCAGGTGATGAGGTCTGCCCGGAAGGCCAGGGTAGGGCTCACCTCGCGCCAGCGGAAGACATAGAGCAGTTCGGTGGACATACTCCCGCCTGGAACGGTGGAAGTGACCACTGTCTCGGGCCGTCCGTCGCCAGGGAGATCACGGGTGAGGAAGCCGCTTTCCAGGGTGGGCAGGGGTTCGTCAAAGGTTTCGGGCAGGGTCAGGCCCACGTATTGTCCATCCTCCTGCTGGAGGAAGACCAGCACCGGCAGGCCCATCAGTTGAGTCTGCACCACCACATCCCCCAGGCCGTCACCGTTCAGGTCGGCCTGGTCCACTGCAGGCCGGGTGGTCTGGAGTTTGGGGAAGGTGCGGAGGAGGCCCGGGAGAAGGGAAGGGTCATTGCGGCTGGAGAGCCACCCGGCGATGCCGGAGGTCAGGGTCTGGAGGATTTCCGGTGTGGCCTGGGGCGGCTGATAGGCGTCCAGCGCGGCACAGGCTACGGCCAGCGGACCGGCAGGCGCCGCCCCCTCGGATGTGGGAGAAACAGGGCCGCCGGAGGATGGGAGGAATGGAGACATCGTTGGCCCGACGCCGCGCGCCGTACATGATGCCAGCAGGATGAGCAAAACCGGGATAACGATGAACCTGGGAGTCATTGCCATTTCTGCGAAAGCCGCAAGAGAGTTGGCGTAAACTTTCACTATATCACATATTATATCACGAGACAGGGCACGCGTCTACTGTAGAAATTGACAGGTTTTTTGACCCGCTGACCGCTACAGGCCTGGCGGGCTGTGCTACATTAAAAGAATTGGCTACCTGGCACTTTTAAATAGGACGCGGAAAAACGCGGATCAACACGGATGAACACGGAAATAAAAATTATTTTCCGTGTTCTTCCGTGTGCTACAAGACGCGGAAAATGTGGATAGACGCGGGTTTTTCAAAATGCATGGCAAAAGGCATCTCACCCAAAGGCACAAAGATCATAAAGATTGATTTATGTTGATTTTCTTTGTGCCTTTGTGTCTTGGTGTGAGCACGAAAGGGAGATTTTTTCCGCGTTTTCCGCGCTCGTCCGCGTCCTGCTTTCCAAACTGACAGGTGGCCAGTAAAGGATTGAGAGGTTTTCCGGCGGAGAAACAAAAAACCGCATGGCCTGCGGAGGGGCCATGCGGTTTCGGGTTTCGTCGGAAGAGGGGTCAGGTTTAATAGCGTCGCCGCTCTCGGCGCCGTTCTCCTCGCGGCTCCCGGGCTTCCTGCGGGCGCGCTTCGGCCACCCGAATGGACCGCCCGTCCACCATCCGACCATTCAACTGGTTGATGGCGTTCTGAGCCGCCTGGTAATCAGCCATCTCCACGAAGCCGAAGCCCCGGGATTGCCCGGTCATCCGGTCCGTGACGATGCTCACCGAGACGACCTTGCCCACGGTCTGAAAGAGATCAGAGAGCGTGGTCTCGGTCGTGGCGTAACTAAGATTTCCGACATACAGCCTGGTAGACATCTCTCCTCCTGCGGCCTCAGGGCCGCTGAGCGCATCGGCCTACAGGACGCGCACCTGAGTGGCGTGCAGTCCCTTGGGGCCCTTCTCTACGGCGAATTCCACCCGCTGGCCTTCGCGCAGCGTGCGGAACCCATCCCCCTGGATGGCGGTGTAGTGGACGAAAACGTCCTCGCCACCATCCTGAGAGATGAAGCCGTATCCCTTGGCGTCGTTGAACCATTTAACGGTTCCGGTCACTTTACTGCTCACGTCTTCTACCTCCTTCTGGTTGTGAAACGGACAGATGCACAGCGAAGAGTTCGGTCCATACAAAAAAGACACCCGGCCTCCGCAAGCCTGGGTGGTCTTTCCAGACGGAACCAGAACTTACTTCGCCCTGCACAGGTAAAGTATACCACGATTCTAAAAAAAGTCAAACGGCAAAATGCATCATTGCCCTGTCAGTTCCTCCTCAATCGCCTGCCGGACCTGCTCTTCCTTCACCGGCCCGAAAAACTTCGGCTTCCCGTTGATGAAGATGCCGTCCGCGATGCCGTACTGGGCGATTACATCCCGGCTGGCGGGGATTTCCCGAACCCTCACCCGTTCTCCGAACTCCCAGGCCACCTTCCGGATAGACAACACCGCCGACACGCCGACCGGGCAGAAGAGGGAGCCGATGACCAGAACCTCCACCTCCGCTCCGGCCTCCTGGGGGATGTGAGCCACAATGGGCCGGACCGTCACCGACAGCTGGCTCAGCGGGTAGTACATCAACTTCCCCCCGTTCTCCTGGATGACCCGGAAGCCCCGGTTGAGGAAGTGCCGGTAGTGCATGTAGCCCTCGTACTCCGTTCCGTCCACCAGGATGCCCTTATAGCCCTCTAATCGGTGGACCATCTCGGTCAGTTTCTCCCGAATGTGGCTGGCATTTGCTACCCCCTGGTACTCCGCCACGGCCGCCGCCGCGCCGATGAGGACGTCCCCGTTCCCCACCTTACAGCCCCCGTAGGACTGCCGGTGGTACGCGGCGAACCGCTCCACCAGCATCCCGGCGAACTCCGTCTCCCCGCCCATGAAGACCCGCTCCCAGGGGACGAAGGTGTCGTTGAAGATGATGACACCTTCCTGCCCGCCGTAGTGAATGTTGCCCATATCCACCGGGCTCCGCTCCAGTCTGCGGGTGTCTGAGGACTGGCGGCCATAGATGTAGATGAGGGTGGGGTCATCGGCGGGGACGGCGAAGCAGACGGCGTAGTCCGCATCCTCCGGCCTCAGGGCCAGCGTGGGCATCACCAGAATCTGGTGGGAGTTCAACAGCCCGGTCTGGTGGACTTTGGCCCCCCGGACGACAATGCCATCGGCCCGGCGCTCTACAACATGGACGTAGAGGTCGGGGTCGGCCTGGGTGGAGGGGCCCAGGGACCGGTTCCCTTTGGGGTCCGTCATTGCCCCGTCCACCGTCCAGTCCTTCTCCTCCCACTCCAGGACGAACCGGCGGAAGCGCTCGTGGTAGGGGGTGCCGTACTTCTGGTCTATTTCGTACGTGGTGCTCCAGACCGCGTTCAGCGCGTCCAGTCCGACGCAGCGCTGGAAGCAGGTGCCGGTCAACTGCCCCAGCCGCCGCGGCATCTTGACCTTTTTGATCAGGTCCTCCGTACTCTGGTGAAGGTGGACGAAGCGGTTGATCCGGCGTCCTGTGAGGGCTGAGGTAGCGGTGGTCAGGTCCTGGTACTCGGGGATTTCTGCCAGGCGGTAGGTCATGGCGCAGGCGTTGACGGAGGGGCGAATGAAGGGGTGGTCCACCGGGTTCTCCACCCGTTCCCCGAAGAGGTAAATGGGGCGCGGCCCCAGTCGGCGCAAACTCTCTATGTACTCCTCAGCCGTCATCATCAGCGCCCTCCTCTTTGCATTCACCACAGAGACCCAAAGGGCGCGGAGATTTCTGTGGATTTTTGACTTTGTGTTCTCCGCGCCCGCTGCGGTTAAGCACCGGCGGCGGCCCGTTCGGTAGCACTGCATTGAATCGTGGGAAGACGTAGGGCGGGCTTTCAGCCCGCCATATGGGGGGACAGCCTGGAAAGGCTGTCCTCCATCTGGGGGTTCTTACACCCGTTAGAGCGCCACCACGATTTCCTGCAGACCTACCGCCCGTTCTATGGCCCGCACAATCTTATAGTAGCCGGTACAGCGACAGAGGTTGCCGGCAATGGCATGGAGAATCTGCTCGCGAGATGGGTTGGGCAGTTCCTCCAGCAGTTTGGCCCCGCTCATCACAAATCCGGGCGTACAGTAGCCGCACTGGACGGCTCCCTCTTCTATGAACGCCTGCTGGAGGGGGTGAAGGTCATCACCTCGGGCCAGCCCTTCCACGGTGACAATCTGGGCGCCGTGGGCGCGCGGGGCCGGGACCAGGCAGGAGAGGACAGCGATGCCGTCCATCCAGACGGTGCAGGCGCCGCACTCACCCTCGCCACACCCCTCTTTGGTGCCGGTCAGCCCCAGGTCCTCCCGCAGCATCCGCAGGAGCGTCTTGCCATTGGCCCCACGGACGACGTGGTTCTCGCCGTTGACGGTGCACTCTATGGGCTCATCCCCGCCGACGGTGTGGCGGACCGTCCGGCCGGCCAGGCGGGGGACTCGGCCGTCGCTGCGGCCCCAGAGGAGCGGGGGGCGGTCCGGGAAGCCCTCTCGCTCCCGCCCTTCGGCCAGCGCGGCCAGCGCGCGCCGGACCCGCACGCGCGCCATCTCCCGGCGGTACTCCGCTCCGGCGCGGATGTCGTCTATGGGGACGGCGGCGCGCGCGGCCAGGTCCGCTGCCTCGGCGATCCGGTCTTCCGTCAGCGGGCCGCCCACCAGCACCCCCTCGGCCTCGCAGGCCCGGATGACGGTGGGGGCCACGCTCCCCAGCGCGATCCGCGCCCGGGTGACGTTTCCTCGTTCAATCCGTACGATGACGGCCGTGTTGACCACGGAGACCGCCAGCGCCTGCCGCAGGCTCAGTTTCAGAAAGACGCCCTGCTCGCCGGGGGCCATCACCGGCACCCGGATCTCGGCCAGCATCTCGTCGGGGGCCAGGTCCACCTGCCGCACCCCCTTGTAGAACTCCCGAATGGGGACCAGCCGCTCGCCGCGAGCGGAGCGGAGAACCAGGGTCGCGCCCATCGCGATCAGGGGGGGAATGGTATCACCTGCCGGTGAGGCGGTGACCAGGTTGCCCCCCAGGGTGCCCCGGTTGCGGATAGCCGGCGCGCCCACATTCCAGGCCGCCTGGGCCAGCGGGAAGGCCCGCTCCCGAACCACCGATGAGGCCGCCAGCCGGTTGTGGGTGGTCAGCGGGCCCAGGCGAAGGGTCTCCCCGTCCAGCGCGATGCCATCCAGCCCTGGCACCCGGCTGATGTCTATGAGGACGGGTGCTTCCCGCATCCCACGCTCCAGTTCCAGCAACAGGTCCGTCCCACCGGCGATCAGGCGGGCCCGGGGGCCGTGTTCGGCCAATAACTGCAGCGTTTCCTCTACGGAGGTCGGGGTGTAGTAGGTCTCCCAAAGAGTCATTGCAAACCTCCGTCCAAAAGTGGTCTGATTGTACCGATTCAGCCTCACCCCATCCCCGCCGCCTTCGGCGGCACCCCCTGACAAGTGCAGGTTTTTCGGGGCGGGGGTTCCCCTCACCCCTTCCCTCAACTTTGGCCTTTTTGCCAGCGGGGTAAAAGAGAATATATTTTTCATTGCGGCGGCTTCGCCGCCGCAATGAAAAATATTTTCTTTTTACTCCCTCTCGCCGGTTTGGGGCGGTTTCCCAATTTTCTTTTCCGCCCCTTCGCCCAAAGAGCCAAAGTTCATAGGTGGGGGGTGAGGGCATAAGAAGCCTGCCACCCCATATGCATCCATTTCAGGCTGGGTTGGGTCGCCCCTCCCGCTGCCCCCGGGCGCCGATTGGAAATCGGCCTCCCCTGGGCGCTCTCGCGCCAGGCGTCAACCTGCGTTGATGCTTCTGAGAATGTCGCTGTGGAGATAGGAAACTGCAAGCCATTATCCTTGCCGAACGGAGCGGCCATTCAAAGGGGTTTGGCGGCGGCCGAAGG
>DAOTWL010000030.1:0-2705 GCA_034435875.1 Anaerolineae bacterium
GATGGTCTGCCAGATGTCGGGGATGAGATTGGCGGAGGCCAGGATGGCACCGTCGCAGCCCGCGGCCAGCGCCGCCTGGACGATTTCGTCGTGCCCCACGAAGATGCCCGCCTGCCCCTTCACCTTCTCAAAAAGCGCCTCCAGGAAGGGCATATCGCCGGAGGAGTCCTTGATCCCCACTACGTTCTCCAGGTCCAGGAGCATCCCCTCCGCCGTCCACCAGCGGAAGTGGGTGCCGGCGCACTGGGGGATGTTGTAGATGACGATGGGGACGCCCAACCGGTCCAGCGCGCGGAAGTGGTCGTAGACCTCGTTGAAGGTGGGCTTGAGGTAGTACGGCGCGACGACCAGGACGCCGGTGACGCCTGCGTCCCGCGCCCACCGGGTCAATTCCAGTGTCTCCCGCGTGGAGGGGCAGCCGGTGCCCGCCAGGACCGGCACCCGCCCGTTCACCTCGTCCAGGCAGACCTCAATGGCGCGCTGGCGCTCCTCTATGGTCATATACGAGAACTCGCCCGTGGTGCCGCAGGGGACGACGCCGTTCACGTGGGGGAGGACGAAGCGGATGAGCCGCCGGTACGCCTCCTCGTCCAGCCGGTCGTCCCGGGTGAAGGGGGTCACCAGGGCGGGGTAGATGCCACGGAACCAGTCGGTTTTGTAGCCCATGGGTCCTCCTTTGTAGCGCAAGATTAATCCTGCGCTACAAAAGCCTGAGCGATCGCCGCGCGCGCGGCTTCGTAGACACTCCGGTAGAGGGCGTGCCGGTCCAGCGCCTTGGGGTGGACCGTTGCCAGGACGATCATCACCTCATCGTCCACAGCGGAGGCGGGGATGAGGCCAGCCTCCAGCGCGTCCACGATGGCCCGCCCAACCGCCAACTGAGTGGGGCCGTAAATCATATTGGCCTGGCGCAGGTTCTTCTGGGGGAGCGTGGGCAGGAGCAGGGTGGACGGCCGCACCGTCAGCCCCGGCTCCAGGATGACCGTCAGCGCCTCCCGGCCGTGGAGCGGGTAGGTGAGTTGCAGGGCGTAGGCGTCACCCAGGGGGGTCTCTTTGCGGCCCGCGACCAGGTCCAACTGCACCCGGTTCACGCCCTCGCCCGCCGTGCCCGTCCCTACCCGGAGGCCGTAGCGGCGGATGTCCTCCGGGGTCAGTTCCAGGTCGCCGAAGCGGCCCTCGGGCGGGCCGCCGGGGTACTCAAAGGGCTCGTCGGCGACCGGGATTTTGCCCAGTTTCTCCAGTTCCAATTGGATTTCGGCCCGGGTCTCGTGGATCAGCGCGCCGCCCGCGCTCTTGAGGGGCCGCCGGGGCGGGCCGACGGGGATGCCCATCATATTGAGGGCCGCCTTGACCGCCACGCCGCCCCCGTGACGGCAGAAGATGCGGGAGAGTTTCTGCACCTTCCGCTGGAGCGCCCGCGCCTCCTCCAGCCGTCCCTCCCGCACCAGGTCGTAGACCTGCCGCCAGATTTCGGGGTAGACCTGGGCGCTGGCCAGAATCATCCCGCTGACCCCGGCGGCCAGGGCGGCAATCACCACCTCGTCGTGGCCCACCAGGACGTCTATGCGGTCTCCGGCGTACTCCAGAATCTCCAGCGTGTAGGTCAGGTCGCCGGAGGAGTCCTTCAGCCCGACGACGTTGGGCAGGTCCGCCAGGTCCTCCACCACGTTGCGGGGCAGCACCGCGTCCACCACCTGGGGGATGTTGTAGAGGATGAGGGGGATGTCCACCTTTGTGGCGATGTCGTAGAAGTGCTGGTAGACCTCTTTGTCGGACGGGTGGAGGAAGTAGGGGGTAACGACGAGGATGGCGTCCGCGCCGGCCTCCTTTGCGTCCTGGGCCAGGGCCAGGGCCTCTATGGTACCGGAAGCGCCGCATCCGGCGATTACACGCTTGCTCCCTATCTCCTCCCGTGCAATTTCCACCAGCCGCCGCTTCTCAGCGCGGGTCAGGTAAGGGAACTCACCCGTCGTGCCGCTGGTCACCACACCGTCCACATAAGGGAGGACGTGCCGGATGAGCCGACGGTACGCCTCTTCGTCCACCTCTTCGGTTTTGGGGTCAAAGGGGGTGACCAGGGCAGGAAAAATGCCGTGAAGCCAGTCCAGTCGGATGCCCATATCGCCTCCTGGGAGAGATCAGAGCGTGTCCGTTCGTAGTCAGCCAAAACGGCTGTGCCTCACTACGAACATTTCATACAACCGTAGAGAGGCGGCTTATATTGTACCACAGGTCGGGCAATCGGGAAAAAGGTCGCGTTCTTTCGCTAATATGAACGGGGAGGAGGTGCAACCATCAAGGTGGCCTGGAAGCCGGTCTCCCGGATTCTCCTCTTCACTGGCTGGGAGGATGGCCAGACGCTGGGCTACAGGGACCGAGTCCAGTATCGGGCGAATGTGGCCGGGTGGTACGGGAATGAGAACCCTCCGCCGGAATGTAGCCGCCGTCAGGAGATTCGGCGCAGCGGCCGCTGGGCCGAGATGATTGCCGGGCGGGATATGAGTGCGTCGCAGAATTCCTACTGCTACTACCGGGTCTTTGAGGACAACATAGAGATCCGGGAAGGGACAATGATCGCATTCTGGATTTACCATGACACATCCTTAGGAGCCGATGCAACGGCGACCCGCCGGGTTTCTGTAGACGGGGCAACCACTGATGGCCTCACTTTGCGGGACTTTGACAATGGCGCGGGGTGGAGGATC
>DAOTWL010000031.1:0-8533 GCA_034435875.1 Anaerolineae bacterium
GTGTCGGTTGACGATATGCCAGAGGAGCCCCAGGGGGAAGGGAGATTCCTTTCCGGCGGTAGGAAAGGGCAGCGCCCCCGGCGCGACTCGAACGCGCAGCCAACGGATCCGAAGTCCGTTGCTCTATCCAATTGAGCTACGGGGGCATACAAAAATGGCACGGCATCGCCGTGCCTATCGTGGGGTGGATGGTGGGACTCGAACCCACAGTCTCCTGGGCCACAACCAGGTGCCCTAACCCTTGGGCCACACCCACCGCGCACTGCTATTTTACCACAAATGGCGGATTTGACAACCCCGTCAGGACGGAGATAATCTACGTAATGCCGCTCCACGCCGAAATTCATTCCCACCCGTCGGTCTTTGCCGTTCTGGAGGACGAGTGGACGGCGCTCCTGCGCCGCTCGTCCACCGATGTACCCTTCCTGACCCCCGCCTACGGGCGGGCATGGTGGCGCCACCTGGGCGGAGGTGACCTGTGTCTGGTGACGGTCCGGGACGGCGGCGAACTGGTCGGGATGATCCCCTGGCTGATGACCCGGCCCCCGGCCGTCCCGACCCTGCGGTGGGTGGGCTGTGTGGAGGTCTCCGACTATCTGGATGCCGTCATCGCGGCCGGGCGAGAGAGGGAGGTCTGGGAAACAGTGATAGAAATGCTGAGAGGCCCCTCTGCCCCGAAATGGGCGCGGATAGACCTCTGCAGCATCCCGGACGCCTCGCCGACCCTGCAAATCCTCCCCGCGCTGGCCCGGCAGCGCGGTTGGGCCGTGGAGACGGAGGTCCAGGACGT
The DNA here is from genome assembly GCA_034435875.1 of Anaerolineae bacterium. GTDB lineage: Bacteria > Chloroflexota > Anaerolineae > B4-G1 > DUEL01 > SpSt-77. The sequence goes on from DAOTWL010000031.1 coordinate 791, forward strand.
CTGCCCGACCGTCTTCCTGCCGTCCACCTGGGAAGAGTACCTGGCCTCTCTGGACCGGAAGGACCGGCATGAACTGCGCCGGAAACTGCGCCGGGCCGAGGCGCTGGAAGGCCTGCGCTGGTACATCGTCGGGCCGCAGCACGACCTGGAGACGGAGATAGAGGACTTCCTGGCCCTGATGGCCGCAAGCACCCGTGCAAAGGCAGAATTCCTCACACTCCCGATGCGGGCCTTCTTCCGGGAACTGATGCACATCGCCTTCGCCGAGGGCTGGCTGCAACTGGCCTTCCTGGAATGGGACGGACGGAAACTGGCCGCATATCTCAATTTTGTCTATAACAACCGAATCCTGGTCTACAACTCCGGCCTGGATTGGCGGGCTGACCCCGGCCTGGGCGCGGGTATTGTCCTTTCGGCCTTCCTCATCCGGCACGCCATCGCGGAGGGCCGGGAGGCCTACGACTTCCTGCGCGGGAGCGAGGACTACAAGTACCGCCTGGGCGGGAAGGACGTGCCGGTGCACCGGGTGGTCATCTGGAGGGAGAGGGAGAATGGACTCCCCAAGGGAGGTACGGTCTCTGATACGGCGGATCGTAGACCTTTTGGCCCGGTGGTACGATCCGGAGAGGGGGATGCTTTTTGGGTCGGTGGTATCCGGCTCTATGGACGAAGAGAGCGATGTGGATTTGCTGATTATTAAGGACACCCGACTCCCCTTTCACCGGCGAGGAAGCGAAGTGCGGGCCCTTCTACGTCCTCTGCGCCCGTCTCTGCCGATGGACATCATTGTGCTGACTCCTGGGGAACTGGATGCCCAGCTGCGGGGAGGAAACATTTTCCTGGAAACCATCTCCGGGAGGGAGAGGTGTTATTTGAGCGGAGTGGAGTCGCGACATCCCAATGATTGGCTGGAGAAGGCCTGTCGGGACCTTCGTCGTTTGAACCACCTTGTCCCCTCTCATCGGGAGGTCTCTGATGCATCCCCTCTATGACGAAGCCAACGACGTGGTGGAAAAACTGCGAGCGGCCCGACTGGAGGTCGCCCGGCTCTCCGCCGAACTGGCCCGGGCCGAGTACGACCTGCGCCTGACCCAGGCCCGGGTGGAGCGGAAGTGGATCAAAAAGGCAGGCGGCGAGAAGGCGCTGGCCCCCACCGTTGAAGACCGGGCCCGTATCCTTCTGGTGGCCCTGGACGCCGACGAGGAGTACCGGGCCGCGCTGGACCGGCGGGACGCGCTGGCGCTGCGCCTGGAGGAGGCCCGGGTGGAGGCGGATGCCCTGCGCAACCGCCTGAGCATCATCCTCGCCGCCATGCAGGCCAATGAACCGTGATTCTCCGATTCTCTGATTCTTCTGATTCTATGATTCTCCAAGGCCACTTCTCTCCCGAAGACCGGGACCGGGATGAGTTTCCCCTCATCCCCTTTGAGGTACCGCCGGGCATAGCGCGCCTCTCCGTCGCCTACGAGTTCAGCCGTCCCCTGAGCGCCGACAAGGCCGGCTGGGAGGAGGGGAACATCCTGGACATCGGCCTCTTTGACCCGCGCGGGGCAGAATTCCCAGGCGGGCGCGGCTTTCGCGGCTGGAGCGGTTCTGCCCGTCGGGAGTTCACCCTCTCCGCCACCGACGCCACCCCGGGCTACATCCCTGGCCCCATCCTCCCCGGCACCTGGCACATCCTGCTGGGCCTCTATCAGTTGGCCCCGGAGGGTTGCGACTACCGCATCACCATCCGGCTGGAGCCGGGAATGGCGGACGATGCCCCTTTCCCCCTGCCCTGTTCCTACGACCCCGCGCCGCTCGCCCCCGGCCCCCGCTGGTTTTGCGGCGACCTGCACGCCCACAGCCACCACTCCGACGGCTCCGCGCCGCTGGAAGACCTCTTCGCCGCCGCCCGGGCCCAGGGCCTGGACTTCCTGGCCGTCACCGAACACAACACCGTCAGCCACCTGCCGGGTCTGCGCGGACGTTCTCCTCACCCGAGGAGGTGCCGCCAGGGGCGGCGGGGGTGGGGTGAGGCAGAGTTGCCCCTGCGGATTCCGGGCGTGGAAATCTCCACCTACCACGGCCATGCCAACCTCTGGCCTGTGACGGACTGGGCCGATTTCCGCTGCTGGCGGGATGACCCGATGCGCCGGGTTCGGGAGTGGGCGCGGGAACACGGCGCCCTCTTCTCCATCAACCACCCCAAAGACGACGGCCCGCCCTGGGCCTTCGGCGATTTCTTCCAGCCGGACTGTATGGAGGTCTGGGGCGCGCCCTGGTTTCTCTCCAACTACCAGGCCCTGGCGGTCTGGGACTCCCTCCTTCGGGCGGGCCACCGTATCACCGCCGTTGGCGGCTCCGATAAACACCAGGGCTCCTTCACCGGCGAACTAGGCTGGTACGAACTGGGCACCCCCACCACCTGGGTCTGGGCCGAAGAACTCTCTATCCCGGCCATCGTGGCGGGCCTGCGGGCCGGGCACGTCTTCATCTCCGAAGGGCCGGCGGGCCCGCTGGTGGAACTGACCGCTGAGGCCGCTGGGCGGCGAGCCATAATGGGCGATGAACTCCCACTGCCGCCAGGCACGCCGGTCCGCCTGACCTGCCGGGTCCGGGGCGCGGCGGGGTGCCGGCTGCGGCTGGTCTCGGCCCGGCGGGTCCTGCAGACCGAAATCACCGCCGACGACTTCACCCACACCTGGGAGGTGCTCCCCGAGGACGACCGCTACTTCCGTCCCGAGGTGATAGACCCGCCGGAGGCCCCGCTGGAGGAAGAACCCGCCGCACTGATGATGCGCGCCATGGGCAACCCGGTGTACCTGAAATGACCAATGACCAATGTACCAATCTACCAGCAACCAATGCTCATCGGTCTCTGCCGCATTCAACTCCATCTACCGGGTAACGGCTCCCTGAAGGAGAAACGGGGCCGTCTGAAGCCCTTGCTGAACGGACTGCGCAAAGAGTTCAACCTGGCGGCCGCCGAAGTGGACGATAACGACCTCTGGCAGTCGGCCGTCATTGCCATCGTCACCGTCGCCAACGATGCCGGATACATCCACACCCTCTTGGAACGAGCTGTCCACTGGATACGAACCCACCGCCCCGACCTGGAGGTGGTGGATTGGGAGATAGAACTGATGTAACGCCCTATGGCCATCCGGTATACTCGCCACGCCGAGTACAAGTTTGAGGTCCTGAGACAGCACGGATTCCCCGTCACCTCAGGCCAGGTAGTGGATCCTCTGATGAATCCCGACCGGGTAATTTCCCAATCCGAAGGCCGGCTGATTGCCCAGAAACTGCTGACAGAAAAGCACCTTCTGAGAGTGGTTTACCGGATAGAAGGTGAAGATATGGTGGTGATCACCTTCTATCCCGGCAGGAGGGAGCGTTATGGAAATGAGATATGATTGGGAGGAAGACATCTTGCTGATAGAAGTGATGCCCGAAGGCCTTGTGGACCATGCGGAACAAAGCGATTCTCTCATTGCTCATCTGACCGCCGACGGGCGTATTGTACTGTTGGAAATCCTGGACGCCAGCCATTTCCTGACCGCCGCCTTCCAGCACATGATACGGCGCGGCGCAGAAGTGCCGGCGTAAGCCGCCCTGCGCACTGCGACCCTGCGACTTGCGACCTGCGACCTGAGACCTGCGACTTGCGACCTGAGGCCTGCTATGATCCCATACAAACTTCGCCTGACCAACTTCATGCCCTACCGCCAGGCCGAACTGGACTTCTCCGGCATCCACGTCGCCTGCCTGAGCGGTGAGAACGGTGCCGGCAAGTCGGCGCTGCTGGACGGTATCACCTGGGCCCTCTGGGGTAAGGCCCGGGCCCGCCGGGACGACGACCTCATCCGCCAGGGCGCCGATGAAATGGAAGTGGACTTCGCCTTCCGTCTGGGCGACGCCCTCTACCGGGTCGTCCGCCGACGGCGCGGCGGCAAGCGCGGCACTTCCCTGCTGGAATTCCAGATTCAGGATGACGGCCGCTGGCGCTCCCTGGCCGAAAGTTCCATCCGCGCCACCGAAGAGAAGATTATCCGCCTTCTGCACCTGGACTACGATACCTTCGTCAACTCCGCCTTTCTCCGCCAGGGCCGCGCCGACGAGTTCACCATCAAGACCCCCGCCGAGCGCAAGCGGGTCCTCAGCGACATCCTGGGCCTGGACGTCTGGCAGGAGTACGAAGAACGGGCCAAGACCCGCCTGGCGAATATCCAGGCCGAATCCCGTCTGAACGACCTGCGCCTGGCGGAGATAGACGAGGAACTGGCCCGCCGTCCGGAGTACGAGGCCCAGGAGAAGGCGGCCCGGGAGGAGGCCGAAAAATGGAGCGCCGAACTCCGCCGCCTGCGCGCGGCCTGGCAGGAGATGGAGCGGACGCGCGCCGATTACCGCCACGTCCAGGAAGGGCGGCAGGAATTGCTCGCTCGTCTGGACCAGGCGCAGCGGGAACTGGACGGACTGGAGCGGGAGCAGCGGGAACGGGAGGCGCGCCGGGATGAGTACCGGGCCCTTCTGGACCGGACGGAGGAGATAGAGCGCGGGTTTGCCGCCTACCAGGACGCGCTGGAGCGGGAGCGGCTCTATAGCGAAAAACTCTCCGCTCTGGCCGAACTTCGGGAGCGACGGAGCGCGCTGGAGGACGAAATCCGCCAGGCCCGCCACGAACTGGAAATCCGTCTGGAACGGGCCGCCCAGCAGGTCCGGATGCTCCAATCCCGCCGGGTGACCCCCGACGACCTGCGCCGGCACGACGACCTGCAGGCCCGCGTGGCCGCCCTGAACGAACTCCGTCAACAAAACGAGGCCGCGAAGCAGGAACTGGCCCGCCTGGCCCTGGAGATGACCGAACTCCGGGCCGTCAACCAGTCCCTGAAAGGAGAAATGGATGTCCTGAAGGAGCGGATCGCTATGCTGGAGGCGGCGGAGGCTCTTTGCCCGCTCTGTCGCCGTCCGCTGACGGAGCCGGACCGCCTGCGGCTGCTGGAGGAGATGCAGCGGGAAGGACGGGAGAAGGGGGATACGTACCGGGCCAACGTCGCACGGATTATGGAAATGGCTGCCGAGGCGAAACGGCGGGAGGAGGAGATTCGGGCCAACGAGGCCTCGCTGAAGGAACTCCCGCGCCTGGAACAGGAGGCGGCCGCACTGGCGGAGCGCATCCGCGTCGGCCAGGAGGCGGAGCGGGAACTGGAGACGGCCCAGGCCGAACACGACTGCATCGCGGCCCGGCTTCAGGCGGAGGACTATGCCCCCGAACCCCGTGCGGCGCTGGAGGAGATACAGGCCCAGGAAGCCGCCCTGGGCTACGACGCGGCGGCCCACGAAGAGGCCCGCCGGGCCGTCCGGGAACTCCAGGTCTACGCGCAGCGGCGGGAGCGGTTGCTGGAGGCCCGCACCGGCCTGGAGCGGGAGGAGCGGGAACTGCTCCGGCTGGCCGAGGCCCGGCGCCGCCTGCAGGAGCAGATGGATGCCGACCGGGCCCGTCTGGCCGAACTGGAGCAGAGGGCGCGCGCGCTGGAGGAACGGCTCAGGGAGGCCCCCGCGCTGGAGGCCGAACTGCGGCGGGTAGAGGAGGCGGAGGCCCTGGCCCGTCAACGTCTGGGCGCGGCCCAGCAGCGGCTGGCCGCCTGCGACGAACTGGCCCGCCAGAAAGAAAGCCGGCTCCGGCGGCGGGCCGAACTGGCCCGTCGGGAATCCCTCTACGCCGAACTCCGGTCCGCCTTCGGCATCCAGGGCGTCCCGGCGATGATTATAGAAGCCGTCGTGCCGGAGATAGAGAAGGAAGCCAATTACCTGCTGGCCGAGAAGATGACCGGCGGACGGATGCACGTGCGGCTGGAAACCCAGAAGGAGATTCTTTCCGGTGAGACCCGGGAGACCCTGGACATCCGCATCGCGGACGAACTGGGCGAGCGTCCCTACGAGAATTACTCCGGCGGCGAGCAGTTTCGGGTCAACTTTGCCCTGCGGGTGGCTCTCTCCCGTCTGCTGGCCCGTCGGGCCGGCGCCCAACTCCAGACCCTCTTCATAGATGAAGGCTTCGGCTCCCAGGACGCCCAGGGTCGGGAGCGGATGGTGGAGGCCATCCACGCCATCCAGGACGAATTCGCCTGCATCCTGGTCATCACCCATCTGGAGGAACTGCGGGACGCCTTCCCGGCCCGCATTGAAGTGACCAAAGGAGAGAACGGTTCGGTGGTGAGGATAATTTGAAACCTGTAGCGCAAGATTTATCTGGCGGCGATATATCTTACAGCGGCACGCAGCGTCGTTGGTCATTGAGCACCCGGGGGATGGGGATGATGGAATGGATGCCCTCTCTGCTGGAGTATCTGGCCGCCCAGCCGGACGTGGTGGCGGCCTACATCTTCGGCTCGGTGGCCGAGGGTCGGGCTCATCCCCGGAGCGATGTGGACATCGCCGTCCTGCTGACTGCCGACCTGGACGCCGAGGCCCGCTTTGACCGTCGGCTGCGCCTGGGCTGGGAGGTGGAGAGCATCATCGGCCATCCGACCGACCTGGTTGTCCTGAACGACGCTCCGCCGCTCCTGCAGCATCAAGTCCTGAAGCACGGGCGGCTCATTTTTGAGCGGGACCGGGCCGCGCGGGTGGAGTTTGAGGTCCGGGCGGGCAAAATCTACGCCGACCTGAAGCCGATGTACGATTTCTTCCGGAGGGCACTGTTCCGGGAAATTCGGGAGGTGGGACTTGGAGAACGCCGACGAGGTCATCGTAGAACGGTTGACATATCTGCGGAATGAAGTCGCTTATTTGAAGGGGGAGCGAGATAGAGTTCGCTCATTCCGGCAATACGTGGAGAATGTTCGGCTGAAGCGGGCAGTGGAGCGCGCGTTGCAGTGGCGATTGAAGCCTGCCTGGATATTGGCCGTCGCCTGATCGCCCTGGAGGGATTCCGCTACCCGGAGGACAACAAGGACGTGTTCCAGATACTGGCGGAGGAGGGGGGTGGTTCCCCGGCAACTCCTGCCGACCCTGATAGAAATGGCCCGCTTCTGCAACCTGATCGTCCACGACTATGCCCAAATAGATGACGCCAGAGTCTACGGTATCCTCAAGAAACGCCTGGAAGACTTTGACGCCTATGCCCGGGCGGTTGCGGCCTACCTGGAGTCGGAGAGGGAATCCGGTGGCGGATGAGACTCCCCTGGCCTACCGCGCCGTGCGCGGTGGGTTGTGGGTGGCGCTGAGTTCGTACTGGACCATCGGCTTCGGATTTATCGCCAATATTCTCCTGACGCGGCTGCTTTCCCCGGAGGCCTTTGGCACCTTTGCCCTGGCGATGTTCTTCGCTCAACTGCTTCGGCTGGAACCCAAAATGGGCATCGGGCAGGCCTTTGGGCAGCACAAAGAAATGTCCGGCGAGGCCATCGGCACGTTTTTGTACCTGAACATTCCCATCATTTTGGGCGGCTTTCTTCTTACCTTACTGGCTGCGCCAATTCTCCTAAAGGCTGGCTACGACCTCTCGGTAGTACAAGTGGCGCTTGTTCTGGCGCTGGCGGCTGTTCTGGAGAGCGCCGGCGGGCTGGCGGGGGTGATGCTGGATAAGGAAATGCGTTTCGGCCCGACCAGCCTCCTGCAAAGCCTGGCTTTTCCGATTTCTTATATCCCGGCGTTCTGGCTGGCAACCCATGGTGGCGGGGTTTGGAGTCTGGTGGCGCAAACCCTGACCTACAGTGCCCTCTTGATAGTTGGAGCGTGGTGGATTGCCCGGCGCCAGTT
>DAOTWL010000032.1:0-10550 GCA_034435875.1 Anaerolineae bacterium
TCCCACCAGGGGCGAGGGGAAAGGGAATGTGCCCCCTCACCCCTACCCCCAACCCCCTTCCCCTCTCCCACCCCGCGAGGGGAAGGGGGCGGAATCCCCCCTCTCCCCGGCCGAAGGCCAGTGGGAGAGGGGGGGATCAAGGGGGGTGAGGGCAAAAGAAGCCCGCAGCCCGCCCGGAACAAGGGCGGCGCAAAAAACCTACACTTGTGAGGGGCCGGGGGGAGGGGTGACGCCAATCTCCTATCAGCGCAAAGATGGACACCATAGAAATCTCCACCCAATCCCGCCAGGAATGGCGGGACATCACTCCGCAGGTCCAGGAGGCTGTCCGGCGCAGCGGCGTGCGGGAGGGGCTCTGCTACCTCTTCTGCCCCCACACCACCGCCGGCCTGACCCTCAACGAAAACTGGGACCCCACCGTCCGCCACGACATCGGGCTGGTGCTGGACACGCTGGTGCCGGACCGGCCCGACTTCCAGCACGCGGAGGGAAACGCGCCGGCCCACGTCAAGACCACCCTGGTCGGCAGCCAACTGACCCTCTTCGTGAGCGAGGGGCGGCTGGTGCTGGGCTCCTGGCAGGGAGTCTTCCTGGCCGAGTTTGATGGTCCCCGCCGCCGTCGGGTCCTGGTCAAAGTCGTCGCGGCATAGACGCCCTGCTCCCTGCGCCCTGCGACATGCGCCCTGCTCCCTGTGACATGCGCCCTGCGACATGCGTCCTTCCGGCTTCAACGGCAGGTGGTAGCGGTCCAGTTCCTGCTCCCTGTGACATGCGCCCTGCGACATGCGTCCTGCTTCCTGCATCTTGCTTCCTGCATCTTGCTTCTTGCTTCTTGCTTCTTGCTTCCTGCCTCCTCTCCGCCTGCGCGGCGGTCACTCCGAGCCCGCCCGCCCGTGACCCGCTGGCAGGCCTGACGCCGGTCCCCACCCCGGCGCCCGCCCGCGACCTGCGGGTGTTGCTACCGGAGTGGCCCCAGACGCTGAGCCCGTTGCAGCCCCGCTCCTGGTCGGCCCGCGCCCTTCAGGACTTGTTCCTGGTCGGCCTGTGGCGGGTGGACGACCGGTTGGAGGTTTCGCCGGAACTGGCGGCGGGAATGCCCACCATCTCCGACGATGGCCGCGTGCTGACAATCCGCCTGCGGGAGGGCCTCTTCTGGTCGGACGGGGCGCCCCTCACCGCCGGCGATGTGGTTTTCACCCACGAACGGGCCGCCGCGCGGGGGATATTTCCCCACGACTCCTTTTTGGAGAGCGTCGTCGCGCTGGATAGCCGCACCGTCCAGGCGACCTTCACCCGTCCCTTCGCGCCCTGGCCGACGATGCTTTTCCCCTTTGTTCTGCCGCGCCATGCGCCCGACCGCGTGGGGTGGGTGGGCAACGGGCCGTACGTCTTCGCCGGGGAGGAGGGTGGGGCGCTGGTCTTTGTCGCCAATCCCTCCTACTGGCGGGGCCGGCCCACCGCTCAGCGGGTACGGGTTTTCGCCCAGCCGGACGCGCAGGCCCGCGGGCAGATTATGGCCTTCGGTGATGCCGACTTCGCTCCCTTCCTGGCGCCGGATGGCCTGCCGGAACGGGAGCCGCCGGAGGGGACGACCCTGCTCTCTTCCCCCTCCGGCTACGTGGAGACCCTGCTGTTCAACCTGGACCCGCGTCGGGGGCATCCGGCGCTGCAGGAAGCGCGCGTCCGGGCTGCCCTGGCGAAGGCCCTGGATCGGGAGGCGGTCTGCGCCGCGCTGGCGGCGATTCCGGCCGCCAGCCTCTACAGCGGCACCCGCTGGGAGAGCCCGTCCCCGGCGACTGCCCCCTCCGTCCGGGAGGCGGCGCGGATGCTGGACGAGGTCGGCTGGCGGGATAGGGATGGGGACGGCATCCGGGACCGGGCGGGCATCTCCCTGACCCTGCGCTACGCTGCCCCGCCGGGGCGGGCGGCAGCCCAGGCCGGGGTGGCGCAGACGCTGCGGAGCCTGGGCATCGGCGTGGAGACGGCTATCCGGGAGCGGCCGTGGGAGGACCCAGCGGCCTGGGACCTGGCCCAGTGGGCGGGCCGGCCCTCCGGCTACCCCGACCCGGACGACGCCCGCTGGCTCTGCGCGGAGGCGCGGCCGGGCGGCCAGAACCCTGCCGGCGTCTGCGACGGGGCGCTGGACGGGTTGCTGCTGGCCCAGGCCGCCGCGACGGACCCCGAACGGCGGGCGTCCTTGCTGGCAGAACTCCAGGAGACGGCCCGCCGGGAGGCCTGGTGGGTCCCCCTCTGCCGCTGGGACGACTTCTGGCTGGTCCAGCCGGACCTCTCCGGCCCGCGCCCGTGGCGGGGCGCCCCGTTCTGGAACATCGGAGAGTGGCAGTTTCTGGCCGGAAATTCGCCACGAATGACACGAAATAGATTTGCGCCTTTCTGGGGGGTGTGGTAAGATAAAAGCGAAGTCGTTTGGGGCGTAGCCAAGGGGTAAGGCAACGGACTTTGGATCCGTCATCCGCAGGTTCGAATCCTGCCGCCCCAGCCTGATGAGCCATCCCCGGAAGAAGCAGGCGGGGGCGGGTTGTACTGCCCGCCCCCGCCTGCCATTCCCGCAAAAGCTCAGTGTTGCTCTTCCCTCCGCTGAATCTGACGGATTCGTCCCCAGGGATCGGCAGTCACCGTATAGATGGCGACGGCCCGTTGGGTTTGGGGAAGACCGCTGGCGGTTTCCACCTGACGGCAGTCCTCTTCTATGTAGGCTTTCATCCGAATTCCCCCATCAGGCGTTCGCTCCATATCGCTCCAGTTCCAGGGGCCGGCATAGCGTCGTTCCTCGCGCCACTGGGGCGGCTGGACCGGAAGGCCTGAAAGCGTTTTGGCTCCAATCAGATGGACGACTGTCCCATCTGTCCGGTCCAGCACCTGCTCCGCTACTCTCCGAACGACCCCTGCCAGACGGTTATCATCCAGGAACAGGGGCATGGGGAGTTGGCGGTTCATTTCCTTGGCATACCGCATGGCCAGGAGGAGGGAAGAGGAATGGGCGAACGAGATGAGGAATCCGCCGGAGCAGACCATCAGAATCAGGGGGAGCGCTTCGGTTACCCGTTCCCGAAACCCTCCCGGGTCCTCTTTACAGTAACCGGGCTCAAAGGTCAACCAGCAGAGAAGTTCCCGGAGCAGGTGGGAGGAAACCATCCCCGCCACCAGCAGAAAGGCCATCAGAACAGTTATGGCAGGGATCAGGATGGCCTGGGTACAGGGCGCTTTCAGCGCCGCCAGCCAGCCCCGACGCAGCGGCGCCAGGAGCATCTGTTCCCGTATAGAATGGCGGGCCTCGTAGTTGGCGTAGGTCACCAGCATACACCCGCACACGGTCAGGATAACGGCCACCAACTGGAAGTCCGGTCGGATGCCGGCCCACGTTCCTCCCAGACCGATCAGGCTGCAACCGAGAGCATAGATGGTGATGATGAGGGGCAGGTACAGGTGGGGGCGCATGAAGGCCTCCAGGCCCTGCAGGCCTCCTTGTTCCTCTTGACGTTGTTGCCGCCATGTTTCCCAGGGCCCATTATCGGCAAGACAGCGCGGACAGGGAGAACCAGGGGCATATTCTCCTTTGCAGACGATGCACTCTGCCATGATTTTCCTCCGTATCCTGGCTGGTGGAACGGCTGCGGAGAGAGTCGGGAGCGCATCCCTCTCGTCCGTGTGGTTCAGGACGGGCGGTGGAGCGCCGCCTTAGCAAGAGCCCCTGGGTCTTTTATACTTTAAAAATGCGGTATTGTCAATTTTCGGACTTCCGGCGGCAGAGGATGCCCAGTACGACCAGGAACGGTGCCCGGAGCGCCATCGCCTGGTACGTCGTCTCTCCGGCGAGGAGACGCAGGAATTCCCCCAGGAAGAGGGGGTTGCGGACTCCCCACTCAAACGAAACGCGCTGGTGATTGTAGAAGAAACGGGCCCATCGCAAGCCCCAAAGCAGGTCATTCCCGATTTCCCGGTGAATCCAGGCCGTATATCCGGAGATGTCCCCTCGCAGGACTGCTTCTGCTGCCCGTTCCCCGCTCCGGACCGCGTGCCGGATGCCCTCTCCCAACAGCGGGTCTACTAACCCGGCTGCATCCCCTGCCAGAAGCACCCGTCCCTTATGGAGTTGCTCGTGCTGCAGGTAGACGGGCAGGGGATGGCCATACAGCCGGGCCCCTTCCAGCGGGATGCCCAGGCGCGCCATCTCTTGCTCCAGCAGCTTCCGCAACGCCTGCGGAAGTCCCAGAAATGTGCCGACACCGACCGAGAGATGATCCGATTTGGGGAAAACCCAGGCGTAGCCCTGAACCGGGAGACCGAAGAGGAAAAGAGCGGCGTCAAAGGAGGCCCGTACATTATCGGTTGGGACTTCGGCCTCCAGGGTGATGCCCATGCGCCGTCTCTGCCGCAGGCCAATCCGGCGCGCCAGAGGGGAGCCGGCTCCGTCGGCCAGAATCAGGTGGCGGGCGCGGAGGGTCTCCCCGGAAACCAGCACAGCCTCCACCCCGGTCCCGTCCTGCCGGACGTCCACTACCCGGGCGCCGTCCCGCACTTCTGCGCGGGCGTGGGAGACCAGGTAATGGTCAAAGCGATCACGCCGTACCACGACCACCGCACCAGGAGGCAGGTCAGCGGCGACCTCCCGGCCGTCGGCGAAGCGGAAGCGAACGCGCCGCACCTCCCGCTCCACAACAGGGGAGAAATCTATCGGGAACCGGCGGAGGACCGATGTGGGGATGCCGCCCCCGCAGGGCTTGTGCCGGGGCAGGCGCTCTTTCTCCAGGATCAGCACATGTTTGCCCGCCGCGCCTAAATGGAATGCCGCCGTGGCCCCCGCCGGTCCCGCACCGACTACGATAACGTCATATTCCTGGCCCATCTGCAGGTCTGATTCGGGCAAGATTTACCTTGCCCCCCATTGCCCACCCCTTTATCTCCAGATATTCTCGTACGGATGCTCCCCTCGCAGCGTCCGTCCCTCCAGAAACCGGGCCGGAGAGAAAACCGTAATGTCCACCGTCCGGGGCGCCCCGTCCAGCATCCACTCCGAAAGACAGAGCCCCACCGCCGGAGCGATCTTGAAGCCCGTTCCACTGAAGCCGCAATCCAGCCAGAAGCCCTCCGGCCCCAGCGGGCCGAGGGCCGGATGCTGGTCTGGCGTAATGCCGTCGTAGCCGACCTGGGCGGAGTGGACGCCGCCATGCACCATCGCCGGGATGCGGCGGCAGATGCGCTCTCCGGCCCGCTCCACAAAATCGGGGCGGACGTATTCCTCATCGGCGGGGGGCAGGCCCAGGAGGTTGCCATCTTCCAGCCCCACCAGCGTCAGCCCGCCGGTCTCCGGGCGGAAGTACATGGAGTTGGGGAAATCTATCACCGTCGGGTGGGTGGGGATGTCGAGCGGGCGGTGGGCGAACATCGTCTCGTGCCGCCAGGTGCTCAGCGGCAGGTCCAGGCCGACCATCCGGCAGACCTCGCCCGCCCACGCGCCGGCGGCGTTGACCACCACCGGGGCCGAAAATTCCCCCTTCGGTGTGGTCACCCCCGTCACCCTGCCGCCATGCACGGGGATGCCGGTGACGGGGCAATCCTGCATCAGGACGGCGCCGCGCGCCCGGGCCGCGTTCATCAGGCCCTGCGCGGTGGACGGGGGGTCCGCGTAGCCCGATTCCGGCTCGTACGCGGCCAGGTCAAAGTCGTCGGTGGCGAAGGACGGGGCCAGCCGCCGGACGTCGTCGGCGGTGACCAGCAGGGAGGGAATGCCGATGCGCTGGTGCATACGGACGTTGGCCTGAAGAGCATCGGCGTGTGCCCGCTCCACAATCTGGATGAAGCCGGTGCGGGTGAACCCGCAATCCGGCTCCCCGCCGACGTGCCGGGCCCAGTCCCGGAAGTACCCGAAGGAGAACCAGGCCAGACGGGCCTCCGCCTCCAGGTCGTAGTGCATCCGCACCAGGCCGCTGGACCGTCCGGTGGCGCCGGCGGCGACGAACTTCCGCTCCAGGACGGCCACCCGAACACCCCGCCGGGCCAGGTGGAAGGCCAGGCTGGCGCCGTGAACGCCGCCGCCGATGATGAGGACGTCAAAGATGTGTTCCATAGGGGCCTCCGATGGTGGATATGGAATGAAACGTTTGGAGTCAGCGACGGAGCGAAGCGGAGTCGCGTTGGACGGCCCTCCGCTGCGCGGCGTGCCTGACTCCGAGCGGACGTTTGGAGTCAGCGACGGAGCGAAGCGGAGTCGCGCTGGACGGCCCTCCGCTGCGCGGCGTGCCTGACTCCGAGCGGCTTCGTGCCTCACTACAAGCGGGACGGTATGAGGGGAGACGGTACCTGGATCGCCCCGAAGGGGCAGGCGGGGACGCAGGCCAGACAACCGTAGCAGCGGTTGCCGTCCACCCAGGGCGGCTCGCCGGGGTCCAGGGCCCGGAGCGCTTTGCTCCGGCAGACCTCCCGCGCCGGGCAGCGGCGGCACGTATGGCAGAGGTCCACCACAACCTGGGGGATTTGTGGGGGCAGGGGGTGTTCGGGCATGGGTGCTCCTCCGGCCGGACTTCTATTGGGACCAGTCGGGCCGCAGTTGGGCCCGGCCGTGCAGGTACCGGTCGGCGGCCATCGCGGCCACCGCGCCCTCGGCGGCGGCGACCACCGCCTGTTTCAGGTGGCGACACAGCCCATCGCCGACGGCGAACACGCCGGGCACGGCCGTCTGGAAGTTCTCATCCACCAGCAGACAGCCGCCCTCCCCCAGGGGCAACTGTCCCTCCAGAAAATCCGTCACCGGCACATTCCCTTGTAGATAGACGAACACCCCGGCGACCGGAAGGACCTCTTCTCCCTCCGGCGAGACGACCCGGACCGCCTCCACCCGTTCGTTGCCCAGAATCTCCTCCACCCGGGCAGAGGGCCGAATCGCCACTTTGGGGTGGGCGGTCAATTCCCGGGCCAGTTCCGGCGACGCGTGCAGGTCTGGGGTAGGGGAGAGGAAATGGACGCGCGCAGCGAAGCGGGTCAGCGTCAGCGCCTCCTCTGCCGCCTCGTCGTTGTTGCCCAGGACGGCTACCTCCCGGTCCCGGAAGAAGGCGGCGTCGCAGGTGGCGCAGTAACTGACCCCGCGCCCGAGCAGGCGCTCTTCTCCGGGGAGGTACCGGCTCCGTCCCATAGAGCCAGTGGCGATGATGAGGGCCCGTCCCCGGTAGACCCCCTGGCTCGCCCAGACCTGGCGCGGGTCGGCGGAGAGGTCCACCCGGAGCACCCGGTCGGTGACGAATTCGACCCCGAAGGAAGCGGCCTGTTCCCGGATGCGGCGGACCAGGTCGGCACCGGAAATAGGCCCCAGGCCGGGGAAGTTGACAATCTGCCCGGCCTTCCCGGCCGCCCCCGCCGTCAGGCCCTTATCTATGACCACCGTCTTCAGGCCGGCGCGCGCCCCGTAGAGCGCGGCGGTGGCGCCCGCCGGCCCCCCGCCGATGACAATGAGGTCGTATACCGGTGCTCCCAGAAAGATGTCGCCGATCATCCCTGTCTTACGCAGTTCACCCGTAGGACGGGCTTTTCAGCCCGTCCGGACGGCCTGGAAAGGCCATTTGGGACGGCCTGGAAAGGCCGTCCCACAGGTCATCCCTGATGATTCTGCGGATACAGCTCCAGGTACTTCTCCGCCTCCATCGCAGCGACCGCGCCGGTGCCGGCGGCGACCACTAACTGGCGGTAGAGGGGGTCCTGGATGTCCCCGGCGGCGTAGACCCCCGGGACGCTGGTCCGCTGGCGACGGTCGGTGACGATGTAGCCGCGTTCGTCCAGTTCCAGTTGTCCGGCGAAGAGTTCCGTCTGGGGCTCCATGCCGATGTAGATGAAGACGCCGTCGGCCTCAATGACGGAGGTCTCGCCGGTTTTCAGGTTGCGCACCCGCACGCCGGTCACCGTCTTTTCGCCCAGAATCTCCTCCACGGCCGAATCCCACACGAAGCGCATCTTGGGGTTGGCGAAGGCGCGCTCCTGGTGGATTTGCGTCGCCCGCAGCTGGTCTCTGCGGTGGACGACGACCACCTCGCGGGCGAAGCGGGTCAGGTAGAGGCCCTCTATGATGGCGCTGTCGCCGCCGCCGACGACCACCACCCGCTTATCCCGGTAGAAGAAGCCGTCGCAGGTGGCGCAGGCGGAGACCCCCCGTCCGAAGAAACGGTCCTCTCCGGGTACACCCAGGCGGCGGGGGACGGCGCCCATTGCGATGATGAGGGTGTGGGCCCGATAGGTCGCCATATCGGTGCGGACGACGAAGGGCCGGACGGAGAGGTCCACGCCGGTGACGGAATCGTGGACCATCCGCACCCCGAACCGTTCCGCCTGGGCGACGAAGCGCCGGGCCAGGTCGGACCCGTCAATCCCCTCCGGGAAGCCGGGGAAGTTCTCCACCATGTCGGTGTTGGCGGGCTGGCCCCCGGGCAGCGGGCCGGTGATGACCAGGGTGTGGATACGGGCGCGGCCGGCGTAGATGGCCGCCGTCAGGCCGGCCGGCCCGCCGCCCAGGATGATGAGGTCGTACACCTCCTCCTCGGGCGGTCGGGCCTCTGCTTGAGATGGTGTCAGTTTGAAATCCAGCATACCACCACTTTCACGTTTCACGTTTCACGTTTCACGGATGGCGGATTGCGGATTCCGTTCTGCCCTCAGCGCTTCCTGCAATCTGGCGACCACCATGGACTCCGGCGCGGCGCCCTCAATATGCACCGTCTCATTGATGACAGTGCGCGGGACGCCCATGACCTGGTACTTGATCGCCAGGTGGGGAAACTCCATGGCCTCCACCATGTCGGCCCGGACCATCGGGCTGGCGATGGCCATCTGGTGGGCCAGCATCACTGCCTGCGGGCAGTACGGGCACGTCGGCGTGACGAAGACCTGGATGTGGACCGGCTTCTGGATTCCCGCCAGGGCCCGGAGGGTGGTGTCGCTCAGTTCGGGCTTCCCCGCCGCCACGCTCTGAATGGCGTGGAGGAAAGAAGCAAACTCGTACCCGGAGGGGATGCCGTAGAAGCGGACCCCGTAGTCCTGCGCGCCGATGACCGCGATGGCGGGGATTTTGTCTATGCCCAGTTCGTCGGCCTTCGCCCGGTCGGCCTGAAAGTCGTAGATTTCGGCCGCGATCCGGTCGGAGAGTTCGGCGACCTCCTCCACCAGTTGGCGGGTTTCGGTGCAGTATTCGCATTCAAACTCCTGGGTGAACATCACCAGCCGCACCGGGCCGGGCAATCCGGCCAGGATTTTGGAGACTTCCTGACGGATTTCGTCGTTCAGCAATGGCATGATAACCTCCTCAAAAGATGCAAGGTGCAGGATGCAGAGAACCTCTTTGTGCCTTTGGGTCTTTGTGGGAGAACGATCAGGCAAAACGGATGACGGCCTGGATGAGGGCCTCGGCCATTTCGGCGGGGGAGGCTTCGGCGGCCTGGATGCACTCCAGCGCGTAGGAACGCATGACCTGGATGCTGGCCTGCTGGACGGCGGCCCGAATGGCGGCCAGTTGCTGGAGCACCTCCTGGCAATCCCGGCCGTCCTCTATCATCCGGGCCACGCCCCGGGCCTGCCCCTCAATCCGCCGCAGCCGCCGGATCAGGTCGGCCTTGACCTGTGGGTCCTGAATCACCATGTCTCCTCCGGGGAGCCACCGGCCCCCCAACCCTACGAGACCCCTCAAAGCGACCCGCCCGAAGAGCAGGAGGCTCCAGAGGATGCCCGACTGCCTCCGGTCAGGCCCGCGAAGAGGGAAACCGCCTTTTCCACTTCGGTATTGCCGCAGCGGGGGCAGACAACCTCCGTCTGGGCATTCAGCGACCGGATCCATTTCTCAAACCGCTCACCGCATTTGGGACACCGGTACTCATAGACAGGCATAGGCCCCTCCTGGATATACACTACTGGGGTATAGTATACCCTAGGGGGTGCGAATTGTCAAGGGACCACGTAGGTATCCACAATGCTTCCCTCTGCATCCCGCAGGGTGAGCAGTTCCCCCGATTGCCAGGCCGGCGCGGCGCGGTTCCAGTAGAGGTCGGTCGGGGTGGAGATGCCGGGGCCGGAGTGGAGGGTGAGTTCCCCTCCGGGGAAGAGGACCAGGCGGGGGAAGGCGTAGCGGTCGCTGCCGGCGTCGGAGAGGGTCCAGCCCTCCAGCGAGACCACACCCCCCCGATTGCGCAGGCGGACGCTCTCGCGGGCCAGGTCCCCGGCGCCCAGCACAGCGGCGATCTCCACCCTGGGCGGGCCGGACGGGGTGGGCGCGGGGAGAGTGGGCCGCCGGACCGGGGTGGGGGTGGGACCGGCGGCCGGAAGGGGGGTGGGGCTCTCCGCAGGGGCAGGGGTCACCCCGACGCCGGGGATCACCAGCACCTGCCCGGCCCGGATGAGGTTGGGGTCCTGGATGTGGTTGACGGCGATCAGGTCGGCCAGCGGGACGCCGTAGGCCGCCGCAATGCCGGCCAGCGTCTCCCCGGGCTGGACGGTGTGGCGGAGCGGGCCGGGGGTGGGGGAGGGCGGGGGGACGGTGGGGGGCGCCGTCGCCGTGG
>DAOTWL010000033.1:0-2586 GCA_034435875.1 Anaerolineae bacterium
GCGACCTCCACCTCCCGACTGTCCACCCAGGCCCGCCAGCCGGGGTAGAAGAAGCGGTTGACGGTCATCCGGAAGGGCTGGGGGCTTTCCACCCACGCCTCGGCGGAGAATGGCCCGGTCCGCTTCTGCTGAAGGGTGGCACCCTCAGGGACTGATGCAGGATCAAAGACGTTCTCCGCTGGGTAGGGAGGGCGGCCCCGGACCAACCGGGGGAGGAACTCACCGCCCGATGTCCCCACGCCTCCACCCACGTGCTCGTACGTCCAGAGGCTGCCGATGGAGACCTGATCCCAGCCGGGGCAGTAACGGGCGTTGAAGAGCCAGCCCAGGTCGGCGAGGACCAGAGCCAGGACCATTGCTCCTATCACGAAGCCGCGCCAGCGGAATCTCCCCAGCAGTTCCGCCGTTGCGCCGATGAGGACGGCCAGGGAGAGAGCCGCCGGTCCCAGAAACCGCCAGGGGAACTGGAAGTTGTGCAGGAAAGGGATGGCTGCCCAGACCGGCCTCGAGATGGGGAGAGCCATCAGCGTGGCTCCCAGAAAGGTGGCGCCGAAGAAGGCGACCTGTCGGCGGCGGCCATCGGGGAACAGGAACAGCCCGGCCAGGCCGGGCGATCCCAGAAGGACCGGCACCAGGCCCAGGGAGCGGGGCGGATAGGGATTGACCAGGTCGGGCCGGACGGACTCCCAGGCGAAGACGGTATACCCCAGGGAGAAGAAATGGGATGGGTATCCGCCGGGGAAGCCGTAGGGGACCCGTTCCAGTTGGACCAGGGGCCGTTCGGCCCAGGCGGGGACCCAGAAGAACAGGGAAAGGCCCAGCCCCAAACCCACAACCACCGCTGCGATCAGGGCCCGGTAGCGAGCCGGGCGGACCGGCGAAGCCAGGGCTTCCACCAGCGCATAGAGGGCGACGAGGGGGACTCCGAGGACGGCGGCCACGCTGTGGGTAATGAGGACTGCGCCGAAGATGAGCGTTCCCGCCGCGATCCATCCCCTTCGGCCCGTTCGGGCCGCCCGTCCCACTGCCCACCAGGCCCAGGGGAGGAGGGCCCATCCCATCGCCTCCGGCATTGCCCCCCGGTAGAGGGGGTTATAGGCCACATACGGCGCGTACATTGCAGCGATTCCGGCCACGAGGGCCGCTTCTTCCCGAAAGAAATCCCGGGCCAGGAGGTACACCCCTACGCCAGCCAGCAGGAAAGTCAGCGCCTGGGCGAGGCGAACTCCTGGCGTGATGCCGAAGCCCAGCCGGGCGATGAGGAGGGCGATGTAGTAGGAGAGGGGAGGGTAGAAATTGAAGACGGGGTATCCGAACCCCCATCCCATATCCGGCGCCAGGCGAGCATAGAAAATCCCCTGCGACCACAGATGGTCTATCTGGACCACCCGGAGGAGATGCAGGAGCATATCGTCGCCGCAGACCATTGTCGGGCCGATGGCGGATTTTGCCGGAATCCACCACAGGGCCAGAAGAATCAGTATGGAGACCGAGCGTCTGAAGAAGCGGCTCAATTCTTTCCTCCGGCCGGGAAGTGTTCAGATTCAGGCCCGGCGGTTTACTGCTGGGCTCATTCTAACGAAGCCTCCTTCGGAGCGCCGCAGGTCGCAAGATAAATTATTTCACCGAGAGGCGGGCCAGCAGAACCGCGTCGGCGCCCTCAGGGGTGGTCAGGCGGGGGCCGCCGTAGGCGTACATCCCCGCCATCAGCCGGTAATCCCCCGCTGGCAGGTCCGGCGGCAAAGCCAGTACCCGCCCGTCCACCACCACCTCCCCCGGCAGCCAGCCGGTGGTGGGGCGGCTCCACCCCGCCGGCTCCCCGTCCGACTGCGCCACCAGCGACCCGTCCGGCCCCAGCAGGTGCAGGAAGACCCGGTAACTGGTCTCCATCTCCCGCTCCCCCCGCCAGACCAGCGTCACAGTCAGCGGAGCGCCAGGCCGGAGGGCCTCCCCCGCCGGCTCCCAGGCCGCCCCCACCAGGGTCACCTCCCCGCCCAGCGGGGCCTCCGTCCGCACATCCAGCGGCGGGACGGCCCAGGAGCGGGCCGGGGCCTGTACCTGGATTGCCCCCAACAGGTACGGTTCGCCGAGAAGCCGACATCCCTCCCCTTCCCGGCGGCAGACCTGTAGCCATATTCCGTGTTCCCCGCTCTCCAGCCCGGGGGGAAGCCGCAGGGTGTGGAGGCCCAGCCAGCGGTCTCCGGCCTGCCAGCCGGTGGTGGGGAAGTCCGGCCGGGTCAGGGGGCGTTCCCACTGTCGGCCGCCGGGGCCATCTACCCGGAGCAACATCCGGTAGTCCCCGTTGGGGGTCTCTGTGGCTTCCCAGTAGAATTCCAGATGGAGGGGGTCGCCGGGGCGGCTCTCCCGCTCCCGCACCGTCCCCCGCAGGAGCCGGACGGGGCCCCAGGACGGCATCGGGGCCGTCTCCGGAATCCCCAGGGCGGCCAGGGAGGGCGGTGCCGAGGGGCGGGTCAGTTGGACGTGGCTCAGGACGATTTCGGGCCCCAGGGCCTGGCCGTTCTCGTAAGCGGTGTAGGGGAGCAGGGTGTCGCCGTCAAACACCACCAGCGTCACCGTGTAGACCCC
>DAOTWL010000034.1:0-2861 GCA_034435875.1 Anaerolineae bacterium
TCCCCAATCGTCCAGCCGGCGATGCTCACCGTTGGGCCGGGATTGTAGAGTTCTATCCACTCGTACCCCGCGTCGGGGCCGGAGGGGTTGATGAAGACCTCGCTCACCAGCGGGTAGTCCGCTGGGGGGACGTAATCCCGAAAGACCAGCGGGAGGTAGAGGGGGAAGACCAGCGGCGCGTGGGCCCGCGCCCAGTCGTACTCAAAGACGGTTATCAGAAAGTCGTAGGCGTCGGCGGAGGCCAGTTGCAGCGCCACCTCGCGATTGGCCTTGTTGGACGTCTCCGTGCCGTTGACGCTGCCGATGTGCGCCCACTTCTCGCCTCCGACCTGCACGAAGAAGGTCTTGGCGTGGACCCCCAGCCCGGCCACGTTCCCCAACCGACAGGAAAGAGGCAGGGACTCCGCACGGGCCAGGCCGTTCAGGTAGAGACAGGTGGCAAAGTTGGTGCTGCTGTCGTAATACTCGTCCAGCAACAGCCGCACCGCCGCGCCCCGGCGGGCCGCCGCCACCAGCGCCACCACGCGGGGATTCAGCCCCGCATCCCCGATCCCGGAGGTCCAGGTGACCATTTCGGTCAATTGCATTGCGGCAACGGCGTCCCCCGCACCGGCCCGGTTCAGCAGCCCCAGCAGGCCGTCGCCGGGGCGGAGGAGGTGTTCGGGGCCGTGCAGGACGGTGAGGGTCGTCGCCGTCGTCGCCAGAAGCCCGCTGAAGGGCGCGGTGTAGGTCGTCCAATCCGGCGGGGGGAGGGGGACGTACCCCGCTGGCGGAGCATAGGTCTTATCATCGTACGGCGCGACGTCCACGTGGGTCAGGTCGGCATCCCGGCGGAAGACCTCGGCCAGCCGAGCCACGACGCCGGGGCTATCCGTCACCAGCAGGAAGCCCCGGTGGCCCGCCGTCCCGTTGACGATGAGATCGGAGGGCATGGAGCGTTCGGTGAAGTTGTCGCTGCTGACCAGCGCCAGGCGGTCGTCCACCAGGATGTACTTGGCGTGCTGGAAGCGGTACCGCGCCCCGGTCCGGCCGATGAAGTAGACGGTGGAAGTGGGCGGGTTGTGCAACCGCTGCGCGATCCACTTTTCGTCGGACGACATCCCACCAGCAGGCGCGCTTTCCAGGAGGACGGTCACCACCACCCCGGCCTGGATGCGCTCCCGGACCGCCTCGTAGAGGGGGACGCTCTCCAGGGTGTAGGCGGCGATTTTCAAGGACTCTCGGGCTGAACGGACGGTCTGAAGGGTGAGGGAAAGGGCCCCCTCAGGGGCGACGGCGACCGTCACCTGCGCCGAGGCGGTGACTTCGGCCGGGAAGAAGAGGTCCTCCAGGTCCCAGCCAGGGTAGCGGAGTTTGCGGCCCCGGAGCGGGTCGGCGGGGTCCTGAGCCCAGTCGGCAGCCCGGTCGGTATCGGGGACGGGGAGGCCGGTGGCGGGGTCCAGTTTGCGGTAGAGGACCTGTCCGGAGGCGAAGCCATAGTACGGGTAGAGGACGGCGGGGCCGGCCCAGCCAGGAGAGGGGAGAAGTGTCCCCGTGTACACCAGCGCGTCCACCACCACCGTGCCGGTGACCAGGTAGGCCGCCTCGCCGCCGTCGGTGAAGCCGGGCCAGGAGCCGGGGAGGAGGGGGACAGGCCGCTCGCTGGCAGCGTCGGCCCAGTCCGCATCAAACCCCCAGACGGGGTAGAAGCCGTCGCCGTTCTGGGCCAGCCAGAGGATGCGGCCGGGCCCGATATCGGCCCCGGCGGGGAAGCAGACGCGGGAGGTGGAGGAGGGGACATCGTCCAGGCACCAGCCGGGGAGGGAAGCGGTGTACGGGCTCAGATTGATGAGGGCGGCCGCCTCGCCGCTGCCGGAGTAATTGACGGGGGCCAGCGCGTAGAGGCGGACGGCGGGGAGGACGGGCGCGCCCCAGGCGGCGGTCGCGGCCTGCCCGCCCGATTCCGTCGCCGTGGCGACGAGGGCCGGCGTGCCGGAGAGGGCCACCCCGGCCCGCAGGGTGACGGTGATGGTCGTGGACACGCCGGGCGGGAGGCCGCCTACGTCCCAGTGGAGGAGGCCCAGCGCGGGCCGGCTGAAGGGCAAGGGCGCAGTCTGGGTGATGAAATCCACCTCCGCCGGCAGCGCGTCGGTGAGGACGACAGCGGAGGCGGTCAGGTCGCCGGTGTTGCCCAGGGTGAGAACGGCGGTGAAGGCCGCGCCGGCCAGGATGACCGGCGGGCCGCTGCGGGCCAACGTCAGCGCCGGCGCAGGGGGCTGAATCTGGGTGACGGCCCAGGTGGTGTTGTTGGTGGTGGTCACCTCAGGGGTGGCGGTGGCGGCCTCGGTGGTGTTGGTGATGACCTCTGCCCCTGGCGTCTCCGTGACCCGCGCGGTGACGGTGATGAGGGTGGAGGTCGCGGCGGGGGGCAGGTCGCCCACCTCCCAGACCAGGGTGGCGGGGTCGGGCTGGGTGAACGTGTAGGGGGAAGTCTGGGCCAGGAAAGCCACCTCTGCCGGAAGCGTGTCGGTGAGGCGGATGGCGGTGGCGGTGAGCGAGTAAGCGTTCCGCATCAGCAGGGTATAGGTCACCAGTCCACCAGGACGGGCCGTTGCCGGGCCGGATTTCTCCACCACCACGTCGGCGTGGGAGGCGGAGTTGCGGGCTTTGGGTGTGCCGTTGATGGGGTTGCCGCTGGCGTCCAGGCCGTTGCGGATGATGGTGTTGTTGGAGGCCCAGTTGGCGTCAGTATCGGGGGCGGTGGGGTCTATGCGCTCCATTGTGGTGTAGGTGATAGGGCCAGAGGAGGCAGTGCCGGCAGGCCAAGGGCCGCCGTTGCTGTTGGCGGTGTCTATGACCTGGCCCGAGGGGGTGGTGAGGGT
>DAOTWL010000035.1:0-13050 GCA_034435875.1 Anaerolineae bacterium
CTCTCCCGCCGGGCGGGAGAGGGGGAGGGGGTGGCCTGAAGGGCCGGGGGTGGGGGTGAGGGCCGCTCTCGCCCTCGCCCTCATGCTCTGGGCTCTCCCCGGCCACTACGCCGACCGCCGCCTGCGGGACGACCTGCAGAGCATGGTGCGGGCGGTCTGGGCCCAGGCCCGGCCGGGGGACGCCGTCGTCCTGGTCTCCGGCGACCGCTACCCGCTCTTTCTCTACTCCTACGACCGGGCGCCGGCCCCCGCCGACCGCCCGCCGGTCTATCTGGTCCCTCAGAAGTCGCCGGTGCTGGATGCGTCCGGGGCCGAAGCAGAACTGGCGCCGATCGCCGGGGTGCATCCCCGCATCTGGCTGGCGGAGGTGGAGCGGCATCTGCAGGACCCTCAGGGAGCGGCGAAGGCGTGGCTCTCCGAACGGTCCGCTTTGCTGCTGACGCTGGAGTTCGGCTCCAACCGCCTCTCCCTGTTCGGGCCCGCCGGGGAGGATGTGACCGCCGATGGCGCCCGTCCTCAGTATCCTCTCTCTGCCGCGCCCGTTGCCGGGCTGGAAGTGCTGGGGTACGACCTGCCGGTCCGGGAGGTCCGGCCAGGAGACCCGCTGCGGCTGGGGCTCTACCTGCGGGCCGGCCCGGAGGGGTGCTCCGTATCCGGGGCCGCGCCTTCTTTGCCAAAAGTGGCGCTGGTGGGGCCGTCGGGAGAGACGCGGGTGGCCCTGCTGAC
Organism: Anaerolineae bacterium; assembly: GCA_034435875.1. Taxonomy (GTDB): domain Bacteria; phylum Chloroflexota; class Anaerolineae; order B4-G1; family DUEL01; genus SpSt-77. Next base: position 727 of record DAOTWL010000035.1, read on the forward strand.
CCCCTGCCTTCCCGGTCGGACTGTCTATCGCCTGCTGGAGTTCCCGGTGACGGCCTGTATGCCCGCCGGACGGTATCACTTTGAACTGCGCGCGCCGGAGGAGGCGACGGTCTCTTTCGGGGAGATCCGGGTCACCCACACCCAACCGGAGCCCTCCCCGGCAGAGATTCCCCACCCGATGACGGCGCGGCTGGGGGAGGCGGTCCGGCTGGCGGGGTACGGGTTGTATCGGGACCGGGGGGTCTGGGGGAAGCGGGCCGTTGTTCCGGGCGCGGCGGTCCATCCGGGGGACCGGCTCCTGCTGGACCTCTACTGGCAGGCCGAGGGGCCGGTGGGGGAGAACTACGTCGTCTTCACCCACCTGGTGGGGGCGGCCCACAACCCGGCCACAGGCAACCCGGTCTGGGCGCAGGACGACCATGAGCCCCTGCGGGGCGGCTGCCCGACCTCGCTGTGGCTCCCGGGCCCCCTCATGCGGGACCGCTACGAACTGGCCCTCCCGGCGGATACCCCAGCCGGGGAGTATTTGCTGGAGATTGGGATGTACCGGTGGGATACCGGGGAGCGGCTCCCCGTCTCCGGCGACGGCGCCGACCCCCCGAACCGCCGAATTCTGCTGGGGACGGTGAGGGTGGGACATCAACCACCCTGGCTTTCACGGACAACCTTCCTGGCAACGGCCAAATGTCACCTGTCCTTTCGCCGTTACTTTGCAATCCAGGTCATCTCATACTACCCGCCAGCACTTTGCGGCGAATGAGAGACGCCAACTCTCTGGCTGTATCCAGGTCCTTCTTCAGTACCGCTTCCTGAAGAGGGCTCTGGATACCCAGAGGATAGCGCGTCTCAATGTAGTACTCTGTGGCCCGCTGGCAGAAAGGTAAAAACGGGGCGAAGTCGCCGTCCCGGGCAATGGCTTCCTGAAGTAGCAGTTCAAGGTCGTGAACGCGCCTTAAAGCCCAACCGGTGGATAGCAGAAATCCTTTCAGGTATTTCTCTACAGCCTGCTAGATGTGAAAGGCGACCACAGGCAGAGGCCCGCCCTGGGCAAGGAGGACGTCCGCCGCCTTCAAATCCAGATCGCCCTGGGCAAACCAATCCTGAGGCAAGAGGGAGTTAGTTTTTCTCATATAGCACAAGCCCTCGCCGGATGATTTCCTGATAGAATGGGTCTCCAATGCCCAGCCGGTCGGCTAACTCCTGGGGAGTCAGAACCAGAGGGGAGAAGGGAATGGGGCGCTGAACGTCGGAAACGAGCCGACGTACGCGGACGCGTCGTTCCAGAGGGGATTCGTCAGTCTCCTTGATGATGAGAAGGTCTATATCGCTATCTTCGTCCGGCTCCCCCCAGGCCAGAGAGCCGAATAGCACGATCTTCTGGGGGTGGTAGCCTTCAATAATCCGGCGTACAATGGACTGAATCACACGCTCCATTGCCTTGTTCATCGTCATCTCCCTTCAGACAGAAAGAATTATACCATAGGAAAACCTGAACGGCAATGATCATTTCTTGCACGAAAGGAGGCCATATGTTTCAGCCTGTCCCTTCTAAACCGGACTTCATCCGACAAGAACACGAAATTCTGGACTTCTGGAGGCGGACCCGCGCTTTCCAGAAACTGGTAGAACTCCGCCAGAATGGCCCTCGCTGGTCGTTCATTGACGGGCCCATCACGGCCAACAACCCCATGGGCGTCCACCACGGCTGGGGCCGGACGTACAAGGACCTCTTCCACCGCTTCTGGGCCATGAAGGGCTACCAGACCCGCTACCAGAACGGCTTTGACTGCCAGGGCCTCTGGGTGGAGGTGGAGGTGGAGAAAGAACTGGGCTTCCGCTCCAAGCGGGACATTGAGAACTACGGAATTGAGCGCTTCGTCCGCAAGTGCAAGGAGCGGGTCCTCCGCTTCGCCGCCGTCCAGACCGAACAGTCCATCCGTCTCGGCTACTGGATGGACTGGAACGACCCGGGGTTCCTGCGGGACCTGGCCCGGCGGATTATGGAGAACCCCCAGGAGGTCATTACCGTCCCTGGCCCCTACGGCCCGGTGACCGATACGGTGGAGCAGATCGTGGGACGGTTGGGTCTGCCGGAACTGGGCGGCTCCTACTTCACCTTCTCCAACGAGAACAACTACATGATCTGGACCTTCCTGAAGCGGTGCTGGGAGCGGGGCTGGCTCTACAAGGGGACGGACGTGATGCCCTGGTGCCCCCGCTGCGCCACCGGCATCAGCCAGCACGAGATCGTCACCGAAGGGTATCAGGAACTGACCCACCCCGGTGTCACCCTGCGCTTCCCGCTGCGCGGACGGCCGGGGGAAAGCCTGCTGGTCTGGACGACCACGCCCTGGACCCTCACCAGCAATGTCGCCGCCGCCGTCGGCCCCGACCTGACCTACGTCAAAGTCCGCCAGGGCGACGAAGTCTTCTATCTCTCCAAAGGGACCCTCTCCATCCTTCGGGGCCCGTACCAGGTGCTGGAGGAGATGAAGGGCAAAGCCCTGGAGGGCTGGAGGTACGACGGTCCCTTTGACGAACTGCCGGCCCAGCGGGCAGCGGGCGGCCCCCAGGCCCATCGGGTCATCCTCTGGGACGAAGTGGGTGAGGCGGAGGGCACAGGCATCGTCCACATCGCCCCCGGCTGCGGCGCGGAGGACTTCGCCCTGAGCAAGCAGTATGGCCTTCCCGCCATCGCCCCGCTGGATGAGGAGGGCGTTTTCGTGAATGGGTTTGGCTTCCTGACCGGAACCCCCGTCTCCGAGAGCGCCGAACGGGTCTTTGAGAGTCTGCGGGAGAAGGGGCTCCTCTACCGGGTGGGCGACTACACCCACCGCTACCCCGTCTGCTGGCGCTGCGGCAGCGAACTGGTTTTCCGGCTGGTGGATGAGTGGTTCATCTCTATGGACGAACTCCGCTACGATATGATGGACGTCACCCGGCAGATTCGCTGGATTCCGGAGTTCGGGCTGGACCGGGAACTGGACTGGCTGCGCAACATGCACGACTGGATGATCAGCAAGAAGCGGTACTGGGGTCTGGCGCTGCCCATCTGGGAGTGCAGGGAGTGCGGCCACTTTGAGGTCATCGGCGACGAGCACGAACTTCGGGAGCGGGCGGTCGCGGGATGGGAGGTCTTTGAGGGGCACACGCCCCATCGCCCATGGGTGGACGCCGTCCGCATTGCATGCCCGAAGTGCGGCGCGGAGGTCTCCCGCATCCCCGATGTCGGCAACCCCTGGCTGGACGCGGGCATCGTCAGTTTCAGCACCCTCCGCTACCGGACCGACCGGGAGTACTGGCGCCGGTGGTACCCGGCGGACTTCATCACCGAGTCCTTCCCCGGCCAGTTCCGCAACTGGTTCTACAGCCTGCTGGCGATGGCGACCGTCCTGGAGAAATCGCCGCCCTTCAAGGTCTGCTTCGGCTACGCCACCCTTCTGGCCGAGGACGGGCGGCCGATGCACAAGTCCTGGGGCAACGCGATTGAGTTCAACGAAGCCGCCGACCGGATGGGCGTGGACGTGATGCGCTGGCTGTACTGCCGTCAGAAGCCCGACGCTGACCTGCTCTTCGGGTACAACCGGGCCAACGAGGTCCGGCGCCAGTTCATCCTCCCCCTCTGGAACGCCTACGTCTTCTTCGTCACCTACGCGCGGCTGGACGAGTGGACACCTTGTGGCGCAAGTTTCAACTTGCGCCACAATCTCCTGGACCGCTGGATTCGGGCCCGGCTGCACCAGGTGGTGGCCAAGGTGACGGAGCGGCTGGACGACTACGATGCCTACGGCGCAACGCTGGCCCTGGAGCCGTTCCTGGATGACCTGACCAACTGGTACATCCGTCGGAGCCGCCGCCGCTTCTGGAAGAGCGAGCAGGACGAGGACAAGAACGCGGCCTACGCCACCCTGTACGAAGTCCTGACCACTCTCTGCAAGGTGCTGGCGCCCTTTATCCCCTTCATGACGGAGGCGATGTACCAGAACCTGGTCCGGTCGGTGGACCCGGAGGCGCCGGAGAGCGTCCATCATACCCTCTGGCCTCAGGCCGACCCCGCCGCTATGGATGAGGACCTGCTGGCCCGGATGGACCTGGCCCGGGAGATTGTCTCGGTGGGGCATGCGGCGCGCAACAGCGCCAACATCAAACTCCGCCAGCCGCTGGCCCGCGCGCTGATCCACCTGGACCCGTCGCTGGGGATACTGGATGGGGAGTTGTGGGCCCTGGTCCAGGACGAGTTGAACGTCAAAGAGGTAGCACAGGTAGAAGACGTGAGTGACCTGGTTACCTACCAGGTCATGCCCGATAACAAACTCCTGGGCCCCCGCTTCGGCGCGCGCTTCCCGGCGGTGCGGGCCGCGCTGGCCGCCCAGGACCCGATGGCGGTCGCCCGGCGGGTGCGGGCCGGGCTCCCCGTCCACCTGATGGTGGACGGCGAGGAGGTGGAACTGGCGCCGGAGGAGATACTGGTCCAGGAGAAGCCGAAGGAGGGGCTGGCAGTGGCTTCGGAGCGCGGGGTGACTGTTGCGGTGGACGTCGTCCTCACGCCCGAACTGCGGGCGGAGGGGCTGGCGCGGGAGGTGGTCCGGCGGATCCAGAACCTGCGCAAGGAGGCGGGCTTTGAACTGGACGACCGTATCGTGACGGTCTACGGGGCCGAGGGGGAACTGGCCCAGGCGATTGTTGCCTGGCAGGAGTACATCGCGGCGGAGACGCTGAGCGTGGCGTTGCGGGCGGGCGAGCCGGAGCCGGGAATGGCAACGGCCCAGGAGCGGGTAGACGGCCATCCGCTTCGGCTGGGAGTCCGGCGGATATAGGTGCCGGGGATGCGGCGGCGGCCCGAAGGGCCGCCGCCGCCCCTTTCACCGATACACCAGCCGCCCCTCTATCTGGCTCCCGAGGCTCTGGTGACTCCGCAGGTGCTCTTCCAGCACGTCCCGCGCCGATGTGCTGACCACTTTGGGCGGCGCCAGCGCGGTCAATTCTTCGGCCGTCAGCCCGATATTCGGGCCGGAGTTGGTGTAGTGGTATCCCTGAAGCAGTACGGTGTAGTGCCCGTCATCTGCAACCGGAATGCCCCGGATGGTGAGAGATTCCAGTCGTCGCTCCGCCTCGTTGTAGACCGCCCGGACCTCCCGGTTGACCTGGTAGCACTCCCCTTCGCCGGTCCGGTTTTCGGGCCGCATGATGTGGGCGAAAAGCCGCCGGAGTTGCGCGCCGGTGACTATGCACTTGTAGAGCACATCATCGTAGGGGAAGGTGGCGCGGAGTTCTCCCAGCGTCACCGTGGGGCCCAGGGACTTGCTCCGAATGGAGCCGCTGCCCACCAGAACCCCATCTGCGCCGGACCGTTCGGCGAAGATGTCGGCGAAGAGGTTGCCCAGCGCGGTCTCCTCTTCCCGTTGGGGGTGCGTCAGCGCTTCCCGGAACCGGCAGATGAGGGTGCCGTATTTAGGGTCGCCACATCCGGCGCCAGATAGTTCATCAGTTCAATGGTGGAGATGCCTTTGAACTCCGAATCTATCAGCGAACCCTGGACCATATCGCCGGAGATGACGTAGAGGGCGTTTTTCTCTTCCCGGCGCACCCGGTTGAGGTAGCCGGAGAGGAGGGAGAGCCCGCCAATGAGACGGCCTTCCTGGCCCCGGACTTCCGCCAGGAAGTCGCCATGCATATCGTTGGAGTGAAGGATCGTAAATTGTTTGATGGGCATAATGCTCCTTTCGGGAGCGTCTTATGCCTAAAGGGGTATTTTGTCAAATCTAATGGGCCAGCAGGACATCCCCTGCCCGAATCCGGTGCAGGCTTCCATCGGGAGTACGGAGCAGAAGCGCGCCGTCCTCGTCCACTGCCTCGGCCATTCCGTGTCGTTCCCCTTCCGCTGTGACCACCCGCACGGGGCGGCCCAGCGTGGCCAGACGGGCGGCCCATTCGGCCCAGGGGCGCTCCCCGGCCCGCCACCGCTCATAGCGGCCCCTCACCCCCTTCAGGAAACGGTCCAGCAGGACCTCCCGGTCGGTCATCCGGCCCGTTTCGGCCAGGATGCTGGTGGCGTCGGGGGCCAGGTCGGGCAGGACTTCCGGCGGGACGTTCACGTTGACCCCCACGCCGACGATCACGAATTCCAGCCGGTCTCCGGAGAGGCCGGTTTCGGCCAGGAGGCCTCCCAGTTTCCGCCAGAATTCCCCCCGAACGACGATGAGGTCGTTGGGCCATTTCAGCGAGACCGGGAGGCCGGCGGTGGCCTCCACAGCGTCTGCCGCGGCCAGCGCGCAGAGCATAGTCAGGTCGGTGGCAAGGGCGAGAAGCCCCGAATCGGGCGCGGGCCGAAAGAGGACGGAGCAGAGCAGGCAGGTGCCCGGTGGCGCCAGCCAGCGCCTTCCCAGGCGGCCCCGCCCGGCGGTCTGATAATCGGCGGTGACCACTGTCCCTTCTGGCGCCCCCCGCGCGGCCAGGTCCCGGGCCACGTCGTTAGTGGAGGTCGTGGAAGGCAGATGGATGCGGGTAAGCAGGAAGCGGTTCATTTCGGTAACAGGCCTGGCGGCCTGCGCTACGGGCGAGAAATTTCCGGTATGATATATTACCATGCCATTTCCGTCAAGTGTTTGTCTTTCCGGAGAATTGGGGTAAAATACCATCCATCGCCAGAGCCCTCGTTCTGGAGGATAGATGAAACGCTCTTCTTTGCAAGCTCTCTCGTTGGTGCTGGTATTTGTCGGACTTGGCCTGGCCTACGGGATAATCGTTCCTCCTTTTGAGAATCTTGATGAAATAGAACACTTTGGAGTTGTCCGCTATATTGCTGAAACTGGCCGCCTCCCCGTTCACGGCACTCCTGAGGCTGGAGTGTACCACTACCGACAGGAGGCATCGCAGCCTCCCCTGTATCATCTTCTATCCGCTGGGCTGGTGCGCATTCTGGGGCTCCAGGCCGGGGATATGGAAACGTATATCCGGTTCAACCCCCGCGTGGCCTGCGGACCCAATGCTCCCTCCCTGTACGATAATCGGGCCATTTTCTACCATAACCCTCATCGGGAGCGCTTCCCCTGGCATGGCACCCTCCTGATGCTTCACATCCTGCGCATCTGGTCCACCTTCCTGCAGGCCCTTACCGTTTTCGGCACCTGGGCGCTGGCGAAGCGAATCTTCCCCGCCTGTCCGGGAATCGCTCCGCTGGCGACCGCTATCGTGGCCTTCAACCCTCAGTTCCTTTTCGTCGCCAGCGGCGTGAACAACGACAACCTGGTCACCCCTCTGACAACCTGGGGCCTCTATCTGCTGGTCCGTCTCTGGCAGGAAGGCCTCTCGGCCCGGCGCACCTTTGGGCTGGGTGTTCTGATCGGGCTGGCGGGGCTCTCTAAACTCAGCGGCTGGCTTTTGCTCCCTCTTTCCCTCCTGGTCATCTTGACCCGGGTCTATCGTCTGAGACGCACTGCACCTCATTCGTGGATTGTTTCTCTTATCACTAATTGGTCATTGGTCATTTCACTGTCCATTGCCCTCTCCGGCTGGTGGTTCTGGCGAAACTGGCATCTGTACGGCGATCCTACTGCGCTGTCGCCTATGCTGGAACTGGTGGGTGTGCGCGGGTCGCCCATTTACCCCTGGAACGAGGCGGGGCTGGTATTTCGCTCTTTCTGGGGACAGATTCCCTGCTCGTTTTATCCCACTGGCTTCTATATTCCCTACTTTCTCATCACCATAGTGGGCATCTTGGGCCTGCTCTGGGGCTGGCGGCAATTCCCCTCTGCAGAACGGTGGGCCGTCGCCCTCCTTGCGGCCTGGTTCCTGCTGGTCCTGGCCGGCTGGGTTCGCTGGGATATGATAACCCCTGCGCCGGGTGGCCGCCTTCTTTTTCCCGCCCTGCCCGCCATCGCCCTCCTCCTCGCCCAGGGCGTTCACACCCTCTCTGCTCCACTCCGTCCACTGAGCCCCCGTTCTATTGGGACATCGGTCATTCAGTCATTGGTCATTCTTCTCCTCTCTCTGGCCCTCTGGACGGTCGCGTGCATCCTGCCTGCCTTCTACGCTCCGCCGCCCCGGTATGCCGACCCCAACGCCGTGCGCCCCCAGCATCCCATCCAGGCGCGCTTCGGTGACGTCATCCGCTTCCTGGGTTACGACCTGAATGCCCGCCCTGAGAAATATTTTCTGGATGTGACCCTGTACTGGCAGGCCAGCGCGCCGATGACGGACGATTACGTGATGGCCCTTCAACTGGTCTCTCCGATCCCCGGCGACAACACGCTGCGCTGGACCTACGACTCCTGGCCCGGGCGCGGCAATTATCCGACTTCTGCCTGGAGGCCCGGTGAAGTGATCCGGGATCGCTACCGGTTTTATCTACCGGCGGCGGATTTCCCCACCCAGGCCTGGGACTTGCAGGTAGTTTTGTATGAACCGAAAGAGGGTTCTCTCCCCGTTTCTATTGAGGGGACGGCTGTCGGAGGGCGATGGATTCTGGGACGACTGCGGCTGCCGGGAACGACGCCCGTTTGCCCTGAACCCGACCGTCTGATGGCACACGTTCGTCTGGGCGAGAGCGTAGCGTTGACCCATGCCGGTGTGGTGACCGATGAGGCCGGGACCCGGGTGACTCTGTGCTGGCAGAGCCTTGCCCCTCTGGCTGACGATTATCACGTTTTTGTTCACCTCTACGACCCTTCTGGCACCCTTTTGGCGGCAGGAGACGGGCCGCCGATGGGGGGCGCGTTTCCCACATCCCTGTGGCAACCCGGGGATGTGATTCTGGACGTTCATCCCTTGCCCCCGCTGGTGGAAGGAGGCCGCGTCGCCGTGGGGCTTTATCGGCTGGAGGATGGCGTCCGCCTGCCGGTGACGATCGGGGGCACCCCGGTTCCGGATGCGGCCATCCCGATCTGGCCGGAGCGGCCATCGGATCAAGACGGATGAAACCTGTCCGGTTCTACTGGCTGACTGTTCCCTTGCTCCTGATCTTATGGGCGCAGGCCCTCTTCGCGGCCCGGTCTACTTCTATGGTGATTGACGAAGGGATGCACCTGGCCAGCGGCTACAGCATCCTCCGGACCGGGGATTACCGCCTGGTGGAGGAGCATCCACCCTTTGCCAAAACCTGGGCATCTCTTCCCCTGCTGTTTGTGCCCGACCTCCCGGACCCCCGGGGACTCCCGGCGTGGGAGGAAGCCCTCCGGGACCGGACCGAAAGCGTTCCCCTGCTGAGAGTGGCCCAGGAAATGGTCACCTCCTATCGGCCCATAGACCGCCTGGTTTTCCCGGCCCGGGCGATGACCGGGCTTCTGGGCCTCCTTCTGGGGGCTACGGTTTGCAGATGGGCAGCAGACCTGGGGGGAAGGCAAGCCGGAGCCCTGGCCCTTTTCCTGCTGGCGCTGGACCCTAACATTTTAGCCCACTCAGCGGTGGCGGGAACCGACCTGGGGGCGGCCATGACCGCTGCGCTGGCCCTATTTCTCTTTGCCCGCTGGATCCGCCAGCCGACAGTGGCCCGCTGGCTGGCCGCAGGTCTTGCACTGGGCCTGGCCCTGGGCACCAAGACATCGGCTGTCTTGCTGGTTCCGGTAGTCTTTTTGCTGGGATTGCTGGTCCGCCCCCGGCAATGGAGCGCCCTGCTGGGGCTTTTCGGCCTGGCGGGCCTGACCCTTTGGGCCCTCTATGGGTTTGAATTTGGCCCAATTCCGGGCACCGACATTCTCGCTCCGGCCCCCAGTCACGCCATCCCTTTCCTCCGTCTGCGCCGCCATATCGCCGATGGCCATCCGGCTTTCCTGCTGGGGGAAAACCGTACCCATGGCTGGTGGTACTACTTCCCGGTCGCTTTCGTCCTGAAGACCCCTTTGCCTACCCAGTTGCTTCTGATCATTGCGCTGATTTCGGCTGTCCCCACCCTTTTCCGTCACCCTATGGACACGTCCCGCCTGGTCGGCCGATGGGGCCCGGTCATCGTCTTCCCTTTTCTTTACGGGATCATCACACTGGCCAGCCCCCTGAATATCGGTTATCGCCACCTGCTTCCGATGCTCCCGTTCCTGTTCGTCCTCGCGGGCCGGGCGATCCGGAATACGAAGTACGGAATACGTATTCCGTACTTCGTACTCCGTATTCCGTTGCTGGCTTGGCTGCTGATTGGCACGCTACGGGTTGCGCCCCATTACCTGGCTTACTTCAACGAACTGGCGGGCGGCCCGGATAACGGCTGGCGCTATCTGGCCGATTCCAACACCGACTGGGGACAGGGCTACAGAGACCTGGCCCGTTTCCAGCGGGAGCGGGGGCTGGAAAGGGTCTACCTCTCGGCCTTTCTTCTCACCTATGACCCGGCCCTCTACGGTGTGCGATATGAGCCGCTCACCCCAATGTGGGGAAACACCCCCGCGATTTTCCCCTCCCGATTCAACCCCCCGCCGGGAGATTACGTCATCAGCGCGACGACGCTGGATGGAATCCCATTGGTGGACCCTGAGATGTACGACTGGTTCCGGAAACGGGAGCCGGATGCCCGGATTGCTCACGTGCTATTTTACTATCGCATCCCACCCCGGGCGCCGGCCCCGGGATGGGTGGCTCAGTGCACTGCGCCGACGGCTCCGCTGACGCCGGAAGCGGTTGCGGAAGGGTTTGGCCGGGATGACCTGCGGCTGGTGGAGTTTGATTGTACTCAGGCCTGGCTGTACCCAGGTGGGGGGACGTCTGCCGGGTGGTATGTCCTCCATCGGGATGCATCTATGGAGACGCCATTTATTCAGACTCGTCTGACTCCTGCTCACCTTTCCTACGAGCAGAAGCGGCGGGGGGCGTTGCCTCCCTTTCGCGTCTACGAATGGCCGGCCGGTACGTCTTTTTTGGATTCTGTGGCTCTGGTGCTTCCCGAGGGAACATCTTCGCCGGTCCCTCTGGATGGCCCGCTGACTTTTCTGGGCGCCCGCGCGCGATCCGAAGCGGACAGTCTGGAAGTGGAGACCTGGTGGCGGGTCACCGAGGGGCCGATTACCCGTCCCCTTTCCATTATGGGGCATCTTCTGAATGGGACGGGCGAGCTGATTGGGCAGAATGACAGTCTGGGGGTTTCGCCGGTGGTCTGGCAGCCAGGGGATATTATTGTCCAGCGCCACCGGTTCCCCCTCCCCCCTCTCCCTTTGGGAGAGGGGCCGGGGGTGAGGGCTTCCCCTGCCAGCGAGGAACTCTGGCTGCGCACCGGCGTCTACTGGCTGGATACGATGGAGCGGTGGGGCGTGATATCCGGCGAAGTCCCGGGGGACCAGATTCTTCTGGCGATTTCAGGAAGGTAGAATATACCTTGGAGGGGAAAACAATGCGCTTGCATTGGGTCGGGATTTTACTGATTCTGCTGGTGGGAAGTGCGCTGCGCATAGTGGCCCTGGAGCAATCCCCGCCGGGCCTGACTCCGGATGAAGCATGCAACAGTTACGACGCCTACTCCATCTGGCATACAGGGCGGGACCAGCATGGTGTGTTTCTTCCCACGGTGATGCGGGCTCTCAACGACTACCGGATGCCCCTCTTTGTGTACACCCAGGCCCCTCTGGTCGGCGCCGGAGGGTTAACCGTGTTCAATGCCCGGCTGACGGCGGCCTTCTGGGGAATCCTGGCTATGGCGGCCCTCTACCGGTTAGGGAAGGAGTGGTTTGACCGGCATGTTGCGCTGGCCTCTATGGCGTTTCTGGCCATTTCCCCCTGGGCGGTGCCACTCAATCGGATAGCCCATGAGGGCAACGCAACTATCTTTATGACGCTGTTGACAGTGGGACTGTTCTGGCGGTGGCGACGAACGGGGCAATTTCGGTTTCTAATGGGCGCAGCACTGATGGCTGGGTTGGGGCTCTACACTTATTCTACGATGTCTCTCTTCACAGTGTTGATACTGGGCATACTGGCTCTGGCTTCTCGTCGTGAGATCCGCGCCCGCTGGAAGCATATCTTGATTGCTGGGGCTCTTGGTTTTCTGTTGACACTCCCTCTACTTTACAACTGGGCCCGGTATCCTGAAGGGATGAGCGCCCGTTATCGGGAGATTGCCGTCTTTCGCCCTGAACGGCCGTTCGCGGAATCGCTCCGACGGTTTATCCGCTATGCGTGGTATAATATCTCTCCCGAGTACCTCTTCCTTCGGGGCGATCTGGATATCCTGCAACATCCCGAAGGGATGGGGCAACTCTATCATGCTCAGGCCATCCTGATCCCCCTGGGGGTCGTAGCGGGCTGGCGGAGAAAGGAGTGGCGGTTGCCCCTTCTGCTGATGGCGGGCTGGGTGGTGGCTTCGGTCATCCCGGTGGCATTGACCGAACCCAACCTTCCCGGCTCCGG
>DAOTWL010000036.1:0-2326 GCA_034435875.1 Anaerolineae bacterium
GCTGGTGGACGGGCAGGGGAACTTCGGCTCGGTGGACGGGGATAGCCCCGCCGCGATGCGCTACACCGAGGCCCGTCTGGCCCCCATCGCCGCCGAGATGCTGGCCGACCTGGACAAAGAGACGGTGGACTGGGTGGACAACTTTGACGGGACCCTCCAGGAGCCCGCCGTCCTCCCGGCCCGCCTCCCCAACCTGCTGGTCAACGGCTCCTCGGGCATCGCCGTCGGCATGGCGACCTCCATCCCGCCCCACAACCTGGCCGAGGTCTGCGACGCCCTCATCTACCTGGTGGACCGCTGGGAGGAGCGGGATGAGGTCACGGTGGAGGACCTGATGCAGTTTCTCCCCGGCCCGGATTTCCCCACCGGCGGCGTCATCCTGGGCGGCGAGGGGCTGTCCCAGGCCTACGCTACCGGTCGCGGCCTCATCACCGTCCGGGCCCAGGCCCACGTGGAGGAGACCAACGGCGGGCGCCACCGCATCGTCGTCACCGAAATCCCCTACCAGGTCAACAAGAGCGCGCTGCTGGAACGGGTCGCCGAACTGGCCCGGGACGGCCGCCTGGAGGACATCTCCGACCTGCGGGATGAGTCCGACCGGCGTGGGATGAGCATCGTCATAGAACTCCGGCGCGGGGCCCAGCCGAAGACCGTCCTCAACCGCCTCTTCAAGTACACAGCCCTGCAGTCCACCTTCAGCATCCAGTTGCTGGCGCTGGTGGACGGTGAGCCGCGCCTGCTCACCCTCCAGCGGGCGCTGGAACTCTACGTGGAGCACCGGCAGGACGTCATCGTCCGCCGCAGCCGCTACGAACTGGCGAAGGCCCAGGCGCGGGCCCACATCCTGGAGGGGCTGAAAATCGCGCTGGACCACCTGGACGCCGTCATCCAGACCATCCGCCAGTCGCCGGACGGGGAGACGGCGCGGGCCCGGCTTATGGAGCGCTTCCACCTGACGGAAGTCCAGGCCCAGGCCATTCTGGATATGCCCCTGCGGCGGCTGGCGGCCCTGGAGCGCCAGAAGATAGACGACGAGTACGAGGAACTCATCCGCCGCATTGCCTACCTGGAGGACCTCCTGGCCTCCCCGCGCAAGATTCTGGGCGTGGTCCGCACCGACCTGGAGGAACTGAAGAAGACCTACGGGGACCCCCGGCGCACCCCCATCGTCTACGGCGTGGAGGCCGAGTTGGAGGAAGAGGAACTGGTCGCGGAGGAGACGGTCCTGGTCCTCATCACCCAGCGCGGCTCCATCAAGCGGGTGCCGGAGCGAGTCTTCCGGACCCAAGCCAGAGGCGGTCGCGGCGTCATCGGTATGCAGACGAAGGAGGAGGATTCCGTCCTCTACCTGCTGACGGCGCACACGCTGGACACCCTGCTCTTCTTCACCAACTGGGGAAAGGTCTATGCGGAGCGGGTCTACCAGGTTCCGGCCGCCGACCGGACCGCTCAGGGGGCCCTGCTGGCCGGGATGCTCTCGCTGGACCCGGACGAGCGGGTGACGGCGGCGCTGGCAGTGCGGGACTTCTCCGCCGGTTTCCTGACTATGGTCACCGTCGGCGGGCGGGTCAAGCGGACCCCGCTTTCGGAGTTTGCCAGCATCCGGGCCGGTGGACTGGTCGCGATGCTCCTGGAGGACGGCGACGAACTGGGCTGGGTACGGCTCACCCCGGGGGATGCGGAGTTGATCCTGGTGACGGAGCGCGGGCAGGCGCTGCGCTTCCGGGAAGAGGACGTCCGCCCAATGAAGCGACAGGCGGGCGGCGTGAGCGGCATCCGCCTGGAGGACGGGGACCGGGTCGCCAGCGCGGACGTCGTTGCTCCGGGGGCCGATCTCCTGGTGGTGACGGAGCGCGGCTTTGGGAAGCGGACGCCCCTTTCGGAGTTCCCCGTTCAGGGCCGCTACAGCAAGGGCGTGGTGGGCATCGGCGGCCAGCCGCAGGCCCGGGGCGCAGTGGCGGCGGCGCGGGTCGTCGGCCCCCAGGACGAGGTCACCCTGGTCTCCGCGCGGGGGGTCGTCCTGCGGGTCCCGGCAGCGTCGGTGCCGGCCATGGGCCGCGCCGCCCGGGGCGCCCGCATCATGGAGTTGCGGGACGGCGACCGGGTCGCGTCGGTGGCCGTTTTGACGACGGACCACAGACAAGCGCAGGCCGCCGGGCCTGTGGATGGGGGCAATTCCCATATGCGTTAACTTAAGGGGCTGCGCCAGTTGGGTCGCCGCCTTGGGCGCTGACTGAAAGTCCGCCTCTCTGGGCCTTCGGCCGGGTTGCTCACTTCGTTCGCAACCAGGGCGGCCTACGCCGCCCTTTTGATGGGCGTCAACGCA
>DAOTWL010000037.1:0-1840 GCA_034435875.1 Anaerolineae bacterium
TGTCTATATTCTTGGCCACGGTTATAAGGATGAAGAGGAAGCTAAAAGTCATCGCCTCATCCGTCAGTGGTTTACCGAAATGTGGAAAAGACTAACAACAGAAGACTGGCTTCCGCCTGAGGTGGTCCTTCAACTTACCCAGTATACACCAGTTGGTGGACCATCACCGGTAGATTTAGGTAACCGCATCTCCTCTCATACGATTTTTTCCTGTCAAAATGACAATAGAACTCTGGTTTTTGGAGCCGCTTATTTCCCAACCAATTTCAATCCCTCCGCCACTCAGTTAGATAGAATCACGGTGCTGTTTGATCCGTGGGTTGGGGAGGCTTTAGAGGCAGGGATTAATTATCACAAGGAGATTGGAGATTATTATTCTAAGTACCTTAACGAAAATTTGTCTGAGAATACTCACCCAGCAGTAAGAGAACTTTTGAATGACTTTGTGTGGAGGAAATGGGCCGTAATCCCTATTGGGGCTATTTTCTGGTTTGAAGAAATGATAGAAAAAAATGCGAATTTGCCACTACCGGTTAAAAATCGCCACCAAGAGATATTAAGATACCAACGGTGGGGTCTTCTTGAGACTGACTATCTTCCAGTCCTGTACGGAATATCTTCCCCTTGAAATTTTGTTTGAGGATTTGTTAGGATAAAATTGATGAGAAACAAGTTTTTGATTGTCATTGGTTTGGTTTTGTTGATTGGTGTTTTGGTGGTTAAGAAAGTTTGGGGAGGAGCTTGTCTGGAATGCAATCCAGATAGTTGTTGTTTCACTGGATATAAATGTAAGTATAATACAATCGGCCGTTGTTATACCTGTCAACGGGATAATTCCTGTGGTAGCGGGGGGCCACCCAAGCCCTCTCCCCCCCGACGAACTGGACGGGATTTTCGCCGACCTCGGTCCGTAGCGCAAGCCGCACAACCCAAATGGAGACCATCCCGGTCAACAGCATTGAGTTTGAATACGTCTACGTGGCCAACCAGCGCTGCGCCTGCGGCGGCTACTACGCGGCCGTCCGGCAGGAACTGCGCCGGGGGCCGTCCGGCCCGGTGGACCACCTGGTCGCCCGCTGCGAAGGATGCGGGGACGAGCGCGCGTTTGAGTTTGACATCCGCTCCTTCTTCGGCCAGTGGGAAACGTACGGCCGCTTCCGGCGGACGGATGAGCGGTTCCGGGACGCGATGGCTCACCTGCGCGCGGGGAGGCTGGCGGAGGCAGAGGCGGCTCTGCGGCAGGTGGTGGACGCCGAAGAGGGGGAACCGGCCTTCGCCTGGGGCCACTACCATCTGGGGTGCGTCCTGCTGCTGGAGGGACGGGCAGAGGAGGCCCGGTTTTACCTGGAGCGGGCGGCCGCTATCCAGCCGCTGGAGCCGGACATCCACGAGGCCCTGGCCTGGGCGCTGCAGGCAACCGGACAGGAGGAAGCCGCCCGGTCCCACCTTCAGGAGAGCGCTGCCCTGAGGGAGCGATTCCCGAGAGAGTAGCGGAGGGTTGGCGGGGAGTTTTCAGTTGGGCAGGCCGTCAGCCCAATGGCACTAACGTTTTCCGTAGCGCAGGCTGTTAGCCTGCAGGCCTGGCGGCCTGCGCCACATTCGGTGTTAGCACCATTGGCCTTTCGCCCCTGGCGTAGGTGCGCCACGGCGGCCTCGGCACCGTTACGAGAGCGTGGATAAGCCCTGAGTTGAACAACCACCCGGAGGACCGGGAAGGCAGAGAAACACAGGAGGAACCAACATGCTGAGGCGGATGCTGCCTGTACTCCTTATCGTCATTGTATCTGGCTGTGTCCCTTCTTTCCAGCCAACCCCTCAACCTTCCCCCACCCCAACTCCT
>DAOTWL010000038.1:0-11431 GCA_034435875.1 Anaerolineae bacterium
GAAAAACGAGCCCGATGACCTCTCGCTCCTCTCCGGTGTTGAGCCAGAACAGGTCGTCCAGTTGGTGTCCGGCGCAGATGGGGACCCCTTCGTGTCCGACGGCGCAGGTCGGCTCTCGCGGGGCCAGAAACTCGGGGCAATTGACGCAGAGGATGGGGCCGGGGGCGGGGACCGAGCGGATACTCTGGACGAACTGGCCGATCCACCGTCCCACTTCTTCGTAGATGGCGGCCCGCTGATGGATGAACGCGTAACCGCTCAGGGCGATAGATAGGACGGCGAGCCCGGCGACGGCTCTCTCTACCCATCTGTATCGGTGTTCTCTCCCACCACCCAGGGGCATGGCCCAGAACAGCGCAATCCCCACCGATGGGAGGTACAGGAGCCGCGGGGCATCTACCATATACTCAAACCCCAGCAGCAGCCAGGCGGGGGCAACCGTCAGCAGAAACCACCCGGAGGCCAGTACCACAAGTCGTTGTCGGCTGGTCCTCCCTATGAGCCATCCCCAGAGGAGCAGTGCGGGTCCGCAGACCAGCAGGATAGATTGAAGGTCGTCCAGTCCCCATCCGGCCAGCAGCACCTTTCGGGCCAGCGGCGCCACCGGATAGGCCAGCCCCTGGAGGAGATAAACGCCGTTCTGATAGCGGGCCTCCAGATTCCAGACCTGCGGGGACTGGACCTCCTTGGGCACCGCCAGCCAGATGGCCAGCCCTGCCAGCCCGCCCAGCCAGTGGAAGCGGGTCCGCCGGAGGACTTCGGCGAACGGGGGCCGTTCCTCGCCGGTCAGCAACAACAGGCAGAGCAACGGTGCAATCAGGACGCCCGTCTCATGGGCCAGCGGGGCCAGAAAAGCCAGCGCGATGGAAAGGACACCTGCTGGGCCGGAGGGGCGGGATTCCGCGACCCGGTAGAGGTAGAGAGACCCCAGGGTGACAGCTGTGACCAGAGGGTGTGTCAGGGAGCCGACCCAGGGCACCGCCTGATAACTAAAAGGATACAGCAGGAAGAGCAACGCGCTGGCTCCCCCCACCAGCCAATCCCCTTTTCGTACCTGCCGGTTCACCAGGCCCCAGACCAGGAAGGTGTTCAGTAGATGAAGCACCAGGTTAACTCCATGGAGCGTTGGGGCATGGAAACCGCCCTGAAGGGAGCGCAGGAGTTTCCAGACCAGGAACGGCAGAGGCCGGTAATACCCGATTCCCCGGGAGGAGGCCAGAATCCCCCACCAGGTTTGCCCTTCCAGCCACCGAAAATGGGGGATGTCATCGGAAAAGAGCGGTAGCCTCAGGGAAAAGCCATAGGCAACCCACCAGATGACAGTGATGGCTATGGCGATCAGAAGGATGATCCAGAAACGCAGAAGTTTCATGGGCCTTTCTCCGCAACAGGTCACTCTTTAGCCCCTCGGACGGCGACCGTTCCCAGGAGGACGGCGCTCCCTACGGGATTGCCCAGGGCATCCACGACGGGAACTCCCTGGATTTCGGGGTACGTATACAGGCCGGCCCGTACCTGGTAGGTCCCTCCTGGCAGGTCGGAGGGAACGGGTACAGTAAAGCGGCTCAGCACCAGGTCGCCCGCGCGCCAGGATGAGGTCGGAAGCGGCACGCCGTCGTGCTGGCTGCGCAGGTGCCCTTCGCTGTCCAGGAAATGGACAAAGAAGTGGTAATTCCCCGGCGGTGGCCCCACCTGTACCCACCAGGCCAGCCAGACCTCCAGGGTGGTTTCCAGAGCAACCTCTCCAGGCAGGTTATAGCCCAGAAGGACGACGCCGTTGGCAAAGCGGGGCGGGTCAGGGAACCGGGTGAGTCCGGCCATCACATCCTCCCGGTCGCTTCTCTCCCGCAGGAAGAGATGATACTGCCATCCGTCCGGCATGGGGATGACTTCTTCAACCCGAACCCCGGCCATACTGCGCAACCGTTGCTCTATGGGGTGGAAGGTGTCCCCTTCAGGGGACACCGGCCCGACAATGTAGGCCGCGCGTGGGGCATCCGGCACCAGCAGGGACATCCTGCCATCCACCAGGCGGTGGGGGTGGCGAAAAAGGAGAGCATCAAAGACGGCCGGACGTTCTTCAAAGGCCGGCTCCGCTCCATCGGTCAGGACGACCACCTCTGCCCCCTCTGCCAGGCGGCGGGCTTCCAGCACGGCCTGCCGGGGGTATTTGAGGGGGATACCGTAGCCGCCGGTGGTGGGATACCGGTCCATAAACCAGAGGAGTCGACCCACCACGGCCAGTTGCCAGGCGCCCCAGAGAAGGGCCAGCAGGATGCCAGTGAGCCGGGCCGCGGGCCGATAGCGGAGGGGGAGGGCGCGATATCCCCCGTCTATCAGTGCGGCGATCAGGAGAAAAACAACCGGGTAGACCAGGATCAGGTAATGTAGAGGGATGGGTTCCACTGCCCGGCTGCGCAGGGCTACCGGTACGGCAAACCCGAGCAGGAGGATGAAGAACATTCGCCGCTGTTCCTTCGGGCCCCAGAAGGTTCGGACAACGGCGTGGATCAGGGCCAGGGCACAGAGCCCCATCATACCGCTGTTGAGCCACCAGAGGCGCGGGAGTCCGTTGAGGTAATCCATGTAGCGGGTGCCGGCCATGCTGTGGATTTCAGCGCTTCCGGTCAGGATGAACGCATACCGTAGGGCATTCCAGGAGAAGAAACTCTCTTCGGCGCGGGCGAAACTCCAGAATGTCCGAAAGTTGGGCCATCCCTGCAGCGCATCGTGGATCCCATAGGGGGCCAGGGCCAGGATCAAGATCGCACCGCCGATCAGGAGGGGGCGGAGAGGGACTTCTTTCAAGAACACCAGTAAAGAGAGCACCAGCACGGGGATGAAGGCGACCCCCTCCAGTTGGAGGCCGATCAGCGCGGCCAGCGCGGCGAACGCGCCAGCCAGGGCCCACCGGCGCCCACGGACGAAGACGGCCAGGAGCGCGGCAAAGAAGGCGACGGTTACCAGAGGGAAGGTTCTGGCCCAGATTTTGCGGGCCAGGAGGACGGCCCAGGGGTTGACGGCAAACAGAAAGGCCGCGATCCAGCCCACAGAGCGGTTCAGGTAACTCTTCCCCAGACCATAGCAGGCCGCGACGGCCAATCCGTTGAGCAGGCCGATGAAGACCACAGCGGCCACCGGGTCATCCCATATCCGGAGGGGGATAGCGGTCAGGTAGAGGGTGAGGGGGAAGTTGGCCATTCCGATGGAGGAGCCGGTTCCCACCACAGGGAATTCCCCCATCCAGGCAATGGCCATGGCCCGACGGACCACCGTGGCCTCATCCAGTTTGAACTCCGCCAGGGTCGGCCAAGCGATGCGCAGGAAAAGGCCGAGGGCCAGGGTGCTCCAGATAAGCAGGTTGGGAAATTTCGCGGGCACTCCATTTAACATTTCAAACCTCAGCGGTGGACCTCTATATGCTGGAGAGAGCGAAAATCATGGGCTTCCCCTGGCAGAGCCAGACGGATGCCGGTGGCACTATCGTAGATGCCCATGCCGACCTGATAGCGGCCGGGGGGCAGATCGGTGGGGATGGCCAGGGAGAAAGTGGTCAGCACCCACTCGTCCGTCCGCCAGAGGTCGGAAGTGTAGGGCCCGCAGACGGACCCGTCGGCTTGCGCCCAGAGAGGACCACCTTCGTAGGGGGTAGGGGGTCGGGTCGCCGTAGAGGTGGACGAAGACGCTGTAGGCCCGGTCCAGCGGCTGCAGGGCCCGCAGCGCCAGGTGGACCGGAACCGTCCCCCCGGCGCTCACAGTAGGCGAAATGGGCTCCAGGAGACGCATCTCCACCCGCTCCCCGAAGACGGCCCGGGCGACCCCCGGGTTCTGCAGAAACTCCGGCTTCGGTACGGCCCGGAGGACGGTGTAGCGCGGAGGGCTGGCACCCGGGTCCTGGAAGAGAACGGTCGTCTCGGCCCGGCGGGAGAGTTTTTCCTGAAAGTCGGGTTCGTAGAGGGTGACGGAGAGGTAGACGGCGGGTATTTCGGGAACTACCAGGCAGAGGTGGCTATCAAACGCGCCGACAGGTCGGGGGGCCAGGTCGGCGCTGCGGAATGAGATCACCGGATGGGAGGGGTAGAAGGGGGAAAAGTAGACAGGCGTATCCTCCGGGACGGTGGCCCGGATAAAGTTTGCGCCCTGGTTTACATGTTGCTCCATCAGCAGGAAGACATAGGGGTGGTGCAGCCAGCGGACGGTGCCTCGGGCGGTGGTGACTGCCGTCAGAAGCATCAGCGCCAGAGGGAGCGAGGTCGGGAGAGCGCGCAGTCGGAGGCGGCGCAGGAGCTGTTCCAGTCCCCATGCTCCGGCTCCTGCAATGATGGCTACCGGGACGGTCAAGCCGGCCGCGCGCAGGAAATGGGGGGCGTCCCGGCTCAGGAGGGAGGGGAGGAGGGAGACCGGAATCAGTCCCAGGAGCCATATCGTCTGCCATTTCCGGCGGACGGCCCACCAGAGGGCGAATAGTCCGATGACGAAGAAGGCCGCCAGCCCCCCATCTACGACCGGAAAGAGCGGGTTGTATCGCCCCGGATCGTCCGAAGGGGAAAACCAGACCCGGGCCCATGCCTGCGCGGTGTTGGCCAGTTCCGCCGGATTGGAGACCCGTACACCCTGGGGGCGGCCCAGGATGTCCTGGGGGTGATGGTAGCCGTATACCAGCATCGGGAGGGCGACCAGCGCGCTCACCGCCAGCGCGATCCCCACTCCCCGGCGCCGGTCCGTCTTCCCGAAGAGCCATCCGATGAGCAAGGCCACTGCATAGAGAATCCACAGGAGGGCCGAGAAGTACGTATACCAGAGGAGGCCGACCCATATCCCGGCCTCTATCCATAAGGCCATCCGGTTGGTGCGGCGGGCCTGCAGGAGGGCCGCGAAGGCCATGGTGCCAATGAGGGGCCAGAGGACGGCCCGCATCCCCAAACCGCTCTGGTGGACGGGCCACCCGGCGACGCAGAAGGCCAGAAGCGCCCAGCGGGCCGCCTGGGGCGAGAGCGTTTCTTTCCCCAGCCGATACACGGCGGCGGCGGTCAGAATGCCCACGAATCCTGCTGCCAGCCGCAGGGCGAAGGGATGGGCCCTGAAGACGGCGACGAAGGGGATCAGGACGTAACACCAGAGGCTCTGGCGGCCCAGGTTCGCCGGGAGGAAAGGGGTCAGCCGGGGGGATTCTATGAGAGAAAGGGTGTCCAGGCCGTAGTAGGCCTCGTCGTAACTGAGCATATCGGAGAGGGGCTCGATGGGGCTCCAGCGCAGGAGCGCACCGGCCAGCAGGACGGCTACAATGACCAGATACGGGACAGCGGAGGAACGGTTCATCATCTACGGGAGAATGCGGATGTCCTCAAACACCCAGCGGTCGGGCGGCAGGCCTGGCGGCGGGCTGAGCAGGAGGACCCGGCGGTTCTCGTCCCCCTCTATCGCCAGGCTCAACTCCAGGCGATAGGTCCCGGGAGGCGTGACCGGGTTCAGGTTGAGGTCGTAATGGTCCTCCACCAGCCGGTCGGTGGGCCAGTCCTGCGGCGGATACCGGTCCAGCAGGTCCGGGTTGCGCTTCATGTTCCCGCCCCAGACGTTGAAGGCGCCGTCTATGACCCGGACCAGCGGGCGGAAGGGGACGCCGTCAAAGGACGCCGTCCGCCGCCAGTAGAGGGTCACGTGCAGCCAGTTGCTGGGGGGATGGGAGAGGTTCTCCCGGACCGGGAGCGCCGTTGCGTCCACCCGATAACCGGCCAGGCAGAGGCCGTTCTGGAAACAGGCCTCCAGAGGATGAGCCGCTTCCGGCAACGCCGGGACCGTCGGCCGCAACTGGTAGCCGATCATCGTGATCTGCCCGGCGTTGGGGAATTGTTCGGTGATGCGGGGGAACAGGGAATCGGCCGCTTCCATCAGTCGGTTCTTCGGCGCCATCGCCTGGTCGTGGTGGAGGACCAGCCACATGCGGTCATATTGCTGGGCCAGTCCCCGGTAGACGGGCTCCGGCTCGTAGGGGTTGGCCTCGTACGGGAGGATGGCCGAATGGCCCCGGTAGTACCGTCGGAACGCGTGGTCACAGTAGAAGGCGGAGATGACCACGATATCGTTGGGCCCTTCGTGGGTCTCCACGTAGCGGGCGATGAAGCGCCAGTCCCCCCGCTGGAAGGCCGGGTCGGTCAGGTCGCGGGCGATGCCGTTGACCATCAGGAGTCCCAGGACAGCGGCGCCGAGGCCCAGCGGTCGCCAGAGGCGGGCCATCCGCTCCGCGCCCCAGGCGGCCAGGATCCAGACCGCCGGGGCGATGGCGGAGAGGTACTTGGCCGAATAGACCGGAGCCCGGTAGGAGATCGGGTAAAA
The DNA here is from genome assembly GCA_034435875.1 of Anaerolineae bacterium. Classification (GTDB taxonomy): domain Bacteria; phylum Chloroflexota; class Anaerolineae; order B4-G1; family DUEL01; genus SpSt-77. The sequence goes on from DAOTWL010000038.1 coordinate 6,334, forward strand.
AATCAGCACCGGCAGCAGCGCCTGGACGGGCAGAATCCAGGCATCCCTTCGGCGAGGGCGGAAGAGGGCAAGGATTCCCCAGACCAGGAGGACAGCCGGGACCAGCAGAAGCGAGGGGGTGACCTCCAGGGAGGAGAGCCGGTAGAAGTACTGACCCAGCAGGTCCCGGGCGATGTCTTTCAGAGGGACAAAGTACCGCCAGATGTCCCGGGGTTCGTAGTAAAGGATCATATTCCGGGCTACCCGGAGCAGGGGGGTATGCGCCAGGGCGAGGAGGGCCATGGTCAGTCCGTAGGCCAGCCATCGCCGCCATCGTCTCCAGCCCAAAATCCCGCTCATCCCGCCCTGGGCCAGAACCAGGAACCCGCCGAACAGATGGCTGTAGAGGGTGATGGACGCTAACGCAGCATAACAGACCCAATGCCACCAGCGGCCCTTGCGGAACGCCTCCAGGAGGGCCAATGTAGAGGCTGTCGCGGCCCACATGTGGAGGGCGTACATTTTCGCTTCCTGGGCGAACCAGAGGGTGAAGGGCGAGAAGGCGGCCAGGCCCAGAGCCAGCGCCGCCGCGCGCTCCGTCAGCAGACGGCGGGCCAGTTGGTAGAGCAAGGGTAGGGTAAGAACGGAGAAGAGGACGGAGAGATAGCGGACGGCGAAATCGGAATCTCCCACCAGGTGCCGCCACCAGAAGAGCAGGAGGTAGAAGAGGGGACCGTTATGCTCCGGACGGACGATGGTGTGGAGGGTTTCGGTGAGGGTCCCGCGCGTGAAGAAGAGAGCCATCACCTCGTCAATCCACATGCTCTGGAGGGTAACGGTCGCCGTCTGCAGGGCCCAGGCCACGAAGAGGAGGGCCAGCAGGCCGGTCTGAATGGCGATCCGGCGGCTCCTCATAAGTGTTTTCTCCTCATCAACCATATTGTGAGACATCCCGGTCCGCCAGCCACGGCCATCCCCAGGCCCACTATCAAACTCCGGGGTCGGAAATGCATCTCCACCCGGTGGCGCCCCGGAGGCACCAGCACCCCCCGAAAGGCGGCGTTGGTCCGATAGATGGGAACCCGCCGGCCATCCACCGCTGCCTGCCAGCCAGGGTAGAAGGTATCGGAGAGGACCAGCAGGGCCGGGGCGTCCGTCTCCACCGAGAGAACCACATCGTTAGGGCTGTAGTAGCCCACATCAATTCTCCCCTGTCCCATCCCGTTCAGTTGGGGTCCGTCCTGGACAACGGCGATTTCTTCCGGGCGGAAATTCTCATCCAGCACCCGCTCCAGGGCTTCGCCGTAACTCCCCACGACCTCGGTCCGGTAGACCAGCCAGGCGCGGGGCAAGGCCAGGGTGTTGAGGTGGATGTCCACCGCAGGGTCGTCTACGAAGACGGGCCAGATGCCCTCGCCGCCGGGGGGTGCGCCCTTGGGGACGATGATGTACTTGACGCCCAGCATCCGGTAGGCGGGATGGGTGACCGAGGGGATTCGCCAGCGCAGGATGTTGAATTCCCGCAGGTCCATCGCGTTGCCCATCCCCTGAGGGACCTCAAACCCGTCCATTTGCAAGAAGACGTGGGGCCAGAGGCCGCGCGCGGCGGGGTCCACGTCCACCCGGAACCAACCGGGGTCGGCGCGCAGGAAGGCCAGTGCGGCGGCGTGGGTTGTGTCGGGTTTCGGTGTGGGTTCTGTCTCCACCAGGGCGCCGGTCGCCACCAGTTCGGCCAGCAGGAGGAGGAGCAGGCCGGCCCGGCCCCAGCGGAGGCCCCGGGAGGCGGCCCAGCCCAGGAGGGCGGTGGCCCCTGCCAGCATGGCGGCGAACCGCAGTCCGGTCAGCGCGCGCAGGCGGTGAATTCCCTCCGGTACAGTGGAAACCCATATCGGGGCCTGCCACCAGAGCAGGATGCCGCCCAGGAGCAGGCCGACGGCCCAGGGGAGGGCAAGCCTCCGGCGGCCGGATTGCAGGGATTCCATACCCTGGGCGGCCAGGATGGCCAGGGCGAAGGAAACGATGAAAATGGCCCGCGCGGTTTTCCCGGTGTATCCAAAGATCGGAATGTGGTATATCAGCGGATAGATGGGGCCCCAATATCCCATCGCAAAGGCGAAGAAGAGAACTCCGAGGCCTATTAGGAACCACGTCCTGCGCTGATGCAAGTGACCCAGGATGCCCAAGATGGCCAGATACAGCGCTACCGCTCCTGCGTAGCCGTTTTCCACGCGGGGAGAAGGAAACCAGAATTGGTCCGGCCCTCTGCCATGGAAATCGGGGACCCAAAAGTCTATCAGCATAGCCGGATGAAGGGAAAACCCCGAAAGCAATTCTATTTTTATGCCGGCCCGTTCTGTCAGAGGGAACCGTTCTATGGAGGGAAGCAATGTTGGGGCGGCGAGGGCAATGCCGAGGGCTCCGGTTATCAGCAGCCGCCCCAATCGGATGAGGCTGGCTGACCCTCTTCCTTCTACCGCCTGCCAAAGGGCGTAGAAGCCAACCGCGAAGGCAGCGTAGAGGGACATCTCCCCATGTCCGGAGATGATCGGCAGGGCTACAATCAGGGCGGAAAAGGGGATGCTCTTTACGGAGCGAGCGGCCCAGTCTATTCCCATTAGTATCCACGGTAACCAGGCCATCGCATCGTTGAAAGGGGGATTCCCCAGATGAACAATGAAGGGGTCGGAGAACATATAGGCCACTGCGCCGGTCAACGCAGCCACCCGTTTCAGGCGCCAGACCAGGGAATAACGCAGATACAGGTACATGCCAACCCCGGCCAGCCAGAGAGGGAATATCCCCCGCACCATGACCATCCAGTGGGGAATAGGAAAGGTCAAAAACAGAGGCCAATTGAGGGGATTCAACAGGCCGTACTGGGCATCGGAAAAGATGGGGTCGCCCCCCATCATCCGGTAATTCCAGAGGGGGAGAACTCCCTGCCGCAGCGATTCGGCCACAAAGGACCAGACGGGATACCAGATTCCCCACAGGTCACCGCTCCCCTTTGGGAAACGGTATCCGGCGACCCAGAGGGGCCAGAAGAAGAGGGCGACGAATAACGTCACCAGCAGCATTCCTCCCAATTCGGGACAATGTTTCAAAAACGGTTTTCGCATACTTATGCGGAGCCTTTCTGAAGAGTTCGGCGAATTCGGAGCCCAAAGAAAGCAAGTGCAGCTCCTCCTACCAGCAGGATTCCCCCAGAGAGCAACCATAAGGATGACTTCACGGAGACTTCCGATAACCGGACCCAATCTCCAACAGGTTGCTCTTCTTCTACAACTGGAAGCCGCTCACCTGTGCTCCAATTGTACACCCCTACCCGTATCTCTACTTTGCCAGAAAAATCCAGTGGCACAGGCACAGGATGCGGGTCTATCACCAGTTCTCCGGGCTCCCAAGTGGTTGGAGGTCGGGAACGGTCACTGCCTGGCGGGTGGTCCCGCTGCCCTATCAGGATTTCCCCCTCCATCAGGTGTACGAAAACGGAATAGTCAAAATCCGGTTGCTGTAGCGCTTCCCAGTACAGAATTACCGTGATCGTACCGGAGCGCTGTTCCAACCTGTACCCACGTAGCAGAAACCGATTGCCGAACTGAATAGCGGTAGGGTTCGGTATGGAAATTTGATCGGGACGCGGCAAGGGGCGGTATGCGTTCCGGATCACTACTGAGGCGAGGAAAAGAGAAATACTGAGTCCGGTCAATCCGATAGCAACCGACAGGATTGGCTTCAGCCTCTGCGGGACCCATCCCAGCCAGCCCCCGGCCAGGAAAACGGCTATAGGGCCGATTGCTGGAAAGAGGTAGCGGCCTTGCCACATACACTCGTTAGCGCGCTGAGCAATTGCAATAAGGAAACCTTCGTGAACAAGGCCGACGGTAAATAGGAATAGAAGCCCTCGCAAATTATATGAGCGCCATTTTTGGAAGGGAATCCGCACGGTCCATCCCAGGAGAGCCAGAAGGCCTGCATATGCTGTCAGCCGGTAGAACCAGGACGGAGCATAGACAGTCATCCAACCAAACACGCCCCAGAAGGAGCGGTACTGCGTGCGGAATAGCGCTTGCAAATCCGGGAGGGTTAACGGAGTGCTTCGCAGGTTCACTGCGAAAACCTGTCGGTACATCTCCCATCCCAGGGGGTCACCGTACAGGCGCCAATTCCGCAGCCACCACCAGGCAGTCCCAAGCGCTGCGAGCAGAAGTGCAAGGGCCAAGCCTCTGGCCATCTCGAATGTCCGACCCCGGCGCCACCCCGCAATGAGCAGGGCTAAAACAGCAATGCCTGCCACAGCCAGCCCTGTCAATTTGGTTAGGACGATAGCTCCTATCCATCCGCCCAGACCCAGCCAGCGGGAGAAGGCGATTGACCTGTTCTGAGCGATACGCTGCTGGAGATCTAGAGAATACCATAACAGACCTGTCGCCGCGAAGGTCAACAGGTTGTCGTTATTCGCAGAGGCGGTGATGAAAAGAAACTGGGGGTTGAACGCAACGACACTGGCGGCAACCGTGGGGAGAGCCCAGTGTCCAAGAAAAATCCGCTGGGCTATTTTGTAAACCAACAGAACGACACCTGCTCCCAGCAGAGAGGAGAAAAGGCGAACCAGGCGAAGAGCCAGTGCCCATCCCCGGTATGGCCAACGATACTCCTCTTCGCTATGAAGACCGATGTTCGGCTCATGCCCTTCCCCGCCCCAGATGAATTTCGGGTTGCGTTGCCACATGCCCGTTGGATCGGTCAAGTCTACAGGAGCAACCAGAAGGGCTCCGAGCAGATAATAGAGCGGAGGCTGGTGGGCCTCACCGAGACGTCCCGCTTCCATCCGGGGCAGAGTCCTGTGCTGCACCAGGTGGACAATGTATCCGAAATGTCCAACCTCGTCGGGGGTCTCCCAGAGAGGGACGGCCACATTGTACACCAGGCTTGCCAGCAGGTATAAGACCGCGATGAGAATCCCGGGCCTGTTTTCCCGCATTACCTTTGCCTTCTTGAAGGTAAGGTAACTGTCACCAAGTAGACGGTCATCTATAGCAGCACTTTACCGCCTGCCATAAATCTGCGCAAAATACCGCTTAGACCGGTTGTAGGTCCGCTCCGCCTCCGGCGGGAA
>DAOTWL010000039.1:0-2414 GCA_034435875.1 Anaerolineae bacterium
GTCTACGGCGAAGCCCGGGTGGGCAACATCATCAACATCGGCCGGGCGGATGTCGTGCGGATTGACTGAGATGAAACCCGACGACGCTCTCTGGCCCATCCTCCGGTCCTGGCTGGAGGGGGACGAGGAGGGCCGGGCATTGCTGGCCCGCTTTCAGGCCGACCCTCAGGGGACAGCCGCCGACCTGGCCCGCTGTCTCCAGGATCGCCTGGCCCAGGCTCCGCCTCCACTGGCCGCCTATATCTTGGGCGGCCAGGTGGAAAAATTGATCCAGATCGCTCAGGCGGAGATGGTGCAGATACAACTGACCCTTCCGCCGACCCCGCCTTCGGCCCTCCACCAACTTCCCCCCGACATCGCCGACTTCACCGGCCGCCGGGAGCAACTGAAGGAAGTGACCGCTCTTCTGACCCGCGCGGCAAAAGGCCGCGCGCCGGCGGTAGCCATCTCCGCCGTGGCCGGGATGCCCGGCGTGGGCAAGTCGGCCCTGGCCATCCACGCCGCTCACTGTCTGAAGGCTCACTTCCCAGACGCCCAACTCTACATCAACCTGCGAGGAACCGAGGGCCAGCCTCTGGACCCCTCCGAGGCCCTGGCCGCCTTCCTGCGCGCCCTGGGTGTGGACGACCACTTCATACCCAAAGACCTGGACGGCCGGGTCAATCTTTACCGCTCCTTGCTGGAGAGCGGGCGGGCGCTGGTGCTGCTGGATAACGCCCATGACGAGGCCCAGGTGCGCCCCCTGCTGCCGGGCAGCCCCACCTGCGCCGTCCTGATTACCAGCCGTCGGCGCCTGACCGCCCTGGAAGGGGCCGTTCTCCTTGACCTGGAGGTGATGACCGGGGATGAGGCGCTGAAACTGCTGGAGCGGCTGGCAGGGAGAGAGCGCATCCAGGCCGAGCCGGAGGCGGCCAGACGCATCGCTGACCTCTGTGGGAGGTTGCCCCTGGCCCTGCGCATCGCCGGAGGCACGCTCCGGGGCAAGCGCCACTGGACCCTGGCCGGATATGCCGGAGAACTGGCCGATGAACGAGGGCGGTTGGAGAGACTGAGACTGGGCGACCTGGAGGTACGGGCCTCCTTCGCCCTGAGTTACCGCGACCTGGCGCCGGCCGATGCCCGCCTGTTCCGCCGGCTGGGGCTGCTGGCCGGGCCCGATTTCGCTCCGGAAATAGCCGCGGCTCTGCTGGATGCCGCGCCGGAGGCAGCGCGGGAGGGGGTGGAACGGCTGGTGGATGCGCAACTGCTGGAGCCGGCCGGTGGGGGCCGCTACCGCTTCCACGACCTGGTGCGCCTCTTCGCCCGGGAGCGCCTGGAGGAGGAAGAGCCGGTGGCGGAGCAACAGGCCGCCCGCCTGCGCGCCGCCCGCTGGCTGAACGAAGAGGCGGAGAAGTGGGACGCCATGCTGAGGCCCGACGAGGCGCGCCGCGCCCGCGCGCGGGCTGCGGCGGAGGCGACGGGACGGAAGGTGGAAGAGATAGAGCAGGCTATAACACAAGAGGCGCTGACCGCCTTTGAGCGGGAGCGGGAGAATCTGCGGGCGGCGGTGGAGTGGGCCCACGCGGCCCAGGAGTGGGGGTTGGTCGTGCGCCTGGCCGGCAACCTGGCGAAGTTTTACGGCATCCGCTCCCTCTGGGCCGACTGGGCGGAGACCCACGAACTGGCGCTGAAAGCGGCGCGCCAGAGCGGCGACCGCCACGGCAAGGCCCTGACCCTGATGAACCTGGGCAACGTCTACCTCCAGCAGGGCCGCTGGGAGGAGGCCATCGGGATGTACGAGCAGGCCCAGGCCACCTTCCGCGCCCTGGGCGACCGCCACGGCGAGGGGCAGACACTGGCCAATATGGGCCTCCTCTACGAGCAGCAGGGCCAGAAGCAAAAGGCCGTCGCCCTCTGGCGGGAGGCGCTCACGAAACTCCACCCCGCTTCGCCGGAGTACCGGAAGGTGGCGGGGTGGCTGGAGTAAACCAGGATAGCCCCTGCAGAGTTGTCCTGCAAGGAGGAGTGAACCGATAATTCCCCGGTCAAAAAAGCCGAAACCGGGGGAGAGGAACTGCTGGATAGGAGCCAGGCGCAGGCAATCTGCCGGGAATACCCGGCGGAGGTTCGCCGATGATGTCTGAACGTAACTACCTGCGCCAAAAGCCCTGGCTCAGATGCGAAGCCCCCTTCGGGGGCTTGCGGATAGCCCGTCAGGGCTTGGGTATCTGAGCCCGCCGCTTCAGCGGCGGGCGGAAGTGGGCATCCCAGCCATCGGGGCAGGTAGTTACTCTGAACCCCAGCAGAGGCCTCCTTGCCAATTCGCAAGATGAGGGTATAATTTACACCGGCTGCGCACCGCGCAGAATCCGCTTACCAACCGAAGCCTTCCCAGGGGAGCCCGGGTGAGCCGGGCTGAGAGGGCGTCCACGGGC
>DAOTWL010000040.1:0-6925 GCA_034435875.1 Anaerolineae bacterium
GAGGACGGCAACCGGCGCAATCGTGGGAAACAGCAAACGCCCACCGAGGGCGCCGGTAGCTCTGGCCCAGGGGATCAGGGCAACCAGGTTCAGCCCGAAAGCCAGTGCCAGTAGGGAAAACCCATACTGGGTCGCGCGGGGCAGATGCCACCAGGGACCGCCAGGACGAAGGGCCAGGAGCAGTCCAAGCAGGCCTGCTGCCAGAAGCACCGCGATACCCCAGTAGATCGGTTCGTTCACCAGAATCAGCCCACATCCAAAGGCCGCCCAGTAGGCTTGAAAGATGGCCCAGGCTTCCTTCAAGCCAAAGCGGGCCAGCGGAATTTGTCCAGCGAAGTGGGGTCCGAATCCCAACGGGTCGCCGTAGAGGATGGCCCCCCGGACATACCACCAGAGACTGAACGCCAGCGCAACGGTCAGGAACAGGCCGGCATCCTGAAAGCGTCGTTTCCAGGAAATCTGCTGGATAAAAGCTGCCAGACTCCCCACCGGCAGGAGCAGCAGCCCGCTCTGTTTGGTCAGCAGGGCCAGTCCGGCAATCCCACCCAGAATGGCCCACCGATGTCTCACTTCACTCTGAAGACAGAAAGGAAGATGGGCGAAAAACAGGGTACAGAGGGTGAACAGCAAGTTGTCATTTGTCACTCCTGTGGAAAGAGCGATGAACTGGGGATTCAGCGCAACCATGGCTGCCGCTCCCAGAGCCAACATCGGGCGGTCTGACCAAAGGCGACGGGCCAGAGCATGGACGGAGAGAACAGTTGCAGCGCCGCATCCCAGAGAGAACAGTCGCAAGAGATACAGGGCCAGAACGGTATCGCCTCCCAATCCCCAGACCAGACGGGTGTAAAAGTTCTTGTTCCAGGGGTCGGGGCCAGGCTGGGGAGCCCAACCGAGGGCCCAGTTGGGATTGGGCACCAGGAGATCGGGGAAGTTGCGCATATCGGCCCAGCCGACCAGCATAGCGCCCAGGGTGTAGTAGAGGGGTGGGGCATAAAAGACCCGGTCCTCGGCATATTCCAGCGATCTGGCCACATCTGCCCCGGCCATCAACGGGCGTTCCGGCATCGCCCGAGGTGGCAGAGTCCGATGAGCAACGATATATCGGATAGTATTGAGATGAATTGGCTCATCAGGGGATTCCCAGGGCGGAATCGTCAAGCCGTAAGTTATACCTAAAGCCAGAAAGATGGTGACCAGTGAGCAGAGGCTCCATTTAGTAGTGCTCATGGGTGTTTATCCCTGTACCAGCCAACCCACAAACTCCGCGGTCCGGTGGGCGATGCGGTTCCAGGAGAAGTCGGCGGAGAGGGCCAGCGCGCCGGCCTCCAGACGTGCCCGCAACGCCGGGTCGCGCCAGACCTGGAGGACCGCCTCCGCCAACGCGCCCGCGTCTTGGGGCGGCACCAGCAACATGTTCTCCCCGTCCTGCACCTCCGGTAGCGGCACCGCTGGGTGGGTGGTGACAATGGCCCGCCCATGGGCCAGACAGGCGTGCAGCGTCCCCCGCCGGAAGGAGACGCCGTCCCGGTAGGGGAGGACGCAGATGTCGGTCGCCAGCAGGCCCGCCGAGACCGCCTGGGAGTCGGTGTAGCCGGTCCAGCGGACCCGCTCCGTCAGCCCCCGTTCGGCGATGAGGCCGTCTATGAAGGCCGCGTAGGCCCGGTTGGTGGGGTCGGAGGTACCCACCTGCCCGCCGACCATCAGCAGGTGGGCCGGGACGCCCTGTTCCACCAGGAGCGCCAGCGCCCGGATTAACTCTTCCCCACCCTTGCTCTCGTTGAGGAAGCCGAAATAGCCCAGGAGGAGGTCATCGGGCCCTACGCCCCAGCGAGCCCGCTCGGCGGCCCGGTCGTAGCCCGGGGGCGGCTCCGGCGGGATGTTGCTCCCGATGGGGATCAGAGCCAGCCGGTCCGGGGGAATTTCCCTCTCCAGCCGGAGGTAGTCCTCCCGGTTGGTGACAATCACCCCATCGGCGCGGCGGGCCAGCATGCGGACGACTCCCCAGCGCAGGGGGCCGGCCTTGGGGAAGAGATACGGCACCCGCAGGTCGTGAAAGGTGACGACCACCGGCGGGCGCGCCAAAGGCCGGGGAAGAAAGTGGACCGCCGGATGCATCCCGTAGGCGGCGGCCTGGTACTGGAGGTTCAGGACGTCCAGCCGCTCTTCCCGTGCCACCCGCAACACCTCCCGCCAGCAGCCCCAGCGCCAGGAGGGGACGACGCGGTGGACGGGAATCGTATTGCGTACTTCATACTCCGTTAGGCGGGGTGGGCCGGTGATAACGTGGACGTCGTGGCCCAGCGCAGCCAGCGCTTCCGCCAGCCGAAGGGTGAAATCCCCCACCCCGCCCTGATCAGGGGGAAACTCGCCGGTTACCAGTCCGATGCGCATAGGTTTTCTATAGGATCACACAAATCACAAAGGTTTTAATTTATTTCTTCGTACCTTTGTGTCTTGGTGTGAAAACGATCTGGTCATCGCCCGCACCACCTGCCGGTAGGCTCCGATGCGCTCCGCCCGCAGGGCTCGCTTGTGGCCCAGAAGCCACTTCCCTCCCTCCAGCCCCATCTGCCAGAGGTAGTTCCCCAGAATGACCAGCCGCAGGACCTCCGCCGCGACCGGGCCATGGTACTTACGGAAGTAGCGGACCTTGCTGGTCTGGAAGTGGATGTGGCGGGCCGGGAGGACCTGCTCGCTGCTCTTGCCCACGTAGTGGACGATCCGCGCAGTGGGCAGGTAGACCACCTGCCAGCCGGCCTCCCGAAACCGCCGACACCAGTCCAGTTCCTCCGAGTACATGAAAAACCCCTCGTCCAGCGGCCCCACCTGCTCTATCGCCTCCCGCCGGGCCATCAACGCCGCGCCAGTCACCCAGTCCACGTCCTGAACCTCGTCGTCCGGGCGGTCCAGGACGTAATACCGCTCCAGCAGGCGACGGGGCGCGTAAGGCTGGAGCCAGGTGGATTCAAAGAGGGCGGTCGCCAGGGTGGGAAAGCGGCGGCGGGACGATTGCACCGTCCCATCGGGGTTCAGCAGTTGCGGGCCGACGACGCCGACATTGGGGTGGGCATCGGCGAAGGCGACCATGGTCTCCAGGGCATCGCCCACCACTTCGGTATCCGGGTTCAGCAGGAGCACGTAGCGGCCCCGGGCAACGGCCAGTCCCTGGTTGTTGGCCGCCGGGAAGCCCCGGTTGTCGGGGTTCGCTATCAGGTGGACTTGGGGGAACTCCGTCCGGACCATCTCCCCGCTCCCGTCAGTGGAACCGTTATCCACGACGATGATTTCAAGTTTGCAAGGGGGCAAGTTTGCAAGTATAGAGTGAAGACAGTGCCGGAGCAGGTCCCGGACGTTCCAGTTGACGATGAGGACGGAGAGGTCAGGCATGAATGACAGAATGACGAAATGGCGGAATGGCCAATCAGAACTGGCGCCGAATGACGAAGTCGGCCAGGTCCAGAAGGGCTGTCTTGTGTTCGGAGGACGGCAAAGGCTGCAGGGCCTCTTTCGCTTCCTGTATGTAGTTGCGGGCGACCTGAAGGGAGCGCTCAATGGCCGGAGAGGCCGCGATGGCCTGGACCGCTTCCTGCACCGTCGGGTCGGATGAGCCGTGGGTGAGGATATGCTGGAGGGCCGGGTGGTCGCCGCTCTGCTCCAGGAAGAGCATGACCGGCAGCGTGACCAGTCCCTGGCGCAGGTCGCTACCGACCGGCTTGCCCAGGGTCCGCTCATCGGCGACGAAGTCCAGAACGTCATCCACGACCTGGAAAGCCAGGCCCAGCCGCTCACCGTAGGTTCGCATGGCGGCGATGGTGGCTTCGTCCGTATGGGCCAGGATGGCCCCCGACTCCGCTGAGAGGGCAATCAGAGAGGCAGTTTTGGCGTAGATGCGTTGCTCGTATTCCTGGAAGGTGGGCAGTTTCCCGCGCCCGTCAAACATCTGGCGGATTTCGCCGTTGCAGATGACCATAAGGGTCTCAGCGAACCGCCGCACCAGACGGACGTTCCCTGTACGGGCGACGAGATAGGCCGCCCGCGCGAAGAGATAGTCGCCGGTCAGGACGGTAGTCGCGGGAGACCATCGGGCATTAAGGGTCTCCGCCCCCCGGCGCATCAGAGAGCCGTCAATCAGGTCATCGTGGACCAGGGTGGCAGTGTGGAGCATTTCCACGCCAGCGGCCGCGAAGAGCGCCACATCGGGGTTCGCTCCACACAGGTGAGCCGAGAGGAAAACCAGCGCAGGGCGCAGCCGTTTGCCTCCGCTCCCCAGCAGAAGTTTCACCGCGCCAGTGATCGCCGGATGCTGGTCCGGTTCCACTTCCCGCAACAGGCTCTCTGCTCGCTGAAGGTCGTCCTGGATCGGGTGGAAAAAAGGCAATAATGCCACAGACGGTCTCCGGAAAGGGGGTTGCGAAGCGGCATCTGGTCCTCACCCCACCCCCTGCCTCCTCCCCTCTCCCGACCGAAGGTCAGGAGAGGGGAGAGGGTAGCGGCGAAGGGCCATGCCGAAGGCTCGCCCGAGGCGCCTGGGGGAGGGGTGAGGAAAACCCCACCGCTTGCCGTCCCCCATTATGCCATTTTCTGATGAGTCCGTCAAGTCCGCCGCCCGATACAGGCCCGGCGGCCTGCGCTGCGGTGGCAGGCTGTTTGTCCCCAATGGGGCAGGGGCAAGCCCTGCCCCTACCTTCGGTCATACAGCCCGGCCTGCCCGTTGCGGCGGATGCGCACCACTTCCCAGAACATATTCCACGAATCCCGCAGGGGACTGACCCGGCTTCCCTCCCCGTAGTACCAGTCAATGGGCACTTCCACGATGCGGTAGCCGCGCCGCCGGGCGATATAGAGCACCTCCACATCAAACGCCCAGCCGTCCAGGACCTGCACAGAGAAGAGGTCGCGCGCGACCTCCCGGCGGAAGCACTTGAAGCCGCACTGGGTGTCCTGGATGCCCGGCACCGCCAAGACGCGCACGACGGTGTTGAAGACGCGCCCCATGGTGTGGCGGTACCAGGGTTCGTTGAACCGGCGCGCGCCCGGTGCCTCGCGGGAGGCGATGGCGACGTCGTAGTCGGAGAGGGCCGGGGGAAGGAAGCGGGAGACCTGCTCAATGGGCATCGCCAGGTCGGCATCGCAGATGAAGAGATATTCCCCCCGTCCCTCCAGCATCCCTTTCCGCACCGCCGCTCCCTTCCCCCGGACCGGCTGGTAGAGCAGGGAGACGATCGGATGTTCCGCCGCGATGGTCCGGACGACCTCCGCCGTCCGGTCGGTGCTGGCGTTATCCACCACCAGTACTTCCACCGGATATGACCGCGCCTCAGCGAAGGCAACGACCTGCGGCAGGGTCACCGGCAGGCGATGTTCCTCGTTGTAGGCCGGGATGATAATGGTCAGCAGGGGCGACGATTCGGTCATTCCGACTCCTGTGCCTGCGCAACGGCGGCCCGGATGGCCCCCCGGTCGGGCAGGCCGGCCTGCGCGTAGACCACCTGCCCCTTCCCATCAAAGACGATAAAGGTAGGGACGGCGACCACGCCGTACTCCCGGGCCAGCGCCAGCCCGCTCTGGCTCATCACGTTGATCCGGATCAGTTTCGCCTTTCCGTTCAGTTCTCGTTCTAACCGGTCCACGGCCGGTTTGGCCATCAGGCAGGCGCTTCAGGTGTTGGAGAAGAACTCCACCACGACAGGCCGCCCATTGCGAATCTCCTGATGGAAGGCTCCCACGGAGAGATCGTCGGCGGGGGTGCGCAGGAAGAGCCAGGCGCCCGCCAGCAAGCCTAACACCAGCAGAAGAGTCCAGTTCTGCCGGAGCAAGTCGTAGAGCATGTATCCGATACCGTTCACTTTTCTCCTTCTATCAGCCGGAAGATACTCAGGATGCGGGATTCCTCCCACCGGAGGCGAAATCCCGCCTGCCGGACCGCCTGGGCCGTCTCCCGATTCAGATGACAGACGCCGTTCCAGGCCAGCCACAGGGGATGGAGATGGTCGGTCAGCCAGGCACCCGGTCCCCGGCCCCGGGTGTGCTCCAGGAGGAGCAGACGGCCCCCGGGCCGGAGGACCCGGTACACCTCCCCCAGCGCCCGCTCCGGTTCGGCGACGGAGCAGAAGACCAGGGACCCCGTCACCGCCTCAAACGCACCGTCCCGGAAGGGAAGGTGGTGAAGGTCGGCCTGGACGGCCCGGACGTGGGCGCGGGCCGGGCGGCGCAGGGCCTGCCGGAGCATCGGCGCGCTGAGGTCTATCGCCACAACGGTCGCCTCGGACGGGTAAAGGGGAAGGTTGACGCCGGTACCGACGCCAACTTCCAGCACCCGTCCTGCCACTTTCGGGAATGCCAGCCGCCGCATCCGCCGCAGGACCGCCATCTCCAGCGGGAGCATCCCCAGGTCATATCCGGAAGCCAGCGCGTCAAAAACACCCATTGCTGTTACCCGCAGAGAGCGCAGAGAAGTTATAAAAATCTCCGCGCCCCCTGCGTCTTCTGCGATAAAAAGGAAAATCCGCGTCTATCCGCGTTCATCCGCGTCTACCTATAGAATCCTCCACTGCCATGTCCCCGGGCCGACCCCGACATGCCCTTCTACTGGCACTCTCTACGGAGAGCCGAACAACTTCAGCCCGGACCTGCGCCTTAAAGGATACCACAAATTCCGGTTTTGCCAACAGGAAGGCCAGGAAACATCAGGCGCAACTTAATTTTCAGGATAGTTGCCATCACCCCATCCCCTCTCCCCCATAAGCGTTAACTTTAAGGCCGGATTGGGCTCTTCGCTTCCCGCCGCCCGGAGCGCCGATGGGAAAGCGGCCTCCCTGCGGCCTCACCCCACCCCCAGACCCCCTCCCCTCTCCTGACCAAAGGTCAGGAGAGGGGAGGGGGTGGCCCGCAGGGCCGGGGGAGGGGTGAGGCCCAAAGAGGC
>DAOTWL010000041.1:0-4440 GCA_034435875.1 Anaerolineae bacterium
TACCACATGGTTACGGAGAAGACCCGGGTGAGGGTCACCTCCAGCATCAGGGTGCTTGTGCTGGTAAGGAAGATGCCGAGAGGGTGTCGTCGGTGCATGGTGTGAAAAGTGAAACGGGAAGAAAGATGAGCATGGCGCAGGCCGTTAGCCTGCATCTACAGGCCCTGCGGCCTGCGCTACCTGCTTTTCGCCCACGCCAGTACTTCCTCGGCGCTGCGGGTGTTGAGGATGTGGGTCGGGGACGCCCAGCCCCGGCGGGCCATGGCGACGCCGAAGGGCAGCAGGCCGAAGTCCTCCGGGTCGTGGGCATCCGAACTGATGGCCAGGGTCACCCCCAACTCTATCGCCCGCCGAACCCCCAGGTCGTTCAGGTCCAGCCGCCAGGGATGGGCGTTGATCTCCACCGCCTTGCCCGTCTCGGCGGCGACCCGCAGGACAGCCTCCAGGTCTATATCGGCGCCCTCCCGCTGACCCAGGAGCCGCCCCGTGGGGTGGGCCAGGATGTCCACGTGGGGATGACGGAGCGCGGCGATGGCCCGCGCGGTGAACTGCTCCCGGGGCTGGCGAAGGCCGCTGTGGAGGGCCGCCACCACCAGGTCCAACTCCGCCAGCACCTCGTCGGGGAGGTCCAGGGAGCCGTCGGCGCGGACCTCCACCTCCACCCCCGCCAGGACGCGGAACGCGCCGCCCATGCGGCGGTTCACCTCTTCTATCTCCGCGCGCTGGCGGCGCAGTTCCTCCGGCCCGGCCCCGTGGGCCACCCCCAGCCCCCGGGAGTGGTCGGAGACCAGCGCGTATTTCAGCCCGGCCGCGCGCGCCGCCTGGGCCATCTCCCAGAGGGAAGCCCGCCCGTCGGAGAGGGTGGTGTGGAACTGGAAATCCCCCTGCAGGTCGGCCAGTTCCAGCAGGTCGGGGAGACGGCCCGTCAGCGCCGCCTCTATCTCCCCCCGGTCCTCCCGCAACTCCGGCGGGATGAGGGGGAGGCCCAGCGCCGCGTACACCTCCTCCTCGGTGGCGCAGAGGATTTCGGTGCCGTCCTCCCGCTTGATGGCGTATTCGCTGAGGGAGAGGCCCCGGTCCTGGGCCAGCCCCCGCAGGCGGATGTTGTGGGCCTGGCTGCCGGTGAAGTACTGGAGGGCCGTCCCCCAGCGGGCCGGGGGGAGCACCCGCAGGTCGGCCTGGTAGCCGTCGCGGGTACGGATGGAGGTCTTGGTGGAGCCGCTGAGGAGGACTTCCGCCACCTGGGGGAGGAAGCGGAAGCGGGCCATCACCGGCTCCGGGTCCTCGGCGGCCACCAGCAGGTCCAGGTCGCCCACCGTCTCCCGCATGCGGCGGAGGCTCCCCGCCGGAGCCGCCTGGACGACGCCGGGGAGTTCCCGCAGGGGGTCCAGGAGCGCGCGGGCCAGTTCCCACGCCGTCCCCAGCGGAATCCGTCCGCCCCGCCGCTTCAGGGCCTCAATGCCTGCCAGCACCTTCTCTTCGGACCGGACGCCCATGCCGGGGAGGGAGCGGAGTTTGCCCGCCCGGGCCGCCTCCTCCAGTTCGGCGATGGAGGTGATGCCCAGTTGCTTCCAGAAGAGGGCCGCCTTGCGGGGGCCGACGTCGGGGACCTGGAGCATGTCCACCACCCCTTCCGGCACCTGGGCGCGCAGTTTCTCGTAGGCCTCCAGACGGCCCGTCCGCATCAGTTCGTCTATCTTCTCCGCCAGTGTCTTGCCGATGCCGGGGATGGTATCCAGTTCGCCGGCGCGCCAGACCTCCTCCAGCGGGCGGCTCAGGGCGGCGATGTTCTCGGCGGCGCGCCGGTAGGCCATAATCCGGTGGGGGTTCTCCCCCTGGATGTCCAGAATGTCGGCCATGCGGGCGAAAATGGCGGCAATCTGACGATTGTCCATCTTTCACCTCCGGGCCCATCGGCTGGCGTTCAACACCGTCAACCCGACAATTTCTCCCTTCTGATACCGGATGATCACGTTGTCGTCGGTCAATTCCGCATCATCCGCGTGGCTGGGTTTTCGGAAATTCAGGTAGAGGACGTCTGCCTCCTCGTCGTAGGCCACCCAGATGCGCCGGTGGGGAATCCTCATCAGTTGGGGCACCAGGGCTAACACTTGCTTCACGTCCACTACGGCCCCACCTCTATCCGGACGATGAGGATGCTGTGGGCCTCCACGCTGGCCTGGCCCGGGTCCAGAACGGGCAGCCGGTTCCCCGGCTCGCCCACGGGGTACATCCCCGTCCGCACTTGGTACGGGCCGGGCGGCGCATCCGGCGGCAGGGCGACCTGATGGGGGTCCCAGAGGGGCATCTGGGGCACCCAGGTGTCGGTGGGACGGCTCCCGCGCAGCGGCTCCACGTCCTCCTGGGCGATCAGCCGCCTGTCCGGGCCGATGAGATGGACGAAGACGACATAGCGGGTGGAGATGGTCGTCAGCGGGCGCCAGCGCAGGGAGATGGCGAAGACCTCTCCGGGCCGGACGCGGGCCTGGAGGACCTCCGCCTGCTCCAGGAGGATCAGGTTGCCCAAGTTGGCCCCGATGGGGATGGGGACGGCCGTCCCACCGCTGACGGTGAGGGTGATCACGCCGCCGACGGGGATTTCGGTCTCCGGGGGCGGCTCCTGGGCCAGGACGGTGCTGATGGGCTGCGTGCTCCAGACCACCTGCTCTGTCACTTGCAGGCCGGCCTGCTCCAGCGCCGCGCGGGCCTGGTCGGAGTGGACGTTCACCAGCACGGGGACCTTCACCGTCCCCGGTTTGCCGGCGATGAACAGCCGCACCTCCGACCCGGCGGGCACCCGCTGACCGGCTGGCGGCTCCTGCCGGATGACCGTCCCCTCCGGCGCCGCCGCGCCCTTCTGCTCCTCCAGCGTGAAGCGCAGGCC
The DNA here is from genome assembly GCA_034435875.1 of Anaerolineae bacterium. GTDB lineage: Bacteria > Chloroflexota > Anaerolineae > B4-G1 > DUEL01 > SpSt-77. Next base: position 2,885 of record DAOTWL010000041.1, read on the forward strand.
CGCCGCCTCCAGGATACTTCGCGCCTCCTCCCACTTCAGCCCCTGGACGTTGGGGACGGGGACCAGCGCGACCGTCGCGGTGGGGGTCTCCAGCGCGGGCGGGGCCGCCCGCTCGGAGCGGGTCCAGGCCCGGTAGACCATTGCCCAGAGAGGGATCAGGCCGATCACCGCCACAACGGCCACCGCGCCCAGGAACCAGGTCAGCCAGTCGGGGCCGGTGGAGACCGCCTCCGGAGCCTCCACCGCCGGAGGGACGGGCGGCGGGGTGGGCTCCGGCGGGCGGGGGGCAGGGGGCCAGGGGGGCGGAGCGGCTTCTGCCCGGCCCGGAGCCGGAGGGGCGGGCGACGGGGGGAAGAACGCGGCGTGGACGCCCGTCGCCTGGGCCATCCGGGTCCGGTACTCCTGCAGCACCACCGCCAGTTGTTCCGCCGTCCGGTAGCGGGCCGCCGGCTCCTTGGCCAGCAGTTTGCGGACGATCCACTCCAGTTGGGGCGGGACCTGGGGGTTATAGAGGGAAAGGGGCTGGGGATCCTCCCGCAGGTGCATCAGCGCCAGCGCGGTGGGCTTCTCCGCCCGGAAGGGGGGGACGCCCGCCAGCATCTCGTAGAGGACGACGCCGATGCTGTAGACGTCGGAGGCGGGGACCGGGCGCTCCCCGGCGGCCTGCTCGGGGGAGAAGTAGGTGGGGCTCCCCCACACCACCTCCGGGTCGGTGAGGCCCGATTCGGAAAGGGCGCGCGCGATGCCGAAGTCGGTGACCTTGACCATGCCTTCGGACGTCACCAGGACGTTCTGGGGCTTGATGTCGCAGTGGATGATGCCCATCTTGTGGGCATGCCCGACCCCGGCGGCAATCTGATAGGCGATGTCCACCGCCTGCTCCACGCTCAGCCGCCCCACCCGTCGGATGAGCGACTTCAGGTCCTCGCCCTCCACGTACTCCATCACGATGTAGTGCAGATTTCCGTCCTGCCCCACATCGTAGACGGTGACCACGTTGGGGTGGTCCAGGCGGGCGGCCGAGCGAGCCTCCCGCTGGAAGCGGGCCAGAAAGGCGGGGTCGCCCGCGTAGGCCTCGCGCAGGATTTTGACCGCGACGGGGCGGTGGAGCACGGTATCCACGCCCTTATAGACCACCGCCATCCCGCCGGAGCCCAGGAGTTCCAGCAACCGGTATCGTCCGTTCAGCAGGGTCCCTTCCATAGTCTGTCCCCGAATGAGCATGTGGCGCAAGCCGCCACGTCTCTTTTTTATTTTACCCCACTCCTGGGAAGAGGCAAATCCTGTAACTACTACGACAATGGCAGATTTTTTATTATAAAAGCATTATTTGGCGGGTCCTCTGGGATAGGGCGTTAACCGCATCGCCTTTCTTAGCCGACTCCGGCGCGACCGAGCGCGGTGAACCAGGTGCTACCCGACCAGCCTCCGCGCCTCCTCTGGCGTCAACTGGCGCAACGGCATCACCGCCCGCAGCAACTCCCGGACGTTCGCCACCGACAGCTCTGGCAGCAATTCCACCCCCAACTCTTGAGCCAACGCCGCATCCCGAGGAT
>DAOTWL010000042.1:0-19233 GCA_034435875.1 Anaerolineae bacterium
GCACGGCCGTCGCCGGGGCCGGCACCACGATCTGGACCCAGATGACGGCGCCGAAGCGGGTGCCGTCGGGGGCCTGGAACTGATAGTTGGCCCGGTAGGTGCCGGGCGCAGCCGGCGCGACCAGGCTCACGCTCACATCGGTCTGCGCGCCCTATGCCAGCGCGGGCACGTCCACCGCCGGAGGGCCGCCCAGCGGGTCGCCGGAGATGAAGACCAGCCGGGTGCCCGGCTCCCAGGCGCAGGTGCCGGAGTTGCGCACCCGCCAGGTCTTGACGAAGGGGGTGCCCGGGGCGAGGGCCGTGTTATCGGGGACGGTCACATCGGCCACCCAGCGGGCGCCCAGAGTGCAGCCCGCCGCTGTCGTCGGCTCGGGGGGCGGGGCCTCCGTCGGCGGGGCGGCGGTGGGGGCCGCGACGACGGGCGTCGCGGTCGGCATCTCGGGCGGCGGCGTCGCCGTGACGACGACCGTCGCCACCGGCCCGCAGGCCAGCGCGGCCAGCAGCAGAAGGACGGCCGGCATCAAGAGAGGGGATATGCGCTTCATCGGGAACCGGGTCATTTCTCTCCTTTCAATGGATGTTTGTCGTGAGGGGCACCCTTGCGCCCCCCCGCTACTTCTGAAACGTTGGGGGAGCAGATTTGTTACACGTAGCGCAAGATTCATCTTGCGCTTTCACCGCATCACCGTCACCGCCCACATCCCCCGGTAGTCCAGCACCACCAGATAGGAGACCCCGGAAGCCGGGACCCGCAGGAGCAGGCCGGCGGCAGTCGGCTGGACCAGCAGGGTGTTGCCCAACTCCCGCTGATTGGGCCAGCCGATGGGGTCCCAGAGACCGTTCGTACACCAGACTTTGCCGAACCCCCGGACGGGCAACTGGTAGCCGGCGGGCACCTGCATCTGGGCGCACTTGGGGTAGATTTCCGGCTGGCTTTCGTCCCAGGTGTCGGTATATGCCCGGAACAGGCCCCGGGAAGCCGCCGTATCCTCACCGTCTACCACGTAGATTTCCCGGCTGTCCGACCGCCAGACCATCAGGCTGCGGTAGTGAGTGTTGGGGTTCGGGTCGGTCACGTTGGCCCAGAACTCCTGAACGGCGCCCTGGACGTTGAAGGCAGGCCCGGTGGGACATCCGATGTCGGCCGTCGGGTAGAGACTCCGGAACCGGTCCAGGACGGGCTGGAAGACGGGGTCGGTGGGGACGGCGCACCCGCCGACGGGTGGAGGAACAGTAGGGGAAGGCGTTGGGGACGGGGTGGGGGAGGGAGTGGGGGTTGGGGTTGCCGGAACGACGATCTGGACCCAGATGACGGCGCCGAAGCGGGTGCCGTCGGGGGCCTGGAACTGGTAGTTGGCCCGGTAGGTGCCGGGCGCGGCCGGCGCGGTGAGGCTCACGCTCACATCGGTCTGCGCGCCCGATGCCAGCGCGGGCACGTCCACCGCCCCCGGGCCGCCCATCGGGTCGCCGGAGATGAAGACCAGCCGGGTGCCCGGCTCCCAGGCGCAGGTGCCGGAGTTTCGCACCCGCCAGGTTTTGACGAACGGGGTGCCCGGCGCGAGGGCTGTGTTATCGGGGACGGTCACATCGGCGGCCCAGCGGGCGTCCGGGATACAGGGCGTCGGCGTCGGTAGGGGGGTCGGCGGCTGGGCGCGGGTGGGCCGCGCGGTGGGAGCGACCGCTGTATCGGTGGGGGGTGAAGTCGGAGAGACCGCCGCCGCCAGAACCGCCGGGGTGGGTGAAGGGGACGGAGGCAACGGAGAGGCGGAGAGGAATGCCCGGAGGCCGGAGAGGAGCAGAAAGCCCAGGAGCACCCCGAGGGCCAGCAGGATGACCCCGCCGATGACCGCCAGGGCGACCCAGCGGCCTCTCCCCGGTCGGGAGGCGGGGCCGGGTGGGGGGCCGGAAGGGGGGGGCAGGCTGGAAGGCGGCCGTTGCCGGAGGCGGGAGAGGAACGTCGGCCGCAGCGTCGGCGGCGGGAGGACGGGGGCCAGCGCGGCCAGCAGGCTGGAAACCGTCAGCAGTTCCTTCCGAGTGCGCTGGCAGACGGGGCAGGCGGCGATGTGCTGCCGGACCCGGCGGCGGGCGGCGCGGTCCAGTTCCCCGTCCACCTCCGCCGAGAGGAGTTCGTTCAGCGCATCGCAGGCCAGCCGTCCCTCCTCCGCTATGACCTGCAGGCCGTAGAGGTCCCGGAAGGCCAGCCGGGCGCGATGGAGGAGGACCCGGACGTTATCCAGCGAGATGCCCATGATGGAGGCCATTTCCCCGTACGAGAGGCCTTCCAGTTCCCGCAGGAGGAGGGCCTGCCGGTACGTATCGGGCAGGCGGTGGAGGGTCCGCCAGACGGCGGCGCGCAGTTCGGCCTGCCGGGCCTGATACTCGGGGTCGGCCGACGGGCGGGTGTCCACCGGCTCCGGCGCGCCGGAATCCCAATCCGGCAGCGGGACCTCCCGCGGATAGCGCCGCAGGCCGTCCAGGGCCAGATTGCCCGCGATCCGGTAGAGCCAGGACTTGAAGTCGTAGGGCGGACCCAGACGGCCCAGATGCTGGTGAGCGCGGATAAACGCCTCCTGGGTCAGGTCCTCCGCCCATGCCCGGTCGCCGACCATCCGGTAGAGATAACCGAAGATGCGGTCTTCGTAGCGGGTGAACAGTTCGGCAAAGGCGTCCTTATCGCCCCGCTGGGCGCGGCGGACCAGGTCGCCATCAGCCAATGCAGACATTTCACCTCACTTCTGGAACGGATAATCTGCCCGAGGAGTTACAGGGAAGGCGCGGGGAGAGGCATTGAAGGAGGCCAGATGCACACCACCCGGAAGAGGATATTGGGAGGCTGCCCGTTGGTGGAGAAGAGGAGGGCAGAATGTATTTGGCCCCGTTTGTCGGCGTTTATTCTATTATAACATCCAGAAACATTTTGTCAAGAAAATCCGCTAAAGACTCCATTCCCATTCGGCAACAGGCGAGGGCCATTTGTCAAACCGATTGAATTCTGGTATAATCCCGCTACAGATTGCTGCCAAAGCGACGATTGGTTGAGGAACAGCGGACGTGATTCAACGGAAAACACAGGAACCGTCGTACTGGGAGACCTTTCAACCCACACCGGATGACCTGGAGTACCTGAAAAACCTCCTGGTGGAACGGGAAACGCCCCTCTCCACCGAAGAAATGGCCCAGGCGCTGGTGGCCTTCCGGTGCCGCAATGAAGAGGAGCGCATTGCCCGCATTCTTTCGGGTGGGAGTCTCTATCTTCCCAGGAACTCCTATCAGGTGGGGGATACCGTCTTCTTTCCCAGCCTGGATTTTATAGGAGGCCAGGTTGTCGGCGTCCGGGACGGCCGCAATCCGCAACTGGGCCCCTTCCGGGTCATTCAGGTCGCCTTTCCGGAAGGCCGGGTGCGGGAATTCGCCGCCGAACTGCCCGTCCACAAACTGAACGACGTTCCTCAGGAGGACCCGGGGGCCGCGCTCTCGCCGGAGGAACTGTATGCCCGCTATGGGGAGTTCGTCCGGAATGCACTGGCCGCCCGATTGGAGGCGGAACCGGGGTTTGTCTCTCTCCTGGGACAGTGGTTCCCGAAGGACCTGCTGGTGGAGATTTCCACCGGTCAACTGAATGTGGCCGAGGCCGTGCTGGATGAAGCGGGGGGTGGGCCGTTGCCCGCTGATGCGCTGATCGGTTACCTGGATATGCCGAAGGAGGTCAACCCTCAACTGGCGCTCTTCTCCCTCAATTATGCCCTTTTTGAGGACGAGCGGTTTGACGAGGTGGGGCCGGCTGGGCAGATTCTGTGGTACCTGCGGCGGCTGGAGCCGGCCCCGATTCTGGACCCTCCGGCTCGCCTGCGCCCCCGCCAGGTGGAATATGACCATCACTTGCTGGATGAATCCCTGCTCAACCTGGAGCGTCGGCTGGGCGATGAATGGTCCGACATGGTCGCCTCGCCGAAAGCAGAAGAGCCGGTTCGGGTAGTGTTGACCTATCCCCATCGGCGGTCCGGCACCCTGCCTCTTTCCCCCGCCGTGGCGCGAGTATGCCCGACCGGGCGGACCCACCGCATTCGCTTCACCTTCCGGGACGAGGAAACCGGGGAAGAGATGCCCGGCTGGGTGGTGCGAGAACGCCGCTTTGTCTACGGTCTGGGGGAGTGGTACGAACGGTACAATCTGCCGGTCGGCGCCTACGTGGAAATCCGGCGGGCCGAAGAGCCGGGGGTGGTGCTGATCCGGCGTCGCCCCACCCGCCCGAAGCGAGAGTGGCTCCGGGCCGTCAGCGTGGAAGATGGCGCTCTCCGCTTTGAGATGGGCCGTCACATGATTTCCTGCGAATATGACGAGTTGCTGGTGATGGCCGTTACCGACCCCGCCGCGCTGGATGTCGTCGAGGAGCGGGTGCGGCGCGAGCGCCGCTCCCTGGCAGACGTGGTGGCCGAAATCTTCCCCGAACTGGCCAAATTGAGTCCCCAGGGGACGGTGCATGCGGCCACCCTCTACAGCGCGGTCAACCTGGTGATGCGAGTGCCCCCCGGCCCGATTCTGACCACGCTGGTCACCGACGATCGGTACACCTTCGTCGGCGACTACTACTGGGTCAGTCGGGGACGGCCTGGATGGTAGAGGTCAGGCATGGCGGAAATCAGTCTTTCCGGGAAGCGTTTGAGCCGTATCCGACCGACGATAGATACCCCTTTCCAGATCAACCGTCGCTGGTGGGAGCAGACCGGCCGGAACCTGCGGGTGGAACTCTGGCATCATCTCTGTCCGGAGCACCGGGCCGCGTTTGCCAATCATCTGGATATTGAGACCATTGACTGGGTGGACCCGGAGACAGCAGAGGTGACCCAGATGGACGGCCTGGAACACCTGATTCGGGAGCATTGCCGCCATCAGGAGGGGTATCTTCACCCAGAACTGCCGCTGGTAGACGCCGTCTTTCGGGTATTCCTGGCAAATGGCAATACCCCCCTCACGCCTCGCCAACTCGCTGGTCTGGTGGGGCGTTCGGCGGAGACCATTCTGCGGACCCTGGGGGGCCGGGAGGTCTATAAGGGGTTGCAGCCGGTCGTGGAATAGCGCGGTTGGGATGCCGACGCGCCCGTTTCAGCCCCCGTATCTGAGCGAAAAGCCGAATCGGTAGATGCCCCCGTAGCTCAAGAGGAAGAGCAGCGGCCTTCTAAGCCGCCGGCTGTGGGTTCAAGTCCCACCGGGGGTGCTGGAGAGGCAGAGGGGCCCGGGCGAATACGGTGATAGAGGCCGGCGAATGGCTGGCCTCTATTTCTTCCCTGCACAAGTCTGCTGCTTCCCTCTCCCTGGGACGAGGTGGCAGAGAAACCGGTCCGCCTCTACCTTCACGGACTCCGTCCTCATCCGGAGGAGCGATGGGACGCACGCTGACCGTTGCCCGGAAAGAGTTGCTCCACATCCTGCGCGACCGGCGGGCCCTGGTGGTGATGTTCCTCATCCCGGTGGTCCAACTCTTCCTCCTGGGCTACGCGGCCACAACCGACATCCGCCACCTGCGCACGGCCGTACTGGACGCCGACCGGACCGTCCAGAGCCGGGACCTGATCGCCGCCTACCGCGCCTCCAACTACTTTGACATTGTCGCCAGCGTGGGGAGTGAGGAGGAACTGGCGGACCTGATGGACCGGGGCGCGGTGCGGGCAGGGCTCATCATCCCCGCCGGTTTCGGTGCCGACGTCGCTGCCGGGCGGCAGGCGGCCATTGCCATCGTCATTGACGGCTCCGACCCCAACGTCGCCAACACCGTCTACGCCGCGTCGCAACAGGTGGGGCTGGCCCACAGCCTCCGACTCCTGGAGCGCCGCACCGGAGCGCCCGCCGCCGCCGTGACCCCGCTGGAGGTCCGCCCGCGCGTCTGGTACAACCCTCAAATGCGCAGCGCCAACTTCATGATCCCCGGTCTGGTGGCGATGATTCTGTTTCTCCTGACCTCCATGTTCACCGCCCTCTCCATCGTCCGGGAGCGGGAGCGGGGGACAATTGAGCAACTGATGGTCACGCCGATTCGCCCCATAGAGATGGTGGTGGGCAAAATCGTGCCCTATGTCGGCGTGGCGTTTTTTGACATTCTGGAGGTACTGGCCATCGCCGTCTTCTGGTTCCGCGTCCCCATCCACGGTAGCCTGCTCCTGCTCCTGGCCCTGCTGGCCCTCTCCATGGTCACCTCGCTGGGCATCGGCATCTTCGTCTCCAGCGTCGCCAGTACCCAGCAGGAAGCCATGCTCCTGGTCTGGCTGACGCTGCTTCCGTCCATCTTCCTCTCCGGCTTCTTCTTTCCCATTGAGGCGATGCCGAAGGCCCTCCAGGCCGTCAGCACCGTCGTCCCGCTGCGGTATATGCTGGTCATCATCCGGGGGATCATCCTGAAGGGGGTGGGGTTTTCGGTTCTGGCGGAGCAGGTGGCCGCGCTGGCGGTCTTCGGAGTGACGATTATGGTCGTGGCGGCGGCGCGGTTCCGGAAGCGGTTGGGGTAGGGCGCAGATGAACGCAGAGGAACGCGGATTTGAGCACGTCATTGAAACCCAGAATCTCACCCGCCGCTTCGGGCGGGTGGTGGCGGTGAACGGGCTGAACCTGGCCGTCCGGCGGGGGGAGATTTTCGGCCTGCTGGGCCCCGACGGCGCCGGAAAGACGACGACCATCCGCCTCCTCTGTGCGCTGCTCACCCCCACTTCGGGGAGCGCGCGGGTGGCGGGCTTTGATACCGTCCGGCAGGCGGAGGCCATCAAGCGGCGCATCGGCTACATGCCCCAGCAGTTCTCCCTCTATGGCGACCTGACCGTCCTGGAGAACCTCCTCTTCTTCGCCGACGTCTTTGAGGTGGGGCGGCGGGAGCGGGAGGAGCGCATCGCGCGCCTGCTGGCCTTCTCCCGCCTGGAGCCGTTCCGCCACCGCCGCGCCGCCCATCTCTCCGGCGGTATGCAGAAAAAACTGGCCCTGGCCTGCACCCTCATCCACCACCCGGAGATTCTCTTCCTGGACGAGCCGACGACCGGGGTGGACCCCGTCTCCCGGCGGGAGTTCTGGGAGATTCTGACCGAACTGCACCTGGAGGGGGTGACCCTCTTCGTGACCACGCCGTATATGGACGAGGCGGAGCGGTGCTCGCGCGTGGCGCTGATGCTGGACGGCCGCGTCATCGCCTGCGACACGCCCAACCGCATCCGGGAGCAGGTCACCGGCCACCTGCTGGAACTGCGCCCGGCGCGGGTACGGGAGGCCGCCCGCGCGCTGGAGGGCGCCCCCGGCGTCCTGGAGGTCCAGGTCTACGGCGACCGGCTCCACGTCTTCGTGGAGGACCCCCAACGGGGCGAGGAGGCGGTCCGGGAGGCGCTGGCCCGCGCGGGGGTCGGTGTGGAGTCCCTGCGCCCCACTCGCCCGCGCATGGAGCAGGCGTTCATCTCGCTGATCCGGAGGCGGAAATAACGGATTGCGTGCTCCGTATTCCGTGTATGATAGCCGTGGGGGAGGTGTGGGATGATCACCACAACGGTTACCAAACGCTGGCAGGTTGCTGTGCCGGCCGCTATCCGGCGACGGTACGCGCTCCGGCCTGGCGACGCGCTGGCCTGGATAGATGACGGCGAGACGATCAAAGTCATCCCGGTCCCGAAAGACCCAATCCGGGCGCTGCGGGGCTGTGCGAAGGGGGAAGGATTGGGTCAGCGGCTGCGGGAGGCCCGGAAAGGGGAGCGGGAACGTGAGCCCCGATAGATACTTTCCGGATACCTCGGCCCTCTTCGCCTTTATGGAAGACGAAGAGGGGGCGGAGCGGGTGGAAGAGATTCTGCAGAGGAAAGAGGTCCTGTTACCATTTCCTGTTTTGCTGGAGATGTACTACATCACCCTGCAGGAGCGGTCCGAGCAGGTGGCGGATGAACGGTATGCTATGCTGCGCAGTCTCCCTGTAGTGGAAATTTGGGAGGTGGATGAGCCTCTCTTGCTGACCGCTGCGCGGCTGAAGGCCGGATATCGGTTGTCTTTTGCCGATTCGTTGATTGCGGCCTTTGCCTTTCGGTACGGGGCCGTGCTGGTGCACAAAGACCCGGACTACGAGCCATTGGCGGACATCGTTCCGCAGTAAATCCTGCCGTACAAATAAATCGCACTAAAGTAAAATCAACACCTTACGGTCCAGGGAAGTCGCTTTTGCCCCCACCCCCCTTCATCCCCCCTCCCCCATCGCTTCGCTTGGGGGAGGGGGCCGGGGGTAGGGTGAGGGCGAGTTGCGACCACCAGAAACCTATAGGTGGGGGCTTTGTGCCCCACAGAGAAGTTATAGCCAGCGCGGTGCGGATTTTACTTTAGTGCAATAAATCGTTAGGATGGAATCCTGGAAGCGTCGCGCCCAGAATTTACGTGCCGAAACCTACGCCCTCTACCTGGCCTACCGGGACCCGCGCACGCCCTGGTACGCCCGGCTGTTCGCCGCGCTGGTCGTCGGCTACGCCTTCAGTCCGGTGGACCTGATCCCGGATTTCGTCCCCGTTCTGGGCTACCTGGACGACCTGGTGCTGGTGCCGCTGGGGGTGCTCCTGGCCCTGAAGATGATCCCGCCCAAAGTCTGGGCCGAAAGCCGCGCGCGGGCGCAGGAAGCGATGACCGCAGGCCGACCGGTCCGCTGGGCCGCGGCTGTGGTCCTCGCGACCTGGCTGCTGGTGCTGGCGCTGGTCGCCGTTCTCCTCTGGAGGGTTCTGGCGAAGTGACGGAACACGCAACACACACCACATACGCTGTAGAAGCAAGCGGCCTGACCAAGAAATTCGGCGACTTCACCGCCGTGGACTCCGTCTCCTTCCGCATCCGGCGGGGGGAGATTTTCGGCTTCCTGGGGCCCAACGGCGCCGGAAAGACGACGACCATCCGCATGCTCCTGGGCCTTCTCCGCCCCACCTCCGGCACCGCCACCGTCCTGGGATACGACGTCGTCCGGCAGGCGGAGGAAATCCGCCGGCGCGTCGGCTACATGTCCCAGCGGTTCAGCCTCTACCAGGACCTGACCGTCTCCGAGAATCTGGAATTCTACGGCCGGACCTACGGCGTCCGGGGGGAGCGGCTCCGGGAGCGCAAGGCTTTCGTCATCCGCATGGCCGGCCTGGAGGGACGGGAGCGGGAACTGACCCGTAACCTCTCCGGCGGGTGGAAACAGCGGCTGGCCCTGGGCGCGGCCATCCTCCACGAGCCGGAGATGCTTTTCCTGGACGAGCCGACGGCGGGGGTGGACCCCATCTCCCGCCGCGCTTTCTGGGACCTTCTCTACGAACTGGCGGCGGGCGGAACAACCATCTTCGTCACCACCCATTATATGGACGAGGCGGAGCATTGCCACAGCCTGGCCTTCATCTACGGGGGCCGCATCGTCGCCCAGGGGTCGCCCGACGAGATCAAGAAGACCCAGATGCAGGGGCAGGTCCTGGAGGTGGACTGTTCCGACCCGGAGCGGGCCGTCCGGCTGCTGCGGCAGGCCGGGCGGTTTGACGAAGTGGCCCTCTACGGCTCCCTGATTCACGTGGTGACCCAGGACGTGGAGGCCCATCGGCGGGAAATCGCCGAGCGGCTGGAGCACGAAGGGATTGCCGTCCACTCGGTGGATTGGATTGTCCCCTCGCTGGAGGATGTGTTTATCTCGCGCGTGCGCAACGTAGCGCAGGGGGAGTAGAATGAAACGTCATCCGTGGCGGATTCCCGTGATTCTGGCGGCCATCCTTCTGATCGCCGGGGCGGTGGTGGCCCTCTCCCCCCGCCTCCGGGAGCCGGCCCTGGCCCGCATCGGGGCTTCCCGACCGACGGTGGGAGCAATCACCGCCTCCGGCTTCATTGAGGCCGAAGAGGTCTCCGTCGCCCCCGAAATCGGCGGACGCATCGCCGAGGTGCTGGTCGCCGAAGGAGACCGGGTGGAAGCCGGGCAGGTCCTGGTCCGCTTGGACGACCGCATCGCGCAGGCGCAGGTCGCCCTGGCCCAGGCCGGGGTGGAGGTCGCGCAGGCCCAACTGGCCCGCGCGCGGGCCGGCGCCCGTCCGGAGGAAATTCGTCGCGCCCGGGCGCTCCTGGCCCAGGCCGAGGCCGCCCGCGACGGCGCCTACCAGGCCTGGCAGGACGCGCGCGCTATGCTGGCGAACCCCCAGGAACTGAACGCCCGCATCGTCCAGGCCGAAACCCAGGTAGAGGTCACCCGCGCCGCGCTGGACCAGGCCGTCGCCCTGAAAGATATGGCCGAAATGGCCTACAACCAGTACCAGGCCGCGATGCGGGAGTGGGAGAGCATCCCGGAGCCGTTCCGCCCGCCCCTCTCCCCGGAAGTCCACGGGGTCATCTACGCCTACTGGCAGGCATGGGCGGGCGTCAACTCCGCCGGCGCCGCCTACGACGGCGCGCGAGAGGCGCTGGACCTGCTGGTCCGGATTCAGAAGAACCCCCAGTCGCTGCGGGCGCAGGTGGACGCGGCCGAAGCCCAGTACCGGGCCGCCGAGGCCGCCGTCGCCCAGGCGCAGGCAGTCCTGGACGGGCTGGAGGCGGGGGCGACGCCCGAAGAGATTGCCGCGCTGGAGGCGCAGGTCCGCCAGGCCCAGGCCCAACTGGAGAGCGCCCGGACGGTGCTGGCCAAACTGACCCTCACCGCGCCCGCCGGGGGGCAGGTGGTGGAGGTGGTCGGCCACGCCGGGGAACTGGCCGCGCCCGGCGTCGCCATTATCACCCTGGCGGACCTGGAGCAGGTCACCCTGACGGTCTACGTCCCCGAAAACCGGCTGGGACAGGTGCAGGTAGGGCAACCGGTGGAGGTGACGGTGGACTCCTTCCCCGGCCGGGTCTTCCTCGGACGGGTCGCCGCCATTGCCACTGAGGCCGAGTTCACCCCCCGCAACGTCCAGACCGCCGACGAACGGACCAACATGGTCTTCGCCGTCAAGGTCGTCATCCCCAACCCCGACCGGGCCCTCAAGCCCGGCATGCCCGCCGACGCGGTCATAATGACCAAATGACCGAATGGCGGAATGACAGAATGACAGAATGGCAGAATGACCAATGAAAACAAAACTTGTCTACCTGTATCCTTGTCTACTTTTCCTCCTGCTGACTTCCTGCGCCCGGAGTGAGGCGAAGGGCCCGCTGACCGCCACCGGCTTCATTGAGGGGACCCAGGTCCGCATCGCGCCGGAGGTGGGCGGGCGGATCGCGGAGATTCGGGTGGATGAGGGGGACGAGGTGGTAGCGGGGCAGGTGCTGGTGCGGCTGGACGATGCCCTCTGGCGGAGCAAACGGGGGGAGGCAGAGGCGGCAGTGGCGGCGGCAGCGGCCAACCTGGCCCGCGTCCGGGCCGGGGCGCGGCCGGCGGAGGTCGCCGCCGCGCGGGCGGCCCTGGCCCAGGCCGAGGCGGAGCGGGACGGAGCCCGGAAGGCCCTGGAGGACGCCCGCCGGGCGCTCGGTAACCCCCAGGACCTGGACCTGCAGCTCGCCGAGGCGCGGACCCAGGTGCGGCTGGCGGAGCAGGAGGTGGAGCGGGCGAAGGCGGAATTGGGGGCGACGGAGAACCTCTACGGCCCCGACGACTTCCGCACCCGCGCCGCGCGGGCCGCGCTGGCGGCGGCACAGGCGAAACTGGAGGGCGCGCGGCGGTACCTGGCCGTCCTGACCGACACCCGTCGGCGGCCACTAACGCTTCAGGCCCAGGTGCATGCCGCCGAGGCCCGGCTGCGGGCAGCGGAGGCGGGGGTGGAAGCCGCCCGGGCCGCGCTGGACGCGCTGGAGGCCGGCCCCACCCCCGAAGAGGTCGCGCTGGCCCAGGCCCAACTCCACCAGGCACAGGCCGCGCTGGCGCTGGTGGAGGCCCAGGGGAGCCAACTGGTCCTCGTCTCCCCCATCACCGGCACCGTCGCCACCCGCAGCGCGCAGGTGGGGGAGACGGCCGCGCCGGGCGTGCCGATTCTCACCCTCATCACCCTGGACCCGGTCACGCTGGTCCTCTACATCCCCGAGAACCGCATCGGCGAGGTGCGGATTGGGCAGAGGGTGGAGGTGACGGTGGACTCCTTCCCCGGCCGGGTCTTCACCGGCACCGTAGCGACCATTGGGACGAAGGCCGAATTCACCCCCCGCAACGTCCAGACGCCCCAGGAGCGGGTCAACCTGGTCTTCGCGGTCAAAGTGGTCATCTCCAACCCGGACCGGGCCCTCAAGCCCGGCATGCCCGCCGACGCGGTGTTTTGGAGCGCAACTCCGTAGGAGTTGCGCTACAAAATCATCAACTCTCGTGGAAACGTGGTGAGTGTTTCCGCCCCTTCGGGGGTCACCAGCACGTCATCCTCAATCCGCACGCCCCCCAGGCCGGGCAGGTAGATGCCCGGCTCCACGGTGAAGGTCATCCCGGCCTGCAGGGGATGCCGGTTCCCTTCCACGATGTAGGGCGGTTCGTGGACCTCCAGGCCCAGGCCGTGGCCGGTGCGGTGGATGAAGGAATCCCCGTATCCGGCCTCCCGGATGACCGCCCGGGCGGCCCGGTCCACCTCCTGGGCAGCCCGACCAGGCCGGACGGCGGCCCGTCCGGCCTCGTTGGCCCGACGCACCACCTCGTAGACGCGCACCATCTCCTCCGGCAGTCCTCCCAGGGCAAAGGTGCGGGTGATGTCGGAGACGTAGCCCCCCACCACCGCCCCGCAGTCTATGATGACCGTCTCCCCCCGCCGGATGGGGCGGTCGGTGGGGACGGCGTGGGGGGATGCGGCGTTGGGCCCGGCGACGACAATGGGGTCAAAGGGCATCCCCTCGCCTCCCCCGCGCAGGGCTTCCACCATCAGCAATCCCGCGATCTCCCGTTCGGTCATTCCCGGGCGGATCTGGGCCAGGACGGCCCGCAGGGCGGCCTCCACGACGGCCACCGCTCGCCGCATCCGGGCGACCTCATCGGCGTCTTTGATGACGCGCAGCGTCTCCAGCACATCGTCCGCAGGGACCAGTTGGCAATCGGGGGCGTACCGCTCCAGCAGACGGGCCTCCATCACCCGCATGCGCAGTTCCTCCACACCGATGCGCGCCTGGGCCAGTTCCAGCGCCGCGCAGGCCTGCTGAAAGGCCGCCGCCGGGCCCCTTTCGTCTGTGTATGGGTAGGCCTGGAGCGCGCCGCCCAGCGCGGCGACTTTGGGTTCTTCCAGGACGGGGAGAATCATCGCCGGCGGGGCGTCTACCGGGAAGAGGGCCACGACCGGGCGCTCGCTGAGATGGAAGGAGAGGCCGGTCAGGTAGAAGAGGTTGGCCCCTGGCACCAGCGCCAGGCAATCCAGCCCTTTTCGTTCCATTTCCTGCTGAAGACGGGTCATTCGGTGGGTGCGATAATCTTCACCCATTGTTCCACGAATTTTCACAGGATTTTCAAAACAGGTCGTTATCATGATGCCAAATCCACGCAGGAGGGAAAAAGATGAATAAGGCCAGATTGAATTATTTATGGGATGGGCTGCTGGTCCCGATGGGGCTTCTTTCCGGCATCAGCGGGATTGTGCTCTTGCTGATGGGAGAGGGAGGCTATCGCGGTGGACGCAATCCCCACTTCGTCCGGTCGTTTTTGGGCATTGACCGCTATTTGTGGAATGACCTGCATACCTGGGTCAGCATCGCGCTGATCGTCGGTGTGGTGATCCATGTGGCGCTTCACTGGAAGTGGATCGTCTGCATGACCCGGGCGATGTTCCGTTCCCTCCAGCGCCCGACCGGCAAAGAGGCCTGCCCGGCCTGACGTCTGAGGACGTCCGCGCTGGCCCCCAACCAGGAAGGGAGAATGGTAGGGTTGGGGGGACGGCGGCGAAGCTGCCGTCCCCCCAACTCCGTTCTCTTTGCCTACGGCGTGGGCGTGGGCGCCGGAGTCGGCGTCTCCGTCGGCGGGGGCATCGGGGTATCGGTCGGCGGGGGCGCCGGGGTGGGCGTCTCTGTCGGCGGGGGCATCGGAGTATCTGTCGGCGGGAGCGGGGTCGGAGTCGGTGTCTCCGCCGGTACTGTCGGCGTCGGCGTCCCCGTCGGGGGCTTGGTGGGCGTCGGCGTCCCGGTGGGGGTCTCCACCGTGGGGGTCGGGGTGGCGGTGGGCGGCGGAGCCACGACGCAGCGCACGCGCGCCTCGTAGGTCCGCCCCAGCCGGTCCCACGCCGTCACCCGCAGGGTGTAGACGCCGGGGGCCAGCAGCGACGTGTCCCACACCGTAATCTGCCCGTCCCGCACCGGCGCCAGGTGCGGCCCGCTCACCCATCCCCAGCCGACCGGATTCTCCCCCAGACCATACTCCACGTTGTAGTGGTCAAAATTGGGGACGCTCACCGTCCCCATCACCGCCACAACGCCGAAAACAGGGGCATCGGGGGACGGGAAGGAGATGTAGACTTCGGGCTGGCCCGTTTCGGGAAGGCACGCGCCCAGCGGGGCCAGCGGTAACCCGCCCCAGTCCCGGGTCTGCGCCCATTCCCAGCCCTGGGGGTCGGGGATGACGACCATCACCTGCCCGTTGCACCACTGGTACCAGTCGTGTTCCGGCCCCAGGGGCGGCTGGTCGGCGGCGAAAATCTCCATCCGGCGCCGGGGGCAGTACGGGCTGGGCTGGGCGCCGGAGTCGGCGCAGATTTCCATCTCCACAATCCCCGGCGGCCGGACGAAGTCCCGCACCGGTTTATCCTTCAGCGCGGCCTCCATAAAATCGTGCCAGATGGGGGCCGCGCCCAGGGAGCCGGCCACCCGGTCCATCTCGGTGTTGTCGGCGTTCCCCACCCAGACCCCCACCACCAGGTCGGGGGTGTAGCCCACCGTCCAGGCGTCCCGGTAGTCGTTGGTGGTGCCGGTTTTGGCCGCCGCCGGGCGGGAGAGTTCCAGCGCGTTGGGGCAGCCGAAGGCCGGACAGCGGGCCTGCCGGTCGGAGAGAATGGACGTAATCAGATACGCGTGTTCGGGCCGGATGACCGGTTGCCCGGCGGGGGGACGGCGGTTATCCAGCAGGACGTTGCCCTGGTTGTCCTCAACGTAGAGGATAGGCGTGGGCGGCACCCGCACCCCGCCGTTGGCGAAGACACCGTAGGCACCGGTCAGTTCCAGGAGGGGCACCTCGCCGCCGCCCAGGGTCAGGCTGAGGCCGTAATCCTCCCGCGTGAGGGTGGTGATGCCCAGCCGCGCGGCCATCTCCTTGAGGGCCGGGATGCCGATGAACTGGAGGGCTTTGACGGCGGGGATGTTGTAGGAGTTGGCCAGTGCGCTGCGGACCAGGACCGGCCCGTGAAACCGTCCGTCGTAGTTGCGGGGGACGTAGGGCGGGTTGACGCCGTCCGGGAAGGCGGTCTGCAGGTCCCAGATGAGGGTGGCGGGAGTCCAGCCCCGCTCAAAGGCGGCGACGTAGGTGAGAGGCTTGATGGCCGACCCGGGCTGGCGGGGGGCGACGGCCATGTTCACCTGCCCGTCAATTTCCTCGTTGTAGAAGTCGGCGCTGCCGACCATGGCCCGAATGTAGCCGGTGGAGGGCTCCAGGGCGACCAGCGCGCCGTTGTGGGCCTGATGGTCGGCGAGGGCGGCGACGTGCTGGGCCACAATCTGCTCCGCCAGCGACTGGAGGCCCGGGTCCAGGGTGGTGTAGATGCGCAGGCCACTGCCCCGGTAGAGGACCTCCGGCCCGTACATTTGCTCCACCAGTTGCCGAACGACTATCACGAAGTGGGGGGCCGGGATGCGGTCCTGGGGGACGAAGGGCCGGAACTGGTAGACGGCCATCTCGGCGGCGGCCGCGTCCGCCTGGGCCTGGGTGATGTAGCCCTCTTTGACCATCAGCCGGAGGACGTCCTTCTGGCGGGCCAGCGCCCGCTCCCGTCCCCCGGCGAAGACGTCGTAGGCGGCGGGGGATTGGGGGAGTCCGGCCAGGAAGGACGCCTGGGCCAGGCTCAGTTCGGCGGCGGAGACGTTGAAGTAGGTCTCAGCGGCGGCCTCTATGCCGTAGGCCAGGTTGCCGTAGTAGATTTCGTTCAGGTAGATTTCCAGGATGGTGTTGCGGGGGTAGCGGCGGGCGATTTCATAGGCCAGAATGACCTCTTTGATTTTCCGCCAGGCGGTCCGCTGGGTGCGCTCCTCGGGGGAAAGGAGCAGGTTGCGGGCCAATTGCTGGGGGATGGTGGAGGCGCCGGAGACGGTCTCCCCGGCCCGCAGGTTGCGGTAGATGGCCTTGAGCATGGCGACCGGGTCAAAGCCGGGGTGGCGGTAGAAGTCGGCATCCTCGGTGGCGATGGTCGCCTGGATCAGGTACGGGGAGATGCGCTCCAGGGGGACGTAGACCCGCCGCCCGCCGTGGGGGTCCATGACTTCGTAGAGGAGGGAGCCGTCCCGTGCGTAGATTTTAGAACTGACGAAGGGGGACTGGCGGGCCAGCAATTCCTCCGGCGGCGGGAGTTGGGCGGCAATGAGGGCGTAGCTGGTGACCAGCGCCGCGAAGAGGATGAAGAACAAGAGGAAGACGACCATAGCGGCGATGAAGAAAGCCCAGGCCAGACGGTTGCCGCCGGGGCGTAGCACAGGCTGCCAGCCTGCGCCACAGTGGTATGGGCCGGTCGGGTAGCCGGATGGTCGGGGAGGCGGACCGCCAGTGGCGGATGGCAGCCGTCGCGTCGGTTGCGGTTGGAATGGGCGGGTCTGTCGGTTTCTTTCCATGGTATGCTGGATTATAGCATCGGGAAAGGATGTGGTCAAGGAGGGGTGGCTCTTCGATCTGGTAGTCGGCGGGTGCGCCGGGGCGACGGTTGAGGGTGACCGCCGCCAGCCGATAGACGCCGTCGTATTCGTAGTGGGTGACGATGCCGTCGGGCTCTGTGAGGTCGGTCTGGTTGCCGACGGGGTCGTAGGCGTAGCGGGTGGTCTCCCCTTCGGGGTTGGTGACGGTCTGGAGCCGGTCCAGGGGGTCGTAGGTGAAGGTGGTGCGGTGGCCGTTGCCGTCCACCACGACCGTGCGGTTGCCGTTGGGGTCGTATTCGTAGCGGGTGATGTGCCCCTCGGGGTCGGCGACCGTCCGGAGCCGGTAGAGGCCGTCGTAGGTGTGGGTGGTGGTATGGCCATTGGCGTCGGTGAGGGCCAGGAGGTTGCCCGCTGGGTCGTAGGTAGAGACAGTGGTGCCGGAGAGGGCGTCGGTGAGGGTGATGGGCCGGTTGATCCACTTCTGCTAAATCAACAAGTCAGATTCTACTTGAACAACGATTCGCATAGGAAAGAATCGTTGCCTATAACCCACAGAAGGCTTATTGCGAAAGGGTATTCTCCAGCGATTTCCCTGTCTCTCCCCGTTGGCCAGTGGATAATCCGGACACTCCACTTTCCCGTGTTTTCATAGGTGGTAGCCACTAAACAGGAACTGTCTGGGCTCCACAGGCCAGGGCGAGCCATGATAATAGAAGTGCCAGCCGGTGTTACATCTCGGATATCTTTCCCATCAGCATTCACGATATATAAATGTAGGGTGGGGTTCTGCTCTTTTGGTTGTCCAGATAGAAAGGCTAAGAAGAGCCCATTTGGAGCCCACTCCACCAGCCAAACATCTTCTCGTTCAATTAAAGGATGATCGATGTGTTTTTCCAAATCCCAGATTCTTAATTCGTGTCGATCAGAGGTATGAGCCACATAAGCCACCTTGTGTCCATCCGGGGACCATGATGGCTTATCAAAGCTCGTATCTTTCCTTTCCTGTTTTTTGATAACTTCCCCAGTTTCCGCATCAACAATGTAAAGATGGTGCGTCTGTATTTGCCCAAAGAATTGTGGCTGTTCCTGAGGATGTAAGGCCACGAGAGCGATCTTGTCTCCCTGAGGGCTCCATCGGAGGTCCACACTTAAAATAGATTTATCCAATAGAGGGCGCACCTCTCCTGAAGCCAAATTCATTATGTACGCTCTCAGCATGCCATCACCTTGACGAGAGAGAAAAGCCAAAGTACGTCCATCGGGAGACCATTGGGGACTATGATCCTCCCACTGATTGTGAGTCAATGCCTTACGAATTCCATCGGGGGTAAGGGTGTAAATCTCGGCAGTGGTGTCGTAGCCCGCCACGTATGCAAAGTGCTGATTCCGCTCAGACCAGGAGAGTAGGTGAGGGTAATAGGGGGCAATCCATTGGTTGGGGGAAGTTAACAGGCGTATTTTACCGGTGGAAAATTCGTAAAAGTATAACTCTCCTTGAGATTCATTTCCGCTAAAGAACGCAATTCCTGAAGGCCATGAGGTAGAAGAGCGGCAACTCATTAAATTTGCAATTAATAGCCCTCCAATGATTCCAACAGCAATGCCCTGCTTAGTTCGCATAGATCGCCCCCTTTTATGGCTGTTGAACTTGAAAAGGCATAGCAGTGTTGTAACAAATGCTGCTACCCCGACAAGGTCCTAGGCGAGTTAAAACAACACTTGCATATGGATAAACCATCGGGGTTTCTTCAATCTTCCCTTCCGGGGAGATTGAGAGATAACGAGGAACAATCTGGTATCCGTATATATCTTGGTAAATGTAGAAAGTTTGGATAACAGCTCGTCTCTCTGCATCTTCACCAGAGGATTGGAGAAGGACCTGATAGGCCCGCGTATAAAGTGCAGGGGCTTCCAAAATAGAGGCAGCAATTTGGATGCCACCCGCAAGCGCATCGTAAAAGTTTTCAGCAGGCATATCTATGTCAAGAGGAATAGGAGAGGCTTCTTCGCTTATCCAGGCATAATAATCTTTTACATGCAACTGTTGATAGACAGATAGAGGTGCAGGCGGTCCGAACATTTTTGCGGGATATACGTTTCGCAATGCCAATCCAACAGCAATTTGATCTACAAGAGAGCTGGGGAGACGTGTGATGCCCCGGAGACGCGCGATAGTTTGCCATTCCAGGTCTTCATAGGGGTAAGGCACATTGTAATAAAAGCCCAGATTACTATAAATATCTATGCCGAAACGCATGGGAGGCACATAAACGCTCCACCACTGCCCTTGAGCGAATAGTCGTCCATAACCATATTGGCCACCTGGATAGAGATTTCGGAGCAAGCTCCAAGGATCGCTATACTTGAAGAAACAGACCTCTTTAGAAGCACCGGTAGGCATTTCCGCTGGAAGAGGGACCGCAGGCGCGGCCAGGGTGGGCGTCCACCCCATCCCTGTTCGTTCCCCGAAGCATTCCCGCTCCCCCGTGAGGATGTTGAATCCACAGGTCTGCAGTCCATATGGATCGTG
>DAOTWL010000043.1:0-3712 GCA_034435875.1 Anaerolineae bacterium
CTCTTCCCCCTGGTCGCCGACGTGGTCCAGGCCCTGATGGAGGAAGCGGATGCCGGGGATGAGGCCGCGCGGGAAATTGTCCGGCGGGCCGGACGGGAACTGGGCGGCGGGGCGGTGGTCGTCATCCGCCGCCTGGGGATGGAGGGCGAGGCGTTTGACCTGGTGCTGGCAGGGGGCCTCTTCCGCTCCGCCACCCCGCTCCTGCTGGACGCCCTGGGCGAGACCGTCCGGACCGTTGCGCCCGGCGCCCGTCCGGTCCTTCTGGAAGTCCCCCCGGTCGTCGGCGGGGTACTGCTGGCGATGGACGCCGTCAGGGAGCCGGTCACGCCGGAGATCCGGCAGCGGCTGGTGCGCGGGGCGGCGGTGGCGTTCGGGTCTACTCAAACCGGAGAGTGACCTGTGGAGGCCGGGCCAGGGTGTTGAGCAGGGTGGCCCGGTTTGCCACTTTCAGCAGGTGCTGCCGGACTTCCTCCGGGGGTTCGGGCTCCATCCGGATGACTGCCTCTATGCCTCCAACGCGACGGGGGCCGCTCTGAACGGGCGCCGTCAATTCCACCTCCAGCCGGGTCAGCGGGATGTTGCGGAGGCGGCACGAGTTGGCGATGAAACCGGTGATGCAGGCCGCCATCGCCGCCGCAAACAACTGAGGGGCGCTCATCGCCGTGCCGGTTCCCCCTTCTTCCGGAGGCGGGTCCACCACCACGCTGTGGTTCTCCACCGTCACCAGGGAACGCAGACCATCCACCCACTGCGCCCGTGCACAGATGCTCAGCCCCATACCCTCTTCCCGTTTCACGTTTTACTTTTCACTCCCCTCAACTGCCCACATCCGGCCTGAATCTCAATTCCCCTGCGCAGGCGGAGGGTGAACGGAATCCCGCGCCGTTCCAGGACGGCTGTAAAAGCGGCGATGGCTTGACGGGAGGGTGGTTTCCCTTCGTAGGCCGGGGTCGGGTTCAGGGGAATCAGGTTGACGTGGGCGGTCAACTCCTGCAGCCGATCGGCGAGGGCGCTGGCCTGGGCGGGGGAATCGTTCACACCGGCGATCAGCACCCACTCAAAACTGAGCCGGCGGCCGGTCCGGGCGACGTACCGTCTGCAGGCCGCAAAGAGGGCATCCAGCCCGTAGCGGCGGTTGATGGGTACCAGGCGGTTTCGCAGTTCGTCGGTGGCGGCGTGCAGGGAGATGGCCAGGGTGATTTGCAGCGGTCCCCCACTGGGGGACTTCTCCTCTGCCAGACGGTCTATCTCCGGCACGATGCCGACAGTGGAGAGGGTGATATGGCGCTGGCCCAGGCGGAAACCCTGCGGGTCGCTCAGACGGCGGATGGCTTCCAGGGTGGCCCGGTAGTTCAGCAATGGCTCCCCCATCCCCATCAGCACGACGTTGGAGAGTTCCTCACCCCACCTCCTGACCCCCTTCTCTCTCCCGAACTCTGTTTGGGAGAGGGGAGGGGGTGGCGGCGTAGCCGCCGGGGGAGAGGTGAGGCCCTCGGCCCGCAGGATGCGGGCGAAGTGAATGGCCTGGGCGACAATCTCCCCGGCGGAGAGGTGGCGGCGGAAGCCGGCCTGCCCGGTGGCGCAGAAGAGGCAACCGATGGGGCAGCCTACCTGGGTGGAGATGCAGGCCGTGCGCCGCCGCTCATAGCGCATCAGCACCGTTTCTACTGTTTCTCCGTCGGCCAGTTGCAGGAGGTCCTTGCGGGTCAGGCCGTCGGAGGAGACCTGGGTGGCCAGGACGCGCGGCGCGACCCGTGGGAGATGGTCGGCGAGGCGTTGCCGCAACGGGCGGGGCAGATTGGTCATCTGCTCCCAGTCGTCGGCCAGATGGACGTAGAGCCATTCCCAGACCTGTCGGGCCCGGAACGGCGGCTCGCCCCATCCCTCCAGCAGGGCCTGGAGGTGGGGGAATGAGAGGTCGTAGGGAGAAAGGAGGTTCATCGGTCAGGTCGGGTAGGGGCAACCCTTGCGGTGGCCCCCAGGCGCTGACTGAACGTCAGCCTCTCTGGGCCTTCGGCCGGGTTGCTCCCTCCGTTCGCACCCAGGGCGGCCTGCGCCGCTCTCTGGGGAAACGTCAACCGATCTTCCCGCAGGCTCAATCCGACGCCGCCAGGCGCCGGGCGATGGCCTGGATGTGGGCGGGGGTGGAGCCGCAACATCCGCCGACGATGCGCGCGCCCAGGGCGACCGCGCGGGCGGCAAAATCAGCCATCATCTCCGGGGTCGCGTCGTAGACGGGTTTGCCCTCCACCATGCGCGGCAGGCCCGCGTTCGGTTTGGCGATGAGGACGGCCTCGGGCGCTGCTGCCCGCATCTTTTCCAGGGCCCCCATGGTCATCTCCAGCGTGGCGCCGCAGTTGGCGCCGAGGGCCACAACCCCCCAGTCCAGGGCCGCTCTGGCCGCCTGCTCCGGCCGGACGCCCATACTGGTTCGCCCGTGGGTGTCAAAGGAGAACGTCAGCGTGATGGGCAGGTGGGGCGCGGCCCGCCGGGCGCCCTCCACGGCGGCCCGGGCCTCCTCCAGGGCGGACATTGTCTCAATGTAGAGGACGTCCGCGCCGGCCTCTGCCAGGGCGGCGGCCTGTTCGGCGAACAGGTCCACCGCTTCCTCGTAGGACCGTTTCCCCAGGGGGGCCAGCAACTCTCCCAGCGGGCCGATGTCTCCGGCGACGAAGGCCTCTCCGGCGGCGGCCTCCCGGGCGATCTCCACAGCCCGGCGGTTGACCTCAGCGACCTGGTCAGCAAGCCCCATTCGCTCCAGGCGGGGACGCGTGCCGCCGAAAGTGCAGGTGAGGACCAGTTCGGCGCCGGCCTCCACATAGGCGCGGTGGACGGTGGCGATGGCGTCCGGGCGCTCCAGGACCCAGAATTCCCCGGTCTTGCCCGGCGGCAGACCGGCGGCCTGGAGCATTGTCCCCATCGCCCCGTCGGCAACGATGGGGGAGCCGGACATCAGACGGGAAAGGAAATCCATCGGTGACCTCCTCTGCGAGAATCGGTGCAGGTATTATACCTCTGTTTGTCGGCCCTACAAGGCATGTTTCCC
Source organism: Anaerolineae bacterium (assembly GCA_034435875.1). Lineage (GTDB taxonomy): Bacteria > Chloroflexota > Anaerolineae > B4-G1 > DUEL01 > SpSt-77. Next base: position 3,047 of record DAOTWL010000043.1, read on the forward strand.
TTTGGCCTGTTAGGTGTCTATGGGAAGGGGAACTCCCCGAGGGGGAGGGCATCGTCGGGAAAACGATGGCCCGCTGGGTCGGTGGCGGGAAGCCGCCGTCCCCCCTCTACGGTATACAGGCCCACAAGGAACCGGTATTCCCCCTCCGGCAGCTGCAACCGCCGCAGGTCCCGCCAGATGTCGCCCGGTCGCCAGGCCACCGGTCGGGAGAGTCCCATCAGCGGGTACCCGTCGCGCTGCCCCACCAGTTGGCCCGACCGGTCCAGCACGTGCAGGAAGACCGTGGTATCTTCCGCCAGCGGGGCGACCAACTGCCAGTGCAATTCCACCTCTACCATCTGACCTTCTCGCCGCGCATTGGCGGAAAGCAGGCGGATTCGGCTGTCAAAGTCGGCCAGAAACTCCTCTGCTGGCGGACGGTTTTCCCTCTCCAGCGCCCCAACCGGATAGATGGCAATCTCTTCCCCGGAGTAGTCGGTCAGGAGGACCCCGGCGGCTTTCCGGAGGGGCTCCTGCAGGCTCATCCAGGTATGGGCCTCTCCGGCGCTCCCGTAGTGATACTTCCAGGACTGCTGGACGTCGGGGAAAACGAGCCCGATGACCTCTCGCTCCTCCCCGGTGTTGACCCAGAAGAGGTCGTCCAGTTGGTGTCCGGCACAGACGGGG
>DAOTWL010000044.1:0-16625 GCA_034435875.1 Anaerolineae bacterium
TCGGTCACCAGTTCCGGAATCAGGGGGCAGGTGACTGTGTAGCCCCCTCGGGCTGGGGTTCAAACACCAGCGGCAATTTGTAGAACCTCCCGTTCATTCTTCCACCTCCCACGTCCGGTGCCGGATGGCCTCCAGTTCCTCAGGGCTCCAGCCCATCACCTCACGCAGGAACGCCACAACAGACATCGGGGATAACCAGCGACGGAGCAGGGCGGTTGTCTCATCCTGGGCGATCAGGTCCAGGTCGTTGGAGACAAGGAAATCCACCCCGGCTTTGATCGCCGCCAGCGCGACAGGAACATCCTTCGGGTCTCTCACCAGAGCGGCATTCCGGCTCACTTCCTCCACTGACGGGTCCGGCACAACTTCGTAGGCCCCTTCTTCCAGGAATACCTCTATCGCAGCCCGCTGGATCGGGGTTGCCTTGTTTTGCATCCAGCGATGCACTTCGGCCAGGAGTTGCTCGGAAAGCACCAGGACGAAATCCCGGCGCAGCGCATGTCGTAGGAATTCATAAGCAGCGCGGGGAAATATCACACCACTGATGAACACGTTGGTATCTGCCATTACTCTCAGGGGCCGCCTACCCACCCCAGCGCTCCCGGTGGACTTCTTCCCGAATCTGCTCTGCGCTTCGCTCTACATCCTGCTCGGTGATACCCAGGGCCTCCGCCTCCCTTGCCGCCGCCTGAACGGCGCGGGTAAATCGGCGAAGCCCGGCCGGTGCAGATTCCCGCACCGGCACAATCATCACCACCGGGAGACCGTCCCGCTCCACGATGAAGGTCTCACCGTCCCGATAGACCCGCCGGATGACCTCCCCGAAACGGTTCTTCGCCTCCGTTGCCGAAATGACCGTTGGCATCGCTTTTTCCCTCCGGATTGGCTGATGCAATCCAATTATAGCCAACATTGTCCAATCCGGCAAATGCACTGGAGCGCGAGATGGTCTTGCCCTACAGGCCCAATTCGTTTTTGAGCGGCCCCAGGGCGCGGACGGTCTCCACAAATTCGGCGGTCACCTGGGCGAATTTGGGGGCCTCCGCCGAGGAGACCCAGTCCAGCCGCAGGCGGTCCGGGTTGATGCCCACGTAGGCCAGCAGGTTGCGCAGGAGAGGGATACGCTTGGCGGTGCGGTGGTTGCCGTTGATATAGTGACAGTCGCCAATGTGGCAACCCAGTACCAGAACGCCGTCGGCGCCGGCGCGAAAAGCGCGCAGGATCATCTCCGGCGAGACCCGCCCAGAGCACATTACGCGGATAGGCAGAACGTTGGGCGGCGATTTCATGCGCGCGATGCCGGCGTTATCCGCTCCGGCGTAGGAGCACCAGTTGCAGAGAAAGGCGACGATTCGGGGTTCAAACATGGCGTACTCCGTATTGCGTATTCCGTTTGGCGTCTACGGTATAGGTACTTCGCTCAGGAGTTCGGAGAGATCGGCATCAGGGTCAGTGTTGGAGTAGAAATAGGGCACCGGCTCCTCTCTCACGCTCAGGATACCGGTGGTCTCCCGCTCCGCAGGAATGATGGACAGGAGCAGCCGGACAATCTGGGTGAGCAGACGGGGCCGATGATTGACAACGGCGTCTTTAAGTCTGTGGCGCCCTTCGTAATACCATGTCCGGGCCTCGCGCGCCGAGCCCAGGGCATATTCGTAGAACCGGGCCCGCTCTTTCCCGGGACGACGACTGTACCCTTCGGCGATGTTGCAGCGATGGAGCCCAGGGCCCGATACAACTGATCGGCCAGGCCGCGCATCCGGGCATCCTCGGCCAGGACAGAGACATCCTGCCACCCCAGGTCGCCGGCGAAGAGGGCCAGTCGGTACACCCGCATCTGCCAGAGCGGGTCAGCCGTAATCTCCGGCGGCACACTTTGGAGCCATTCTTCATATGTCATCGCCACCCTCCCATAACGGAGTACGGAATACGGAATACGTACTGCGTACTCCGTATTCCGTATATTACACCAGGACGCCCAGCAGTCCCTCAATCTGCGCCACGATCTGCTCGTCGGTGAAGTGGAGGCCGGCGATGGCGTGGGAGGGACAGGTGGCGACGCAGGTGCCGCAGCCCTGGCAGAGGGCCGGGTTGACCTCCGCTTTGCCCCGCAGGTTGCGGGCGATGGCCGAGTACGGGCAGGCCAGGATGCATTCGCCACAGCCCACACATTTCGCCTCGTCTACCACCGCCACGGTCGGCGAGATGGTCACTTCACCCTGGTTGAAGAGACGGACCACCGGCATGGCCGCCGCGTCGGCGTGGGAGACGGTGTCGGGGATGTCGCGGGGACCCTGGCAGCAGCCGGCCAGGAAGATGCCCGCCGTCGCCGTCTCCGCCGGGCGCAACTTGGGATGCGCCTCGGCGAACCAGCCGTCGGGCGTGCGGCCCAGGCCGAAGATCGCCGCCACCCGGTCCGCATCCGGCTGCGGCTCTACCGCCGAGGCCAGGATGACCATGTCCACGTCCACCGAGACCAGCCGCCCCAGGTCGGCGTCCTCCCCCTTGACCCGCAGTTTGCCGTCCGGCAGGACCTCCACCTCGGCCCCCCGGCCCCGGACGAAGATGACGCCCTCCTCCTGCACCCGCTCGTAGAATTCCTCATACGCCTTGCCGAAGGCCCGCATGTCCATATAAAACTCGTAGACCTGCGCGCCGGTGTGGTCCCGCACCTGATGGGCGTGCTTCAGGGAGTACATGCAGCAGAAGCGGGAGCAGTAGGGGTGGGCGTTGACGTCCCGGCTGCCGACACAGTGGATGATGGCCACCCGCTCCGGCTCCTTCCCCTCGGCGGTGACGATGTGCCCGCCGGTGGGGCCGCCCGCGCTCACCAGCCGCTCAAACTGCAACCCGGTGATGATGTTGGGGGAGAGGCCGTAGGAGTACTGGGGGAGTTTCCGGGGGTCCCACATCCCGTAGCCCGTGGCGACCACAATGGCCCCGACCTGCACCTCCAGCATCTGGTCCTGCTGGTTGTAGTCAATAGCCCCCGCCGGGCAGACCTTCTCGCAGAGTTTGCAGCGGCCTTTGGTGAAAAAGAGGCAGTTCTCCCGGTCAATCACGGGGATATTCGGGATGGCCTGGGAGAAAGGGCGGTAAATGGCCTTCCGCTTGCCCATTCCGGCCTCGTAGGCCGTATCCAGGACCTTTGTGGGGCACTTTTCCTGGCAGAGGCCGCAGCCGGTGCATTTCTCCTCGTCCACCGACCGGGCCCGCTTGCGGATACGGACGGTGAAGTTGCCCACGTAGCCGGAGACCGCCTCTACTTCGCTGTAGGTCAGGAGGGTGATGTTGGGATGCCGACCGGCATCCATCATCTTGGGGCCGAGAATTCAGGTACTGCAGTCCAGCGTGGGGAAGGTCTTATCCAGTTGGGCCATGCGCCCGCCGATAGAGGGCTCCCGCTCCACCAGGTAGACCGGGTAACCCGCGTCGGCGATGGAGAGGGCGGCCTGGATACCGGCGATGCCGCCCCCCACCACCAGCGCCGCCTTTGTCACCGGCTCCTGGCGGGGCTCCAGGGGGGCCTGGTAGGGCACCCGGAAGACGGCGGCGCGCACCAGCCGCTTCGCCTTCTCCGTAGCCGCTTCCCGGTCGTCGGTGATCCAGGAGACATGCTCGCGGATGTTGGCCATCTGGAAGTAGTAGGGATTCAGGCCCGCCGCCTCCACGGCCCGCTGGAAAGTGGGCTCGTGCATTCGGGGGGTGCAGGACGCCACCACAACCCGGTTCAGGCCCAGGTTGCGGATGTCCTCCTGGATCATCAACTGGCCCGGCTCAGAGCACATGTACTTGTAGACGCGGGCGACGACGACGCCGGGGAGTTTGGAGGCCATCTCCGCCACCGCGTTCACGTCCACCGTCGCCGAGATGTTGACGCCGCATTCGCAGATGTAGACGCCGATGCGGGGTTTTTCCATAGCAACGACTCCTCCGTTTGGATGAAACCGCAAAGGACGCAAAGGTTTCTACGTTCTGGAGTCTGGCGATTCTTGAAAACATGCAGAAATCTCCAAATAGGAAGATTCGCCAGAGTTCAGTACGTTTTCTCTGCGTCCTTTGCGCTCTTTGCGGTTAAATTCACTGGCGTGACGTGTCGGCGCAGGCCCAGGGATTCCTCCGGCAGGCCGAAGGCCAGCCCCATCAGTTGGGGCAGGTGGATGATGGGGATGCGCACCGTCCGGCCCAGCAGGCGGGACACCTTATCCTGGTAGGCATCCAGGTTCATATGGCACATCGGGCAGACGGTGGCGATGCAATCCGCGCCCTCGCAGGCCGCCAGCACCGCGCCGGCCATTGTCAGGCCGACCTCCGGCTTGGTCATCAGCAGCGAGGTCCCGCAGCAAGACGCTTCCCGGGGGTGACGGTGCACCTTCACCCCCAGCGCCTCCAGAATGGGGAGCATAGAGGTGGGGCGCTGAGCGTTATCGTACGGACTGTAGGGGCGGACCGTCTGGCAGCCGTAGTAGGGGGCAACGGTCAGCCCTTCCAGGGGCCTCTGGACCCGCGCCCGGATCGCCTCCGGCCCGAAGTCGTTGGCCAGGACGTCCAGGATATGCCGGGCCGTGACCGTCCCCCGATAGGTCAGGTTTTCCACCTCCAGGACCTGGTTCACCTTGTCGTGAAGGCGGCGGTCTGCAGCGAGCGTCGCGGCGGTCCGGCGGAAGTTGGTGTAGCAGGCGCTGCAGACGGTCAGCATATCCCGGCCGTCGCCCTGCTGCTCCGTCAGCGCCAGGTTCCGGGCCGGAAGGGCCAGTCCCAGCAGGTCGCTCATTACCGGTGCGACGCTGGCCCCGCAACAGGTCCAATCTTCCAGTTCCTGCACCTCCGCGCCCAGGGCCTGGAGGACAGCCGGCGTGGCGTCCCGGTACTCCCGCGCCGTCCCTTCCTGCGAACATCCGGGGTAGAAGAGGTACTTCATTTTTGCCCCTCCAGTTCGGCGACCCGCTGAAAGAGGCGGTCCAGGCGGCCCTCACCCCCCAATCGGGGCAGTTCCAGGCCGATTTTGCCCCTCGCCAGCATCGTCAGCCCCAGGCGGGCGAAGCCCAGCGCGGCCAGAGGGTTGGAGCTCAGGAAGTAGCGGGCCATAAACTCCACCTCCCGCATCCGCCCGTAGCGGCGCATCACCTCGGCGAACGTGCGGTAGAAGGCGCCGCTCTGGGGCGAGGAGACGATGCCCCGCTCTACGGCCAGTCCCTTCAGTCGGACGATGGTCTCGGTGAGGGGAATCCCGCGCGGGCAGCGGACGTGGCAGGTATAGCAGAGGCTACAGAGCCAGATGCTTTTGGAGCGGAGGACCTCTTCGGTCATGCCCAACTGGACCATCCGCCACATCCGGCGGGGGGAGAGGTCCATCGCGTGGGCCGCAGGGCACGAGGCCGTACAGGTCCCGCACTGAATGCAGGAGAGCATTTTCTCCCAGCGGCCGGGGGTCACCTGCTGGGCCAGGGTCCGGTCTACAAGGGTGAGGTCCAGAACTTCAGGGGCAACTGTCATTCATCACCTCCGGCTCCGAATCGGCGCACGGCGACCCATAGAGGTCAATGGCACGAACGTTTTCCGTAGCCAGGCTGTTCGCCTGTCCGGGCCCGGCAACCTGCGCTACGTTAAAATCCCAAACGTTAGCACCATTGCCCGTAGAGGTTGTACCACAAAAAGCAAAGGGTGTCAAGAAAACTTTGAGGGAGGCCCCGGGGAAGGGCCGTTGATTCCCCGTGCATCCGGTATCCGGCCTACCTACCCCGATGGCTGGGGTGCCCGCTTTCGCTTTTTCGGCGCGCTGGCCTCACCCCTCCCCCGGCCCCTCCCCTCAAGTTTGGCCTTTTCGCCAGCGGGGTGAAAGAGAATATATTTTTCATTGCGGCGGCTTCGCCGCCGCAATGAAAAATATTTTCTTTTTACTCCCTCTCGCCGGTTTGGGGTGGCTTCTCAATTTTCTTTTCCGCCCCTTCGCCCCAAAAGCCAAAGTTCATAGGAGGGTTTTGCGGCGGCCTTCGGCCGCCGCAAAACCCACCCCCGGCCCCTCCCCCAAGCGCAGCGATGGGGGAGGGGGATAAAGGGGGGTGGAGGGCAAAGGTTAGTACCATTGGGCTTTTCGCCCCTGGCGCAGGTAGTTACGCCGGTGAACAGTTCTGCCCCGGCGACCACGACCGCGATCAGGCCAAGGCAGAAGACCAGACCGCCGGCCAGCCGGACCAGTCCATACGGCACGCCGGCCGCGCTCAGGCCGGTCGTGACGGTGGTCAGGAAGATACCCCCCGGTCCGATAAACGCGCCGGCCAGTACAGCAAGAGCGAACATCGTCCAGAAATCCAGGTTCGCTTTGGTGACCCCCACCTCCTCCATGCGGCTGGCCATCTTCGCCGGTGGGAAGGCGTCAAGCTGTACAGGAGTTACGCACTTGCCCTGTAGGACGGCCTTTCCAGGCCGTCCAGACGGGCGGAGAAGCGGTCCGGACGGGCTGAAAAGCCCGTCCTACGGGTGAACTGCGGAAGTCCTGCTGTAGTTCGTTGCTTATGGGTTTTCGCCTACCCAGAAACTTGCGTAGCCCAAGATTAATCTTGCGCCACACGCTCGTTTCTGACCTGCGGGAATGGCGCCCCGCCATGGAATACTCGTAAGGGGTAAGATGAAGCCTATTCCATCTGCTGCGCCACCAGTTCCACCACGTCCATCACCCGCACGCGCAGTTTCTCCTGCCGGGCCGCGCCGGCCAGCGTCCGCTTGCACTGCTGGCAGGCAGAGAGGAGAATCTTCGCCCCGGTGGCCTGCACCTCGCCGATACGCCGCCGCGCGACCGCCGCGACCAGGTCCTTATCCGCCATCTCCACGTCCCCGCCGCCGCCGCAGCAGAGGGAGTACTGGTGGTGATGCTCCATCTCCACCAGCGTCACGCCGGGGACCGCCCGGATGACCTCCCGGGGTGCGTCGTACACTTCGCCCGTCCGCCCCAGGTCGCAGGGGTCGTGGTAGGTGACCGTCTCCTTCAGCGGCCGCAGCGGGACCCGCCCTTCCGCCAGGAGTTCCGCCAGCAGTTCCGTCAGGTGGAGGACCTCAAAGCCCAGCGGCTCGCCCAGGACGCGGGGGTAATCGTGCTTCCAGGTATGGTAGCAGGACGGGCAGGCCGCCACCAGCCGCCGCGCCCCCGTCCGGCGGACCGCCTCCAGGTTGTGGCGCATCGTCTCCACCGCTACGTCGCCCATCCCGGCGATGACCAGCGGGAAGCCGCAGCACCACTCCTCCCCGCCCAGCGTCAGGTAGTCCACCCCCGCCCGCTCCAGCACCTGCACCGCGTTCTGGGGGATGGAGTAGGACTGGGGGTAGAAGGACGCGACGCAGCCGACAAAGAAGACCACCTCCGCCCGCGTCTTCCGGCCGACCCCCTCCGGGATTTCGGGCAGGTTCTGGCTCCAGATGAGCCGGTTGGCGTTGTCGTCGCCGGAGATGTTGTGGGCCGTCAGGAAGGTCTCCCGGAGCCGGTCAAAGACCGCCGGATAGGCCCCCTGCCGGACCAGGTCCCGGCGCATGGCGATCCACAACTCCCGGGTCTGGATGTTGGCCGGACAGACGACGGCGCAGCGCCCGCAGAGGGTGCAGTCATACGTGCCGGTGGAGTGGGTCTGGAGCGCCTCCGGCGCCGGCGCGCGGGGGCCGAAGAGACGGGCCCGCAGGCCGTACTGTCCCCGGATGAACCGCCGCACCGCTTCAATCTTGCGCAGCGGCGTGATACTCTCCAGGTCCGGCTTCTCGGTGAAGGTGGGACACCACTGGACGCATTCCCCGCACCGGGTACATGCGTCCAGGGCGATCAATTGCTGGAAGGTGAAAAGGGAAATGTCAGGCCGGGAATGGGCGCCTCCTCTTGCAGGCGCGGTCTCCTCCTGCTGCACCCTGTCCACAGTGGCCATAAGGGCCGTGGCGACGGCGTGCAGAAACTTGGAGTATGGGATGGTGACGATAACAATGGAAGCCAGAAGGCCGTGGCCCAGGAAGAGCGCATCGGCAAGGGCCTCCCAGGGCAGATCCCAGCCGGCGACCAGGCGGGCGAGCGGGTAGCCGATAAACGCCATATAGGGCGCGGGGCCGTCGTACCGGGCATTCAAGCGGACGATCTCCGTGATCCACCCCGTGAGCAGAATCAGCCCCAATCCGACGACCATCCAGGTATCCATCCCGCCGGTCCGGAGTTGGGGAGGACGGGCCAGGTATCGGCGGACGACGTAGAAGAGCAGGCCAACCGTCATCAGCACCCCGCCGATTTCGTTCAGGAGGGCCGTGACCGGGTGGTCGGCGGTGTACCACATGGCGATCCAGGGAACGTGTCCGAGGTGGAACAAGTGATAGAGGACTTTCTCCGAGAGGGCCGCCAGGCCGGACAGGATCGTCAGGAGTAGAAACCCGTTCAAAAGGAGAAAATGGCTCAGCCATCGCCAGCGGCTTGTCTGCCAGAGACGGCGGTTGAACCAGGCCTCAGTGAGGAAGGCTCTCAGGATGAACGGGAAGCGGGGGCTGAAGATGGCCCTCATGGCCCTGCTCAGCAGGGTCAGGAACTTCCGCCCGCTGGAAGCGGCACTCAGGCCCCCTACCCGCCCCTGGAGCCAGATGCTGATTACGTCGGCCAGGCCGACCAGGAAGAGAATCATAAGGGGGAGATGAAGGACCCAGAAGAGCGTCTCTATATTCATTGGCCACCTCTTTTAACGTGCCATGCACTTCAGGAAGCGCCCGGCATGCCGCCCGCTCATCGCTGCGGAGACGCGGTGTTATCTCTGCGCCCCATGCGTCTCTCCAGTGAACGCGCAAATCTAACGGCGCGTTGCGCCCCTGCAATAACTGCCTAACGGAAAACGGTCCAGTAGGTAGAAACCAGGGGTGGTCAACCCAGCAGCTCTTTGTACTTCGCCGCTTCTTCCTGAATGAACGCCTGGAAGTCCGGCGAGTCGACGCGCATGAGATTATCCAGTTCCGCCGGGTTGGACATCTCAATCTTGACCAGCCACCCCTGGTCAAAGGGGGACTGGTTGATGAGGGAAGGCTCAAATTCCAGTTCCTCGTTGACGGCGATAATCTTGCCGCTGACCAGCGCGGGGATACGCCCGACCCACTTGCCGGACTCCATAGACATAAAGGTCTGGCCCTGGGTCACGGCCTTCCCCACCGGGGGGATTTCCACGTAGACAATCTCTTTGGCGATGCGCTGACCGAAATCGGTCATGCCCTGGACGACGGTGTTGCCCTCTACCCGGGCCCAGTTGTGCTGTTTGTCGTAGTAGAGGTCGTCGGGGAATTCAATGCCGGCGATCTGCATGGTGTACCTCCTCGTAGAGTTTGTTGGTTAAAAGAAAGGCCTTTTCGCCGCAGCGGTGAAGCCGCCGCAGTGAAATTTTTGGGTGTAGCATCTTGCAGGGTGACCGGCATATAGCCCTTACGCGCGAGCCTGCTGCAGGTGGGTCGGGATGACGTCCCGGCTGAAGACCTCCTCCTGTCTCTCACGACGGCGGATGACCTCCGCCCGGTCCCCAGTCACCAATACGGCGGCTGGTCTGGGGAAAGCATTAAAATTGCTCATGGAAACTTCCTGATACGCTCCGGTGTCCAGAATGGCCAGGATGTCGCCCACCTGGACCTCCGGGATACGCACAATGGGCATCAGGCGGTCGCCGTAGCAACTCCGGCCCACGATATCGGCCTTCCCAACCAGTGGAGCATCCGCCTTGTTGGCAAACAGGTAGTGGTGGAGGTGGTGTTCATATCGCCCACCCGTGAACCAGAACTCGGTCGTATCCACCACGATGATGGTCCACCGAATCGGAGAAGTGATTCGTTTGATGTTGCGAACTGTGGTCAGGTGAATCCCGGCATTACCGTGAATAGCCCGCCCAGGCTCCACCTGAAGCATCAGCCCCTCCGTCCGTATCCCGTAGCGCGGCAGTTCCTCCCGCAAGGTACGGGTACAGGCCTCCGCATACTCCTCAATGGACGGGGCGGGGGTCGGGTTAGGCTCGCTGACCAGCGTGTCAATAAGCCGGGCCAGGACGGCGTACCGGAGGTCATCTCCCAGTGGCTTCAGGGCCTTGGAGATAGCATGCAATGTCGCAAACTCCACCGGTGCCGTGTAGTCGGTGGCCGCGTTGAAGGGATCGCGTGGAACCGCGAAACCGCCACCGATGTCAATTTCCTGCGGCTGGAACCCCCCCAGGGCCTGGCATACCTCCCCGAGGTCCCGGGCAAAGGCCTTCATCTGCTCCTCCCAGTAGCGGATAGAGCGGTGATGCCGCCCATGGTGCTGGTGGAAACCCACCAGTTTCACCCGCTCCATTTTCAAGATACGCTGTCCCAGCGCGATGACCTGGTCTTTGGTCAGCCCTCCCTTGTAGACCATCGCCGCCAGGTCGGTCGGCACCAGGCCCTCCGGGACAAAGTCCGAGTGCTTCACGAATCCAGAGATAGCGGGCTTAATTCGCAGCCGTACCTTGACCGTGCGGTTCAGTTCTTCGGCGGCCCGCTCAATGACGTCCAGTTCTTCCATGCTATCAATCGTAATGCGAACCCCCGCCTGGACGCAGCGGTAGATATGCTCCTCATCTTTGGGCACGCCGTTCACCGAGATGAATTCCGGGTTGAACTCAGCCCGCAGAGCGATTTCCAGTTCTCCTGGCGAATAGATGTCGCAGCCGCAGTCCTCATCCGCCAGAATATACTGAATGGCCGTAATCCAGTTGGCCTTTGCCGCAGGAAGTATTTTGACCGGGCCGTTGGGCCAGCCGGCCTCAAAACTCCGCTTGAAACGACGGACGTTGCGCCGAATCTGATCCTCGGAGAATACAAACAGAGGCGATCCGAAGCGTTTGACCAGGTCAACGGTGTCGCATTCTTCAATAAACAGGTGCCCATTCCGAATGGAAAGGCAATCATCCAGACGTGTATACGAGCCCATCTTTCCCCCTCCTCCTTGCATAAGGTAGCAATAAGCAGAGCCGACACCAGCCAACTTGCCGCTTCGCAGTACGAAAGAGCAAGCCCTTCAGTCCCCCCAAGCCCCATAAGGAGTTGGAACTTACGCCATACGCCATCCCCAGGGCCCCGTCTATCATCTGGGCGATGAGCCCGATGACGATGAAGACGAAAATACTCTGCTCCCCCTCGCACCTTCCCCGGCCGGGCGGAGGGGATGGTCGGGTAAACTAAATAACGTTTTCGCAACAGCGGCGGCTTCGCCGCTGCGAAAACCGGGCTCTGCCTGCCTTTACCGGGAGATGACGTCTCTCAGGTTCCCCTCGGCATCGTAGATGCGCACCTCCAGCGGCATCTGCCCCGGCAGCGCGTGGGTGGCGCAGCCGAAGCAGGGGTCGTAGGCGCGGAAGGCCATCTCAATCCGGTTGAGCAACCCTTCGGTGAGCACCTGTCCCTTGCGGATCACCCCCTTCGCCGCCTGCCGGACAGATATAGCGATGGGCGCGTAGTTGTTGGTCGTGCCGACAATGAGGTTGCACTTGACCACCAACCCGCGCTCGTCGGTGATGTAGTGGTGGGTCAGGGTGCCGCGCGGGGCCTCCACGATGCCCACGCCCTCGTCTGGCGTCGCCGTGGGGATGTTGCGGACGTGGGGGCTGGTGATCTCCGGGTCGGTGGCCAGTTCCAGCAACCGCTCCGCCGCGTAAAGCATTTCTATCAGCCGGGCCCAGTGGGTCGCCAAGGTGTGGTGGACCGGCTTCCCGCCCAGGGTCGCGTAGAACTCTTCGTACGCCTCCTGCGCCCGAGGGGTCGCCATTCCGTCAGCGGCGTTGAGACGGGAGAGGGGTGTGGCCTGGTAGATGCCGCTATCTTTGCCCGTCACCAGCCCTTTCCAACCTATCTTCTTAAGGAAGGGGAACTTGAGGTAGGTCCAGGGCTCCACGTGCTCGGCGATGACCTGGGTGTACTCGTGCGGGGCGTACTTGACGAATTCCCGGCCCTCGGGGTCCACCACCCGGACCATGCCGTCGTAGAAGCTCACCCGATTCTGCTCGTCCACCAGGCCCATGTCGTACGTGGGCAGGGTGAACACATCGGAAAGAATCATATCCCGATATGCCGAATTGTCAAGCACAACCTGGCGGAAGAGTTGCAGGCTGAACAGGCCAAACTCCACTTCCTCGCGTGCGATGGCCTCAATCTGGGCCCGTTCCTCTTCGGTGATGGCCTTCCCCACGCCACCGGGGACGCCAAAGAGGGGGTGGACCTTGCGCCCGCCCAACATGCCGATGATGTCCATGGCCATGCCCCGGGCGCGGATGACCTTCCCGCCAACCTCCAGGCCGACTTTGTGGATGAGCCCCAGGATGTTCCGCTCGGCGGGCGGCGCGTCCGGCCCCAGGACGAAGTCGGGACCGGCCAGGATGTAGAAGTGGGTCATGTGGTCGGCGACGAAGAAGGCGGAGTAGAAGAGTTCCCGCAGTTTCTTCGCCGCCGGGGGGACCTCCACGTGGTAGACCGCGTCGCAGGCCTTGACCGAGGCCATGTGGTGGGCCTCCGGGCAGACGCCGCAGATGCGGGGGGTGATGTCCGGCAGTTCCTCCACGGGCCGGCCTTCGGCGAATTTCTCAAACCCCCGCAGTTCGGGGATGACCAGATAGGCGTTGGCAACGTTCCCCTCTTCGTCCAGGAAGATGTCTATCTTGCCGTGCCCTTCCAGACGGGTAATGGGGTCAATGCTGATCTTGCGCATAGGAGCTCTCCTTTCCTCACCCCTCCCCTCGTCCCCCTCCCGTGGCCCGAAGGGCCGGGAGAGGGGTGAGGTCAAATTCACCCCCGGGCCCGGTGCAGGGTGGAGGCGGGCAGACTGAAACGGTAGAAGGTGCCCGCCGGGTCCAGGATTTCGCCCACGATGCGGGCCGCTTCCTCCTCGGTATCGGCGTCCACCACCGACGCGACGGCCGAAAGGAGCGCCGCGCCCTGATCCAGGACGTTGGGCGGCGGGCCGTAGCACCCCCGGCAGGGCTGGTTGACGGTGGGGCAGAGGGCCCCGCAGCCGCCCCGGGTCGCCAGTCCCGCGCAGATGATACCCTGCTCCAGGAGACAGCGCTCCGGGTCCGGGATGATTTCGTGATAGCGGTAGAACTTCTTGATCCGCTTCTCCTCCCGGGTACGCTTGCACTCGTCGCAGACCGTCTTCTCGTTGGCGCCGACGACGCTCCCCTTCGGGGGAAGTCCGCCGCTGAGGATGGCCTCCACCACGGCCCATATCTGGTGCGACTGCGGCGGACAGCCGGGGACGAAGTAGTCCACATCCGTCACCTGGCCCAGGGTCTTGACCGTGTTGTAGAAGCGGGGAATCTCTATCTCCCCCTCCGGCACCGGGGTGACGGGCTGGGGGATGATGCCTTCGGGGTTCTCCACCGTGGGCACCTCCAGATAGACCCGCCGGAGAATGGAACTTTTCTCAAAGAACTGGACTCTGGCGAATCTTCCTTTGAAGACGCAGGCTTCGGCGCAGGCCCCGCAGCCCGTGCAGATGTCCACATTGACGTAGCGGGGGCGCTGGCGCACCTTGACCTGAAAATGACCAACGTAACCGGAGACTTCTGTGACCTCATTGTAAGGTCAGGAGGGTGATATTGGGATGCCGACCGGCATCCATCATTTTGGGGCCAAGAATTCAGGTACTGCAGTCCAACGTGGGGAAGGTCTTATCCAGTTGGGCCATATGGCCGCCGATAGACGGCTGCCGTTCCACCAGATAGACCTGGTAGCCGGCCTCGGCGATGGTGAGGGCGGCCTGGATGCCCCCAATGCCGCCGCCGACGACCAGCGCCGCCGGGGTCACGCTCTCCTGGCGGGGGAAGAGGGGCTCGTGGTAGTTCACCCGGGCGACGGCGGCCCGCACCAGCCGCTTCGCCTTCTCCGTCGCGGCAACAGGGTCCTCCACCACCCAGGAGACATGCTCGCGGATGTTGGCCATCTGGAAGTAGTACGGGTTGAGGCCAGCCGAGGCCAGGACGTTCTGGAAGGTGGGCTCATGCATCCGGGAGCTGCACGAGGCCACCACCACGCGGGTCAGGCCCAGTTCCCGGATGTCCTGCCGGATCATCTCTTGCCCGGCCTCGGAGCCGGTATAGCGATGCGGGCGAGCGACGACCACATTGGGCAACGTGCTGGCGTACTGTACCATCTCATCCACATTCACTGTCGCCGCGATGTTCAGCCCGCAGTGGCAAATATAGACGCCGATTCGGGGTTCTTCGTTTGTCATTCGTGACCTCCGACATAGACCACGTGTTGCGTGTTCCGTACTGGAGTCTGGCGATTCTTGAAAACGTGCAGAAATCTCCAAAAAGGAAGATTCGCCAGAGTCCCGTCAGAATCCTGGGCATACGGCTCCTCCTGGGCATGCGTTTCCTCCTCGGGGCGTGAGGGCAGCGGTCAAGCGCAACAATTATTCGTCATCTATCCATTCGTTTAAATAAAAAGTGTAGCGCAAGAACCCATCTTGCGCTACACTTATGAGTATCCCACGCGCCGGACGCGTCCGGACATCAGAAACTTGCGAAGCATGTAGCGCAAGATGGAATCTTGCGCCACATGCCTCTGGGTAGAGCACGCGGAGAAAACAGAACCTTTTGCAGCGAATTCAACCCCGCAGGACGGCGGCGAGGTCAGCGGGAGTCACGCCAGGGCTTTCCACGCCGTGCTCGGCGTAGAAGCGGGCGACGACGTTCTCTACCTCCTCCACCCGCACGCCCACCAGCGCCTGCTCCAGGTCCGTCAGCCGGGCGGCAGGGTAAAAGAAGAAGTCACCGGAGAGGGAAATGTCGGCGATGACGCCCTCGCGGATTTCCGCAATGGCGCGAATGAGCCCGCCGGGGGCCTTGTAGGCCTTCTGCCAGACCTGCACGCCAGCGCGAATAGTGACCTCGCGGCCGATCTGCGGCCGGCCCCGGCGATACAGCCACTCATCCGTCAGCATCCGCTGGGCCAGACGGTCGGCCTCAGCCCGCCATTCGGCGTCCACCGTCGTCTCCACTTCCAGTGGGCCCAGAATCTCCATAAACTTCTCCGCCAGCAGGTCCCAGAGTTCCTCGCGCGGTGGCGCCGTGCCCAGTTCCCGCCGAAGGGTGGAGAGATTGTCCTGCAGGGTCTTGTAGACCTTATCCCGGAACTTCTCATCCGGCACCCGCAACACCCGCACCATTGTCTCGTAGTCAAAATCAACAATCAGATTGCCGACGAAGACGATGTAATCGCCGATTTCCGCCACGCCGTTGCCGGAAATCTTGCGGCCGTTGGCGATGATGTCGTTGACCGGCTTGTACTCGGCGGGGATGCCCAGAGCCCGGTAGGCCGCGATGGGGGCCTGGAGGAACTTCCGGTAGAACGCCGCCTTGTCCTTCGGGACCAGCGGGTTCTCCCTGTGGATGACCAACTGGTAAAAGAGTTGCTCACCGTCCAGATAGACGGCGCCACCCCCCACCTCCCGCCGGAAAACCGGGATGCCGTGCTCCCGACAGTAGTCCAGGTCCACCTCCTGCTCCACGTCCTGGAAGTAGCCGATGCAGACATAGGGGGACGCGGGGGATAGAAGGTTCAGTCCTTCCCGTCCGACGCGGGGAAGCGCATGGTAGAGAAGTTGGGAATCAGCCCAGGAGACGGTTTCCAGTCGGTAGAGTTTCATGGTGACCTCCGGAGATTGGAAGCAAGACGCGGATAAACGCGGATAAACGCGGATTTTCTCTGTTTATCTGCGTCCATCTGCGTCCGCTTTCTATTTCGGGACGCAGATAAACGCAGATTTTCAAATGGGTGCGGGCTTGCTCTCCCCATCGCGATTCCCGGTGAGGTCTATGATTTCATCCGCTCCCGCAGAGGGGGAAGCGCGCGCACCTGCTCGGTGAACTCCCGAACCGTCTGGGCGAAGAGTTCGCCCTCGGAAGAAGAGACCCACTTCACCAGGAATCGCTCCGGCTCAATGCCGGTGAATTCCAGAAGCGCCCGCAGGACCGGCATCCGGCGGGCCGTCCGATGATTGCCGGTGGCATAGTGACAATCACCGATGTGGCAGCCCAGGACCATCACGCCATCCGCGCCCTCTTTGAAGGCCCGGATGACCAGTTCGGGGGCAACCCGCCCTGAGCAGGGGACACGGATGATTTTCAGGTTGGGGGGATATTTGAGTCGCGTGGCACCCGCCAGGTCCGCCCCGGCATAACTGCACCAGTTGCAGAGGAAGCCGATGATTTTCGGTTCGTAGGCGGCCATGAGGACCTCCTGAGGCGATAGGCTCATCCATGTCAGCCCGTCTGTTCCCACATCCGGGGATACCAGCATGCGATGATAGCGCAGAAACCGCAGTTTGTCAAATGGGCACAGTTGCGGTTGCCCCCAGGGGAGGCCGATTTCCCATCGGCGCAAGGGGCGCCGACTGAAAGTCAGCCTCTCTGGGCCTGCGGCCAAAGGACGACCTGCGTCGTCCTTTGAGATGTCAACGCCGGTTGACGCCCGGCGCAAAGCGTAGGGGCAACCCTTGCGCCTCACCCCACCCCCGCCGCCTGCGGCGGCAGCCCTCACCCCCGGCCCCTCTCCCGCGCGCCTGCGGCGGCAGCCCTCACCCCCGGCCCCTCTCCCGCAAGCGGGAGAGGGGGGAGTTAAGG
>DAOTWL010000045.1:0-2646 GCA_034435875.1 Anaerolineae bacterium
CTCTACCGCCTGCAGCAATTAGACCAGGAGGAAGAATCCCTCCGCCGCCGACTGCGGGAGGTCACGGCCGCCCTGGGGGAGACCCCGGCGCTGCAGGAGGCCCGCCAGGCCGCCCAGCGCGCCGCCGACCAGGCCCACCGCTGGGCCGTCCGCCAGCGGGACCTGGAACTGGCCCTCCGGGGCCTCAAGGACGAAATCGCCTCGGCGGAGCGGACCCTCTATAACGGCAGCGTCCGCAACCCCAAAGCCCTGGACGAACTGCAGAAGAAAGTCCTCTCCCTGAAAAAGTTACAGGAGAAGCGGGAGGAGGAACTCCTGGAAGCGATGATCGCCCGCGAAGAGGCGGAGGAAGCGCAGAAGCAGGCCCAGGCCCGTCTGGCGGAGGTAGAATCCGCCTGGCGGCGCGACCAGGCCGCACTGGAGGCCGAAAAGGGGCAACTGGAGGGGCGGCTGACGGAAATCGGCCGCGCCCGCGCCGCCCTGCTCCCCGCCATCCCCCGGGAGGACCTGGAACTCTACCGTACCCTTCGTCGAACCAAAGGCGGGCTCGCGGTTGCCGTGATGCGCTCCGGGGCCTGCACCGCCTGCGGGATGGAGGTCCCCTCGGGCCGTCTGGAGCGGGCCCGGGAGACCGACCTCTTCTTCTGCGGCAACTGCGAGCGCATCCTCATCCCGGAGGAACTCATCCCATAGCACAGGCTGAAGCCCGTGCCACTTGCGCCCTGCGCCATGGGTACCAAAACCAGCGCCTTCGGCTCTCCCGGACGGATCGCCCACGACTCCACGCCCTTCTACGCCAGCCGCCTGTACGAGGGGTTGCCGAAAGAGGAACCGGTCCCATACGTAGAAAACCCGATTCCACCGCAGTTTCTGGACCGCATCTTCTGCAAGTCCAGCGAGCGGATGGAGGAACTGCCCGATTGCTCTGTCCACCTGATGGTGACCTCCCCACCCTACAACGTGGGCAAAGAGTACGACGAGAACCTGACCCTGGCGGAGTACCGGGCCTTCTTGAAACGGGTCTGGGGGGAGGTGAAGCGGGTACTGGTCCCCGGCGGCCGGGCCTGCATCAACATCGCCAACCTGGGCCGCCGGCCCTATATCCCGCTCCACGCGTTCATTATTGAGGACATGCTGGACCTGGGCTTCCTGATGCGGGGCGAGATTATCTGGGACAAAGCCGCCAGCAGCAGCCCCTCCACTGCCTGGGGGACGTGGTGCTCTCCCAGAAACCCGACCCTGAGGGATACTCACGAGTATATCCTGGTCTTTTCTAAGGGGACGTTCGCCCGGGATTCCCTTCCCGACCGGAGGAGCACCATTTCCAGAGAAGAGTTTCTGGAATTCACCAAAAGCGTCTGGACCTTCCCGGCCGAACCGGCGACGAAGGTCGGGCATCCGGCCCCGTTTCCGGTGGAATTGCCGTACCGGCTCATCCAACTCTACACTTTTGAAGGGGAGGTAGTTCTGGACCCGTTTATGGGAAGTGGACAGACGGCCATCGCCGCGGTCCGGTCCAACCGTCACTACGTGGGGTATGACATCAGCGAAGAGTATGTCCGGCTGGCGGAACAAAGAATCGCCACGACCCGGCCGGCCGGAGCGGTGCCGCTGCAGCAGAAACTGCCCATACCATAAATCACTCGTATGCAGGAGGAGATCATGAAACTGGACCCTCAAGCCCGCTATTCCAAGACCCACGAATGGGCCCGCTGGGACGAAGACGAAATCGTCTGTGGCATTACCGACCACGCCCAGGAGTCCCTCTCCGACATCGTCTACGTGGAACTGCCGGAGGTGGGAGATACCTTCGCCCGGGGCGACACCTTCGGCACGGTGGAGTCGGTCAAGGCCGCCTCCGACCTCTACATGCCCATGGGCGGCGAGATCACCGCCATCAACGAAGACCTCCAGGACAAGCCGGAACTGGTCAACCAGGACCCCTACGGCGCCGGCTGGATGATCCGCTTCCGTCCCTCCAACCCGGCCGAGTTTGACGACCTGATGGACGCCCAGGCCTACGAGGCGTTCGTGGCCGAAGAGGAAGGATGATGGGCAGCGAAACCGCAGAAAGCCTGAAAGAAAGGGGTCTGCGCCTGTTCGGGGAAGGACTATACGAAGAGGCGCTCCGCTGTTTCGGCCAGGCCCAGGAACTCTTCGCCGCAGAGGGGAACGACGCCGAAGCGGCGGAGATGCTCAACAACCAGGGCGTGGTCTACCGGATGCTCCACCGATGGGAGGAGGCGCGGGCCGCACTGGAGGAGGCCCGCGCCGTCTTCGCCCGCATCGGGGACCGGCACCGGGAGGCGCAGGCCCTGGGCAACCTGGGCGGCCTGCTGGCCAGCCGGGGGGACGCCCTGCGGGCTCAGGAGTACCTCCGGCAGGCCGCCGACCTCTTCGCCGAACTGGGGGATACCCAGCGGCGGGCGGAGACCCTCGTGGCTCTGGGCGTCCAGATGTGGAAGGCGGGCGACCGCTGGGGGGGCATCGCTGCCTACCAGGCCGGCCTGGAGATGCTGGAACACCCCACGCCGCAACAGAAGACCCTGCGCGGCCTCATCCAACTGGCCAGCCGACTCCTACGGCTCCGGCTGCCTACAATGTAGAATGTAGGGAGGGGGACCTTGCGGCGGGCGGCTTCGCCGC
>DAOTWL010000046.1:0-16042 GCA_034435875.1 Anaerolineae bacterium
TGACCCTGCCCCCCCATTACCGGACCGCCCTGGTACTCCGGTACGTGGAGGATATGCCGGTGGCCGAGATGGCCCAGGCGATGGAGCGCAGTCCCAAAAGCGTGGAATCCATCCTCATCCGCGCCAAACAGATGCTGGCTCAGGCGTTGAGCGGGACAGATGGGTCGTGAACTGGCGAACGTAGAGGAACTGCTGCGGGCGCTGGCGCAGGAGGACGTACGGCTTCGGCCCGCGTTCAAGGTCCAGTTGACGGAGCGGCTCATCGCGGCGATGGCTGCACGCCCGCGCCTCCTCCTCTGGCGCCCGGTGCTGGTCGGGGCCACCCTGTTGCTCCTGTTGGCCCTCGCCGGATGGCTTCTGACCCCGCGCGTGACCTCCTGGGCAACTTTGGTGGTAGAGAGGGGCGAGGCCCAGGTCGCCTGGCAGCGTCCCCTTTATTTCCTCTGGAACCGCTCCGGGACCATTCTCCTCTCCCCCGGACAGCAGTTTCTCCTGGCCGAAGGGGACCGGGTCATCCTCTCCGAAGGTGGGAGCGGAAGCATCGCCTTCCCGGATGGGGGTCGGTTGCGCCTGGCTGGTGCAACCGTCCTGGCCCTGGCGGAGATGAACCCGGCCCAGATGACCACCCGCGCGAATGTAGAGGCCGGGGAAGTATGGGCGGAAGTCACCCCGCTACCCGACCTGCTCTTTGAGATCCAAACGCCCGCCGCGACCGTTCGGGTACGGGGCACGGTTTTCCGCACCCGCGTTCTCGCCGCTGACCACACCTACAGCGCCACCGACGACGGCACCACCCAGGTGACGCTCCTGGACCCGGCCCAGGGCTATCCATCGGTGGAGGTCCCGGCGGGCTACGAGGTGGACGCCATCATCGGCCAGCCTCTGAAGGTGCGCCCCCAGGCCCCGCTCGTAGACCATCTGACCCTGAACGGTACCACTGCAGAAGCCGGAGACACCATCGTCTCCAACCGGCCCGGGCTGACCATCTTTGGGAAGACGAAAACCGGGGCCGGCCACGCCGTACTTCTGTGCGAAGAGGCCCTCTTAGACCGGTCACCGGTCGCTCCGGAGGGAGAATTCCGTCTCCGCTTTCATGCACCGACGGAGGGGGAGTATCCTCTATGTGTTGCGATAGAGGCCGCCGATGGCGCCAGGAGCCCATGCGCCTCTTTTTTGTACCGTTACGACACCACGCCTCCCTCGGTCATCCGCCTGTTGGAGCCTACCGCCCCGGAGGTCTCCGGGGAGACGGTCACCATCCGGGGGGAGACGGAGCCCGGAGCGACTGTCCGATTGAACGGAGAACCGATCCCGGTGGGCCCGACCGGTGTCTTTGCGACCCGCCGGGCATTGCAACCCGGGGAGAACCCGATGACCCTGGAAGCCTGCGACGAGGCGGGCAACTGCACCCGCCTGGAGTTTGTCCTGAGCCGGCGGTAGTCCGGCCCACAAACGGGGGGATGGAAGATGCGCAAGGTATGGCTGGTGGGCCTGGTGCTGATGGGTGGCCTGTTGCTCTGGGGAGCAGGCGTCCGGGATTTGGCCGTCGCCGGATTCACTCCCACCTTCACGCCCACCGAGACGCCGACGGCGACTGCGACGGCGACGTTCACCCCCACCCCCACGGAGACACCCGCTCCGCCTCCACCGCCCCCACCACCTCCGCCGCCTCCACCTCCGCCTACGGAGACACCGACCGCTTCTCCCACCGCCACCCTGCGGCCCCCGCGAACCCCCACCCGGGGGCCGTCGCCCACCCCATGGTGTTTCACCGCCACGCCGGAGGTGCCCGGCATTGTAGTGGATAAGGAAGTCAATCCTCCTACCGTCTCCCCAGGGCAGGATGTTCGGATCACCATCCGGGTCCGAAATACGGGCGCCCAACCGGTCTCCGGGCTGGTGGTGGAGGACAACCTTCCGGCCTTCCTGCAGATTCTCGCCGTCCGCGCCAGCCGGGGTATCCCCGCCATCTCCGGCCAGATGGTCCGGGTCGCTGTGGGGACGCTGGAGCCGGGGGGAGAAGTTACCGTTACGATAGAGGCGCGGGCGCGGGCGGATGTACCCACCGGTACCGCGGTGGAGAATGTCGCGGTGGCTTCGTATGACGGCGGCCGGAGCACCGGCCCGTTTCCCCTCCCGACCCCGGAGCGTCCCCTGTGCCCGTTGGCCCCCGAAGCAGGGGGGTCTTCCCTCACCCCCATCCGGGAATGGGCTTCCGGTCTGCTCGTCCTTTTGGGGCTGGTTATCCTGGGACTGGGCCTGGCTGCCCGGAGGAAGGCGGCAGACGACCCGCATCTGTCCCGCTCGTAGTGCGGCGTGGAACGCAACGGAGTGCCGCTCATAGTGCCGCTTCAGGGGAGGGTTCATTTTTCAACCGAAATTGGTGACACTTTTGGAGAACGTTAAAAATTCGGGTAGCACCACATTGACTCGTGGTAGGGCGTAGGGGACAGCCTGGAAAGGCTGTCCTACTTCTGGCAGGAGGCCGATTTTGCCCCCACCCCCCCTTATCCCCCTCCCCCATCGCTGCGCTTGGGGGAGGGGCCGGGGGTGGGGTGGGTTTTGCGACAGCCGAAGGCCGCCGGAAAACCCCCTCCTCATCCCCTCCCCCTCGCCCGAACTTCGTTCGGGAGAGGGGGAGGGGCCAGGGAAGGGGGTGAGGGCCTCCGCCGCCGCAGGTGGGCGGGAGAGGGGCCGGGGGTGAGGTGGGGTGAGGGCAAAAAGTGTCACTGAACCATCCCCGCTTCAGCGCGGGAAATTCCCTGCCGCTGACGACTATGGTTTATGGAAGCCAACATCGCTCGTATTCCAGCGGGAGGAAGCATGAGCCGCGCACAGATTCTTGTTGTGGATGATAATCCGGACCTGCGAAATCTGCTTCAGGGATTGCTGGGGAAGGTCAACGGTTTTCGCGTCTTCGCGGCCGAGGACGGCCCCACCGCGCTGCGCCTCTTCTCGGAAGTCTGGCCCGACCTGGTCATTCTGGATGTCACGATGCCGGGGATAAGCGGCATAGAGGTCGCCCGTCATATTCGTCAGACGTCTGCCGTCCCCATCCTTTTCCTCAGCGCGGTGGGCACGCCGCAAATCGTTGCCGAGGGGTTGAATGCAGGGGCCGAGGCATTCCTGACCAAACCGTTCTCACCCCGCGCGCTGGTTTCCAAAGTTTATGAATTGCTCCGGTGGTAAACCCCGTAGCGCAAGATTTATCTTGCGCAACAAGCCCCGGACAGGTACTGATGAGGTTGTCAGGGCGATGAACCACCTGATGGGAATGGAAAAGGGGCGAATTCTCATTGTAGACGATGATCCGGAACTGCTGGCCCTCCTCCGGGCGCTGCTGGAGGTCCAGGGCTTCATCGTCTATACCGCCTCCGACGGGGAGACCGCGCTCCAACTTCTCCACCAGGTGGCCCCTGACCTGGTCATCCTGGACGTCCTGATGCCCGGGCTGAACGGAAAGGAGGTCTGTCAGCGCATCCGCCGCCGTTCTCCTGTCCCCATCCTGTTTCTCACGGCCATCGGGGAGGTGGATTCCATTGTGGACGGGCTGAACCGGGGGGCGGACGATTATATGACCAAACCGTTCCATCCCGCCGAACTGGTCGCCCGGGTCCAGGCCATCATGCGGCGCGCCCGATTGCGCACGGCTCCCCAGAGGCTGCTGCGCTTTCGGGGTGACGAGCTGGTCATCAACCGGGACCTGGGGCGAGTCTTTCTTCGCGGGGAGGAGGTCCCTCTCAGTCCACTGGAATACAATCTGCTCCTGTTTCTGGCCGAGCGAGCGGGACATGTCCTATCTCCGGAGGCCATTTACCGGGCCGTCTGGGGGGCCAACGGGGAGGCGGACCCCCGGCGGGTCAAGTGGTACATCTGGCGGCTCCGGCGGAAGATAGAACCCGATCCGGCCGATCCCCGATTCATCTGTACAGACCGGGGGTGGGGATACTATTTTGCCCCCGACTGACCACGTCCTCCCCTTCCGTAGCGCAGGCTGTTCGCCTGCATTTGCAGGTCTGGCGGCCCGTGGCGCAGGCTGTTAGCCCAATGCGGCTAACATTTGCCCCCACCTCCTTGATCCCCCTCCCCCATCGCTGCGTTTGGGGGAGGGGCCGGGGGTGGGGCGGGTTTTGCGGCGGCCTTCGGCCGCCGCAAAACCCCTCCTTAATCTCCCCCCTGTAGGAGATGCCTTTCGCCCTGCGTTTTGAAAAAAGCATCTATCCGCTTTTCTGCGTCCCATAGCCCACGGAAGAACACGGAAATGCACAGAAAATCATTTTTATTGCCGTGTTCATCCGCCTTGATCCGCGTTTTTCCGCGTCCTATCTGAAAAGTGTCGGGTATCTCAAACTGAATTCAAACCTTGGGATGATATAATTGAACTGAAGAGGTGTGTTCCACGTTTCGTCTCCGAACCTCAGAGCAGACACTTGCAAAATAAGCCGATTTGATTATAAAGCAGAATGATGAGGGAAAAATGTTTCCCAGATATATTCGGATTACGGGATTCGGAATCATTATCTTCCTGCTGCTGGTCGGCGGGTTTGCCGCCCGGCCGCCGGCCTTTGCCGGCTTTACCCCCACCCCGACTCCCACCGAAACCCCAACTCCCACGCCGACCTTCACGCCCACGCCGCCGCCTCCGCCACCCCCTCCCCCACCTGAGGAGACCCCGACGCCGACACCGGCCCCTCTGCTGCCGGAGGTCGGGGGCGGTCCGGCAATCCCGGCCTGGCCTCTACTGGCCCTGGGGACCCTCGCTTTGCTGGCCGGGTGGCTGGCGATGAAGGGCGTGAAGCGTGAAGCGTGAAGCGTGAAGCGTGAAGCGTGAAACGTGAAGCGTGAAGCGTGAAGTGTGAAACACGCTCCGGTTAAGCCCGCAGGAGGGACCAATGAACCGTTTCTACCTTTCCCTCTGGACGCTCTTATCCCTGCTTTTGAATCTATTGGCTCCCTTGGGCACCTTCGCCGCCCCTGCCCTCCCGACAACGGGCGCCATTAATGAGATGAACCTCCTCCCCCCCTGGTTCGCCTCCGCCCCGGCGCGCGCCGCTGCCCAACCGGCACGGAGTACGGAATCCGGAGTCCTCCCCGCCTGGTTCGCCTCCGCCCTACCGGCACGGAGTCCGGAATCCGGAATCCTCTCCTCCCCACTCCCGGCCACCCACCACACCATCCGCTACATCACCGTCACCGGCCCCTCCGCGCCCATCAACAACTGCGACGTCGTCACCTTCACCATCGTCGCCACCAACGACGCCGTCACCACCACTGGCGTCATTATCACCAGCACCATGCCGGTTGGCTTTGAACCCACGCAGGTCATCTTCAACGTGGGTACGGTGGGGCCCAACCAGGTCATCACCCGCACCGCCGTCTTCTCCGCCACCTGCACCGCCGTCTCCGGCCAGAATGTGACCACCCTCACCCAGGACGGCTACGACCCCATCGTCCGCTACACCGACTTTGTGGTCAACCCCGGCGCCATCACCGTGCGCAAGGAGCCGGCAACGGTCCAAGCCGCCCCCGGCGACGTGGTCACCTGGACGGTCTATGTGGAGAACACCGGCTACGGCACCGTCTCCAACGTCCGGGTGACCGACACGCTGGGGGGCGGGCTGGAGTACGTCTCCGGCATCACCTCCGCTTCCTACGTCTCCATCCCCGTGGGCGGCGTGGTCACCTTCCCCATCGCCGCCCGCGTTGTCGGCTGCTCCGGCCTGCAGAACGTCGTCACCGCCACCTGGGGCTGCAACGGCCAGACCTGCCAGG
Organism: Anaerolineae bacterium; assembly: GCA_034435875.1. Taxonomy (GTDB): domain Bacteria; phylum Chloroflexota; class Anaerolineae; order B4-G1; family DUEL01; genus SpSt-77. The sequence goes on from DAOTWL010000046.1 coordinate 5,773, forward strand.
CCCCCCAGACCGCCAAGGGGGCGGTGGACCTGCGGATGACCAACCCCGACCTGGACTTTTCCCTGCCCACTTTTGACGTGCCCTACTGCGCCGGGTCGGGCGTCTTCACCGTCCCCATCACCAACAACGGCGACGGCACCGCCTACTCCGGCACGCTGACGGTGGACCTGGCGCCCTTCAGCGTGACCGTCGCCCCGCCGGCCTCCTACTCCGGCGGCGCATTCCACCTGCCGGACATCCCGCCCGGCGAGACCTACAACCTGGTCTTCACCCTGACCCTCCCCTCCGCCGTCTGTACCATGCCCCGCAGCGGCACGTTCCATTTTGACCTGCGCTATTACAACCGCTGCGGTAGCCTCTACACCGAACTGCCCCAATCCGCCCCCTGGCAATTGACCAACACGCCGGGCCAACTCAGCGTCAGCAAGTCTATGCCCCGCGAGGTCTATCGGGGCGAGAACGTCACTGCCACGGTCACCGTGAACGCCGACGACATTGTCGGCACGGTCATCGTCACCGACCAGGTGCCGGGGGGCTGGAGCGTGGTGGACGCCGACGGCGGCGTTACCTTCACCATAGGCGGCGTCACTTACATCACCTGGACGCTGTCCGGTTCTGCTGTCCTGAATCCCGTCTTCGCCACCCCCGACGCCAACACCGGGTGTCAGTACTGCGGCACCGCCGCCACCAACATCGTCATCGCCACCGCCTCCGACTGCCAGAACTGCCTGCAGACGGCCACCGATCAGGCCACCACCTACCTCCAGTGCGAGGAGCCGGTGGCCACCACCTTCAAACAGGTCTCCGGCCCCGCCGAGACCTGCACCAGCCCGGCCTACACCTACACCAACACCTACGCCTTCGCCAACACCTTCATCGTGACCCCCACCTGGCAGGGGATGGTCTTTACCGAGACGCTCCCCTACCAGACCTACGTCACTGGCAGCGCCTCGGTGTGGGTGGGCAACGGCGCCATCACCTGCACGACGACATTCTCCGAAGCCGTCGTGGGCGGGATGCTGGTCATCTCCAACATCTCCCCCACCTGCGCCATCACCGTCCCAGGCAGTATGATGTGGATTTCTTACACTACGGCGGTGACCGAACCCGCCGCCTGCTCCGACTTTGAGTGGTACGACTGGTCGTATCTCAACCTGGGGGTGACGGGCAACGCCGAATGCGCCGCCGATGGAGTGATTGAAGAGGGCGTCTTTGTCCGGACCCTGGCCCCGGCGATGACGCTGGGCCTTTCGGGCCTTCCGCCCTACGTCTCCTCCTGCGGCGCGTACACGGTCACCCTGACGGCGCAGCGCACCTCCGCCGTCCCCGCCTACGACGCCGTCCTGGACGTGCCCACCTCCACGTTTCACGTTTTAGAGGTTCTGGGCTTCTCCGGCGCCACACCCGCCTACACTATGACCGACGCCCTGGGCTACCACTGGTACTATTCCGACACCTTCGCGGCCGCCACCACGGGCACGGTCCAGTTGCGGGTGCAGTTGCGCTGCGGGAGCGGTACCGCGCCTCTCGCGGGCACGCTGTATTACGACAACCGCTGCGCCGACAACGACACCTACCGGGAGCGGTGCAGCGCCGGCGGCACGCTGGGCGCGCCGCCCGTCATCGGGCCCCTGCCCATCCTGGCCAAGTTCCCCGAGGTCATCTACGCCCACGGAGACGTGGTCACCTGGACGCTTACCGCCTACAACTCCGGCGCCGGCCCCGCCTACAGCGTGGTGCTGACCGACCTCCTGGGCAGCGGCCTGCGCTACGTGGATTCCTCCATCACCTCCACCCAGGGCTCCGCCGCCGGCGTGACCCCCATCACGTCCTCCAACCTGGTCACCTGGGTCCTGCCGGTGATCGGGCCCAAGGAGCGGGTCACCATCCGCTATACCGCCGAGATTATCGGCTGCGACGACCTGACCAACCGCTTCGCCGGCGCGCAGGGCTGCCTCGGTCAGACCTGTCAATCCGCCGGGCCGGTGGTCTCTCACGTCGAACTGCCGCCCACGATCCTGCTCAACACCAACCAGGCGCTGACACCCATTGACACCTGCTACACCCGTACCATCACCGTCACCGTGCGCAACGCCGGCCTCCTCAGCGTCTACTCCGCCACCCTCACCGAGACGCTGCCGGCCGGCCTCTCCTACGTCCCCAACACCACCGAGGTGAGCACCGACACGGTGAACTGGCAGCCCGGCACCAACCCGACCGTTGTCGGGCAGAATTTGGTCTGGAGCCCCGGCGGTAGCGAGTTGCCGGGTTCTCTCCTCTCCCGCCTCCGCCCCGGCGAGACGGTCTACCTGCGCTTCCAGGTCTACGCCTCCTGCCCCTTCGGCGGCGGGCAACTGCGCATCCAGACCGGCTACCGGGATACCTGCGGGACCCCCCACCTCACCGAAGCCTCCTACTTTGTGATGCCGGTGCGCACCGCCAACCTCACCCTGGTCAAAACCGGCGAGAATCTCAGCCGCACTTCCCCTGCGCCGGATTGGGTCTACGCCGAGCCGGGGGAGAGGGTGGTCTTTACCCTGACCCTCTCCAACGCCGGCGCCGCCGCCCCGGCCCGCGAGGTGGTAGTGACGGACACCTTGCCGGGGAACGTGGTCTTCCAGAACGCCACGCCGGGCTATGCCGTTTCCGGCGGCCCGCCGGGCGGCGTGGTCACCTGGACTTTTGACATCATCTCGCCGTCCACGACCGTCGTGCTGACCGTGACCGGGGTGGTCAGCCAGCCGGAGGGGTGCACCGTCACGGATACCCACAACGGGGCCGAGGCGGCCTGGGGCTGCCCCGACGGCTGCCGCCAGGGGGTCCGCAGCGACACGGTCACCTTGCGCACGCGGCCGGTGTACGATACCCCGGTCATCCGGACCGATATCCCGCCCGCGACGCTCCACCGGTGCGGCGGTGAGATCACGATCACGCTGAACAACCAGGGCCCGCCCGCCTACAACGTCACCCTCACTGATACCCTCCCCTCGGGTTACGTTTACAGCGACACGGTCTATCCCACCCCGCCGCCCTCCGGCACAGTGGACCTGGGGGGGACGGTCGTCTTCACCTGGGCCGTCCTGCCCACCGGCCTGACGACCCTCACCCTGGCGGTGCGCAACAGCGTCGGCGCGGGTGGCTGCGCGGTCCCCTCCGGCCCCAACGTCATCACGATGACCTACGACGACGATGTGCCGGATTGTCTGACCACCGGCCCCTACAGCACTACGGCGACAGCGAATTTCAACTTCGTCAGCCCGATCCTGACGGTGGACAAATCCCCCGCCAGCCTCACCGCCCAGGTGGGCCAGCGGGTCACCTGGACGCTGAGGATGACCAACACGGGCACGGGTGCCGCCACCAACGTGGTGGTGACGGATGTGGTGGATTCCACCTTCACCGACATCACCGCCACGGCCGGCTCCGATGGCGCGCCGCCCACCATCGCCGGCAACACCATCACCTGGACGCCGGCGGACATCCCCGCCAGCGGCGTCTGGACGGCGCAGGTGAGCGCAGTGCTTCAGGCCAGCGGCGGCAACCGCAATGTCGTCACCGCTACCACCTCCTGCGATACGGGCTGTCTGCTTTCTTCCGCCTCCGATGTGGCCTACGTCACGCTGATGCAGGACTTTGACAAAGGGCCCGCCATCCAGACCGGCACCCTCGGGAGCCTGGTCGTCTTCACCTTCACGGCCTATCTGCCCGACCAGGATGCCCTCTATGAGCGCCTGTCCCTCACCGACACCCTGCCCACCGGCCTGGGCTACGTCTCTTCGGTGCTGACCTACACCTGGGATGCCGACGGCAATCAGGGCGGGCCGACCATCCTCATCTCCAGCACCCCGACCATCACCCCCGGCTGGCTGGCCTCCGGCAACGTGGTCTGGGCGCTGGGGAACCTCACCGGCACGGTGCAGGTCAACGGCGTCCTCACCGCCGTCATTCAGAACATCGCCGCTGTCTCCGAGGGCCTGCGTCTGACCAACACGCTGCGGATGTCCTATGTGGACGACGGGCAGGGATACGCCTTCACCGACACGGCGGCCGTGGACATCCTGGAGCCGCTCTTGCACATCGGCAAGTCCTACAGGACACCGTATGGGTGCGGGGCGACGCTGCTGCAGGACAACTTCAACCGCGTCACTGCCAGCCCGCCAACGGGGTGGACAGCCGCAGCGGGCGTGTGGAACAACGCGAACGGTGTAGCCCAGCAGACCAGCGACAATACAGCGAATGCTATCCTGTACCGTAGCGCCAATGCCGGGCCGAGCAACGATTTCAGTTACAGCGCAATGGTCTGGTCGGGCGATTCCACCTCCTCCATCGGCCTCGTATTCCGCTACACGACGGGCAACTATTACCGGTTGATCCTGCGGATAAACGACGGCGGCACTAATATCGGTCTGGTAGAAACTGGCGGTGGTTCTCCTATTATCAGCCAGACGTTTCCTTTTACTCCGACCACCAACCGGTGGTATCATCTGGAAGTCCGGGCGGAGGGCAACCGTATCCAATGCTTTGTGGACGGTGTCCAGGTCTTTAATGTTGTGGACACGACGCCTCGCACAGGCGGAAACATCGGCTTCTACGCCAACAACTGCGCTGCGAACGCCTGTCGGTTTGACGATGTGCTGGTCACTCGGCTGAATCAAAATGCCTGTACCGTCGGCGCCAACGACCTGGTGACCTACACGCTAACCATCTCCAACCAGGCCCGCCTCCCCGCCTACGATCTGGTCATCACCGACGTGGTGCCGGCAGGAATGAGCCTGGTCACCTACACGATGACCAGCGATGACCCCACCGCGCAGGTGGTGGCCCAGCCCTCCCCCATCCCCGGCGCCACGGGGGTCCTCACCTGGAGGGTCAACCACCTGACCCCCACCGTCCCCTACACCTGGAGCCAGCACACCGCCATCACCCTGAATGTGGTGCTGCAGGTGGCCGATTGGATTACCGCCAACACCGTCCTCTCGGACCAGGCCTTCCTGGCCTACAGTTCACAAGCGGGCAGTGGCCCCGTGGGTGTGGAGCGCGGTTACAGCGGCGGCAGTCATTCCGCCGCCGTCCAGACCACCAATGGCGGCATCGCCAAAACCGTCGCCTTCTCCCCACCGCCCACCGCCACGCTGGGGACGCTGGTCACCTACACCCTCATCATCCCCGCCCAGCCCATCTCCGCTACCCTCTACAACGTCTGGGTGACCGATACCATAGACAGCCGAATGCAGATTGTGACGGTCACTACCAGCGGCGGGACGGGTGCGTCGTCCGGCTGGAGCGGGCAGGTGGTGACGGCCACCTTCGCCTCCATCCCCCACGACACCCAGGCCTATGTGACGGTCACCGCGCGCATCGCCCACGAGTGGCCGAATGCCGCCAATGACGCCAATGCCGGCGACGTCCTCACCGACGTGGCGCGGATGAGCCACGCCACCGCGCCGGTCACCACCAGCAACGTGGTCAGCACCACCGTGGGCGAGCCGCGCCTGCTGCTGGAGAAATCCGCCGAATCCAGCACCGGAAGCCTCACCGACCTGGACGGGACGGCCCTGCTGACCTACACCCTCCGCCTGACCAACACCGGCAGCAGCCCGGCCTACTCGGTCCACATCACCGACGCGGTCCCGGCGGGCATCTCGGTCACCGCCCTCTACGGCGGCGACGGCCGCAGCGACCCGGTCGTCGGGCCGGGGGTGCTCACCTGGACGGTGGACACCATCAGCAACGTCGCCCCGGCCAACGTCGTCGTCCTCACCTACACCGCCCGCATCAGCCAGGCCCTCAGCCACACCGGGCTGACCAACACGGTGAGCGTCCTCTACCACTCCCTCACCGAGACCATCCCCGGCGTACGGCCCTACACGAATACCGACTCGGTCAGCATAGCCACCGCCCGGCCCACCGTCGCCAAGGCCACTGAACCCATCACCCTGCGCGTGGGCGACATCGTCACCTACCACCTGGTCTTTACCATCCCGGCCGGCCTGGTGGGGATGGGAGGCAACTCCTTCCTGCGGGACGCCCTCCCACCCGGCATCTGGTACATCACCGACAGCGAGACGCTGACCTGGACGCCGCCCACAGTGGGGGTGACCATCACCCAGCGCACCAGTACGACAACGGAAGCGCCGGGCTATCAGGTCATCCGCTGGTACTTTGGGCCTATCACCAGCGAGCAGGACCTGCCCACTGTCATCACCCTGACCTTCCGCGCCCAGGCGGTGGGCCTGCGGATAGACAATCTCAGCCCGGTCTGGACCGACCAGGCTGTCATCACCATAACAACCGATTATGTGGAACTGTGGCAAAGGGGCGTTTTTGAGGGTAGCAGTTCGGCGCAGAACAGGGTCATCCAGCCGCAACTGAGCCTTGACAAGGCCAGCACCCCGCCGCCCGGCGCATTCGTGGGCGCGGGCGACCGCATCACCTACACCCTGACGGTCACCAACTCCGGCTACGGCCCGGCCTACGACATCCTCATCAGCGACGTCCTGCCGGCGGAACTGTTCTACGTGACGTCCACGGTCACCAGCACCGCGCCGCCGTATATTGCCTTCCTCTCTGAACCGCCGGTGGGCGCTACAGGTGTCCTCACCTGGCGGGTGAACGAACTCTGGGGGCTGGCCTGGAACGGAGACCAGCCCGGCGTCGCCGTCATCACCGTGGTGGCCCAGGTGACGGACACCGTCGGGGCCAACCGGACCCTCACCAACACCGCCGCCATCCCCTACTACGACTCCCAGCCCGGCGACGGCCCCGGTCCCTACATCCCCGACGAGCGGGAGTACACCGACGGCTCCGACTCCGTCCCCCACCGGACAGTGGACGCGGCTATCCTCAAGAGCGTGACCCCGCCCACCGCCACCCTGGGCGACGTGGTGACCTACGTGGTCGTCGTCCCGGCGCCGCCCATCACCGCCACCCTCTACGCCGTCACCGTGACCGACCAACTGGATGCCCGCCTGCAACTGCATACAGTGACCGACGGGCCGGACGGGAGCGTGGCCGTCGCGGGCAACGCCTTCACCGTCACCTACCCGTCCATCCCGAACGGCCAGCAACGGTTCATCACCGTCACCGCCGTCCTCTCCAGCCCGCTGGGGGCCGTGGCGGGCAACGTCATCACCAACCTGGCGGTCCTGCGGCACCAGGACGGCGGCCCGACGCCCTCCAATCAGCCGGCCTTTACCGTCACCGAGCCGGCGCTGACCCTGGTCAAGGCCAGCGACCCGCCCACCAGCAGCACCGTCGTCGCCGGGCAGGCCGTCACCTACACCGTGCACATCACCAATGCCACCGGCCTCACCGTCAGCCTGGCCTACGACCTGGTCTTCACCGACACACTCCCGGCCGGGATGCGGGACGCGCCGCCGACGCTGATCGCCGTCACCCTGAACGGCGCGCCCGTGGCGGCCGGCGATTACCTCACCGGCTACAACCCGGCCACCGGCGTCTTCACCGTTGCCTTCACCCCGGCCTTCTCCATCCCCGTGGGCGGCGAACTGGTGATCCGGTACCGGGCGACGGTGGACTCCGACGCCCCGGCGGCCACCGACCTGACCAATCAGGCCGAGACCACCTGGTCCAGCCTGCCCGGCCCGGTCCCCGGCGACCGGGATTACGGCCCCGTCACCGACACGACCACGCTGCACACCCCGCTGGCGACCGGCCTGAGCAAGGCCGTCTTCCCGCCCACGGTCACCGTCGGCTCGCAGGTGGTCTTCACCGTGACCGTGCCCGACCCGCCGGTCGGCGCGGTGCTGCACAACGTCGTCTTTACCGATGTGGTGGACGGCCGCCTGCGGATTGACGCCACGAGCCCCAACGCCACGTTCAGCGGGCAGACGGTCACGGCGACCTTCACGACCATCCCGTCCTACACCCAGCAAATCATCGTCATCACCGCCACCGTGCGGGACCTGATCACCGTGACCGCCGGCACCCAGATCACCAACGTCGCCACCTTTGATTACCAGAACAACCCGTCCGGGCCGATCACTTCCAACGGGGTGACGGTCACCGTGGCCGAGCCGAACGTCACCCTGGGCAAGTCGGTCCAGGTGCCGCGCGACCCGCTGGGCGCGGGCGATACCGTCACCTACACCCTGGCCCTCTCCAACACCGGCACCTGGCCCGCCTACGACCTGGTGATCACCGACAGCCTCCCGTTGGGCCTGAATTTCGTCGCCACGGTGGGTTTCACCGTCACCGACCCGGTCACGGCGACCCTGGGCGGGGACTACCCGGCCTGGACGGTCTCGCAACTGAACGTGGGTGGCTTTGTCACCATCACCTTCACCGCGCAGGTGGCGTGGGACATCGGCGCGGGGCTGACGTTGACCAACGCGGCCTGGGGCCGCTATGACGGCCAGCCCGGCCCCAACCCCGACCAGCGGGAGTACCCCATCCCCACCGACACCGTCCCGGTGAACACCGGCTCCCCGGCGCTGGACCTGGAGAAGTCGGCGGAGCCGGTCCCGGTGGAGGCGGGCGGCTACCTGACCTACACCCTGACCGTCACCAACACCGGCATCGTCTCGGCGACGGGCGTGGTGGTCACCGACGCGGTGCCGGCCCACACGAACTACGTCTCGTGCGGGCCGGCGCCCTGCGGCCAGTCCGGCGGCGTCGTCTCCTGGACGCTGGGGGTGCTGGACATCGGCGTCCCGCGCCCAGTGACTATGGTGGTGCAGGTGGACTCGCCGCTGCCCAACGGCACCGTCCTCACCAACACCGCCTGGGTCACCTCCACCGAGGGCGTCACCGACACCGACACGGTGACCACGCCAGTGACCAGCGCGCCGGTCCTCCATCTGGTCAAGTTCAGCACCGATGCGAATGGCGGCGACCTGCGCCCCGGCGACCTGCTGACCTACACACTGATCATCTCCAACACGGGCAACGAGACGGCCTCCAACGTCACCATCTCCGACACCGTCCCGGCCCACACCACCTACGTCTCCGGCTCCATCGCCGGTGGGGACAGCCGCAGCGACGCGGGCCTGCCGGTGCTGGTCTGGACGATCAACAGCCTGGCGCCGGGACAGGCTGAAAGCCTGTCCTACGCGGTCACGGTGAACCTGCCGCTGACGGACGGGTTGCAGATTGTCAACACCGCCGCCGTCACCGCCACCCAGGTGCCCACGCCGACGACGGACACCGTGACCGACACGGTGAGGGCTTCCCACACGCTGGATGTGGTCAAGACGGCGGCGCCCTCCCCGGTGCAGGCGGGGGCCCTGCTGACCTACACCCTGGCCTACACGATCACTGGCGACGAGCCGGTCTACGGCGTGGTGGTGAGCGATACCACCCCGGCGAACACCACCTTCTACACCGCCACGCCGCCCGCTGCGTCCGACCCCGGTGTGGGCAACAGCGGCCCGGTGGTCTGGAACCTGGGCGACTTCCTGCCGCCGGAGAGCGGCATCACCCAGGCCACCGGCGTTCTGACGCTGGTGGTCCTGGTGGACAGCCCGCTGGTGAGCGGCACCGTCCTCACCAACGGCGTCGCCATCACCGACACCTCGGGTCTGACCGACACCGACGAGGTCACCACGCCGGTGCAGAGCAGCCACGGGCTGAGCGTGAGCAAGACAGCCAGCCCCAGCCCGGTCCAGGCCGGAGAGCTGCTGACCTACACCATCGCCTGGGCGGTGACGGGCAACGAGCCGGCCTTTGGGGTGACCATCAGCGATACGGTGCCGCAGAGCACGACCTACCAGTCCTGTTCCGGCGGCCTGTCCTGCGGCGAATCGGACGGTGTGGTGATGTGGAATCTGGGCGACCAGTACCCGCCCGCCTCCGGCGTTCTGACGCTGGTGGTACAGGTGGACAGCCCGCTGGTGAGCGGGACGGTGCTGTACAACGCTGTCGTCATCACCGACACATCGGGCCTGAGCGACACCGACGACATCACCACACCGGTGCAGAGCAGCCACGGGCTGAGCGTCACCAAGTCGGCCAGCCCAAGTCCGGTGCAGGCCGGGGAGTTGCTGACCTACACCATCGCCTGGGCGGTCAGCGGCAACGAGCCGGCCTTTGGCGTCACGGTCTCCGACACCGTGCCGGTCAGCACGACCTACCAGGCCTGCTATCCGGCGGGCATCTGCAGCGAATCGGGCGGCGTGGTGACCTGGAATCTGGGCGATCAGTACCCGCCCGCCTCGGGCGTGGTGACGCTGACCGTGCGGGTGGACAGCGCCGTCCTCAGCGGCACGCTGATTTCCAACGCCGTCGCCATCACGGATACCTCCGGCCTCAC
>DAOTWL010000047.1:0-14809 GCA_034435875.1 Anaerolineae bacterium
CTGGAAGGCCTGGTCTCCCACCGCCAGCACCTCATCCACCAGCAGAATCTCCGGGTCGGTGTGGACCGCCACGGAGAAGCCCAGCCGCACATACATCCCCGAGGAGTAGTGCTTGACCGGGACGTCTATAAAGCGCTCCAGTTCGGCAAAGCCGATGATGTCGTCCAGCCGGCGGCGGATTTCGGCCCGGCTCAGGCCGAGGATAGAGCCGTTGAGGTAGATGTTCTCCCGACCGGTCAGATCGGGGTGGAAGCCCGCGCCCAGTTCCAGGAGCGCTCCGATCCGGCCGTGCACCGTGATCCGACCCGAGGTGGGCTCCATGATGCGGGATATCAGTTTGAGGACGGTACTCTTCCCGGCGCCGTTGGGGCCGATAATGCCCACCGTCTCCCCCGGCGCCACGGCGAAACTGACGTCCCGCAGGGCCCAGAACTCCTCGCGGGAGCGGTTGTTGCGCCGAAAGAGCCCCAGGGCCAGTTCCTGGAAGGAGCGGGGCCGTTCGTGGTGGAGGGTGAATTTTTTGGAGACGTGGTCAAACTGGATAGCGGCGCTCAAGGTGTCCTCGCAACCACTCCCGGATGTACTCCATAAACCGGTACAGGTCGTCCAGGCGCCGAAGGTGTTCGTAGACGAGATGCCAATCTATCGCCAGGTATTCGTAAGCCAGGATGTTGCGAAAGCCGGCCATCGGAGTCAGTTTGCGGGCGAAATCCATCGGAAGCACTCCCAGTTCTCCCAGCCACAGGATGCTTTCGTAGGAATCCCGGGGCCTGGGAGCAGTTTCCAGAGAGATGATGCGGTTGGCAATATCAATGTAACACTGGATCGCGATTTCCAGGTTGCGCTCTACGATATCGCGCAGGTAGGCATCCTGAAAGAACTCATCCAGCAGCTTTGTCCGCAGCGGCTCTAATCTCCGCAAGCGTTCGCTCAGTTCGTCTAAGCGCCTCTCTATACCGTTGAATTCCGGTATCATTTCCCTCGCCCTTCAGAATCTCCTCCCGCTGGCGACGGAGAACGGGCAAATAATCTGCATAGAGGCTCAGTACTTTTGCTTCAAACTCCACCCGCTCCGCCACCGACGCCTCATACAGAAGACGTCCCTGGGCAATGACCGCGTAGGCCAGTTCTACTGGCGCCCGGTTCAGGAAGACCACATCCACTCGGTCCGTCTCCAAAATCGCCCCGATTTCGTGGGCCAGGCGGGCCTGCAGGTCCAGGGAAGGGGAGCGGACCAGCAGGCCGATGTCGTAATCGCTCCCCGGTCCGGCCGTCCCGTCCGCCTGGGAGCCGAAAAAGCAAGCTAGGAGGACCTGGTCGGTATCGGCCAGGTATTGAACCAACGCGTGGATTCGTCCGGGCATACTGTTCATCGGAGCAGATGATACCACATCCTGAGGAGATGACAAGGAGTGTTCAGGAGTTCATTATACCCTGACCTGCCCAGTGTGCAAGTCAGCCGCGCTGGATGATCAGGTCAACCCCTTGCGTTTCGGTCATTGCCTGTTGGGGAATGCCTGGGCCTTTATTGCCGCCTGCCGTATAAGGACAACGCATATGTCGTCCCGTGCGGCGGGCTCAGTCGCGAACGAATTCGGCTTGGCCCTGTAGTAACATCGCCCTTACGGGCCATCTGAAACCATAGAGGTGACGTAACTATTCAGCCTCACCCCACCCCCGCCGCCTTCGGCGGCACCCCTCCCTGAAGTTTGGCTTTTTCAGGGTGGGTGGTTAGAAAATCGCAGAAAATCGCCTTCCGCCAGGCCAAAAGAACAAAAAGAAAATATTTTTCACTGCGGCGGCTTCGCCGCCGCAGTGAAAATAATCTATCTTTTGGGCCGCAGAAGCGGCCGGAGGTCCATGCGGGAAGGCCGTGCGCAAAAAGGCCAAAGTTGCGGGGGTAGCGGCGCAGCCGCTGGGGGTAGGGTGAGGAAGGCTGAATAGTTACGAGGTGACTTTGTATCCGGGTTAGAGGCTTGTTGCGGCTGAACAAATTATTCTGGCAAAGCCGGCAAGGGGAAGTAGCCTCCACCGCCGGCAATTGCGCACTTTGTCTGAAGCGGCAATTGGTGTATAATACATGACGCCGACGAAGCAGCCACAGATGCTGAGACTAAGGGGGCGGGGGCCTGTCCATCGGGCTGATACCGAAGCACAAGGCTCGTGGGCAGGAAAGGAATGGCCGAAACAATTCGCTATCCACGTCTCTTTCGGGCTTTTGCGTGGGGCTTGCTCGCTATCGGATTGGCTGTCCTCGTCTTTTCCACCCGTGCAGCGCCTCCGAAGAACTGGCTCCCTCTGGCAGTCTTCATCCCCCTGGTGTTATTGGCCGACCGCTTTGCCATCCAGATGCCAGGCCCCGTTTACTTTTCCCTGGAGACCATCATCCATCTGGCCTGCGCGCTGATTTTCGGTCCGGTGATGGCCGCATGGGTAGCGGGAGTCAGTGCCCTGATCAGCGAAATCCTCCTCTTCCGCCGGTCGCCGGATTTCATCGCCCGGACCATCGGGATGTACATCTTGATGTGGCTGGTCGGCGGAGCCGTTTACAATGCGCTGGGAGGATCAGTGCCCCTCACCCGGCTGGATGGGCCCGAACTGGGGTATGCACTATTGCTTTTCCTGGTTGTCACTGCCGTCAACGTCGGGATTATGGCGCTGAATAGTTTGTTGCGCGGTACGTCTTTCTCTGCATTCATACTTCAGGTCGCTCCCCGCATTGTGGCATTTAAGATGGGCTTTTCCCCGCTTGGGGTTGTCGGAGCCGTCACCTATACAGCTTTTGGCCTGACCGGCAGCCTTTTCGCCGTCCTCGGTTTCCTGGCCGCAAGCGCAACCGTCTGGCAGTTGCAACGGATTTCAAAACAACTGCAGATGCAAGTGACCACATTAAACCTGCTCAATGAAATCGGACAGACCATCAGTTCCTCTCTGGAAATGGGGCCGCTCCTGGACCTGATATACGAAGGGACGAGTCGGTTGATGGATACGAGCAATTTCTGGATTGTCCTCTATGACCCGGAGCGGAATGAGGTATGCTATGAACTCATCTACGATGAGGGGCGGCGATATCCGCCGCAGCGGCTCCCGTATGACCCCACCCGACTCCTGGCGGCGTATACCATAGAGCGTCGGCAACCCCTCTTCTTGTCCACGCTGGCAGAGGTCCGACAGGTTCCCATCTCCCTGGAAACTACGGGGACCGGACGGTGTCCGGAATCGCTGATCGCCGTACCCCTCCTCTCCCGGGGGCGCGCGATTGGCGCTATCTCGGTGCAGAGTTACGAACCCCATGCCTTTCGTCAGGAGGACCTGGAAACCCTGATAATGATGGCCCATCAGGCCGGGGTCGCGCTGGAGAACGCCCGCCTGTTCCGGGAGGTGGAGTCCGGTCAGCGATACTTGCGAGAGGTCCTGGATAGCGTGGATTATGCGGTTGTGGTTACGGACGTGAACGGGCGGGTGCAGTTGGCCAATCGGGCGACGGAAGATCTTTTCGGCATCCGGGAAGGGGATATGATGAATCGCCCTCTCCAGGAGGTGATTTGTCACCAAAGCCTGCGGGAAATCATCGGAAAGGTTGAGCGGGGAGAGATCACCGGCCGGGAAAGCAGCCAGGTCATTCTGAGCGACGAACGGGTGATGGCGACCCAGGTAGCCCCGGTCTACAATTCCCAGGGAGAACGGGTCGGATATGTGCTGGCGATGGCCGATGTCACCCCCCTGCACCGGCTGAGCCAGTTGAAATCCCAGGTCATCCGGATCGCCTCCCACAACCTGCGCAATCCCCTGCAACTGGCCAGCGGCTTCTTCCACATCCTCCTGGAAGAACTCCCTCCGCTGACGGACATGCAGACCGATCTGGTCTGCCGGATCACCCATCACTTAAAGACGATGGAGCGGCTGATTGACGAGTTGCTGGAACTGGAATGGGTGGAAATCTCCGCAGAGCGCCGCGACGAACTCCTGGATTTGGGCCAACTGGCTCAACAGGCCGCCAGCGAGTATCGCTGGCAGACGGAGATGAAAGGCCTGCGATTGTGGACCGAGGTCACTCCGGACATTTCGCCGGTGCGGGGCAATCGCCGAATGCTCCTCCAGGCCATCGGCAATCTCCTGGATAACGCCATCAAATACACGCCGGAAGGAGGGACCATCACCCTGCGCCTGGGTGAAGAGAACGGAGAAGTGATTCTCACGGTACAGGATACAGGTGTGGGGATTCCTCCGGAAGCGCTTCCCCATATATTTGAACACTTCTACCGTGCCCGCCAGCCCGGAACAGAGCATGTCTCTGGAACAGGATTAGGCCTGAGCCTGGTTCAAAGCATCGTTCGGGAACACCATGGCCGGGTATGGGTAGAGAGCGAAGGAGTACCCGGGAAGGGGGCGCTTTTCGGCATCGCCCTGCCCGCCGCCGGGAAGCGACCGGAGAATCCACCAACCGACTTGCCAGATCAGGAGAATATGGTACAATAAATCTATCCTGGGGGCTCGTCTAAGGGTAGGACAGCAGACTCTGGATCTGCGTGTGGGGGTTCGAATCCTCCGCCCCCAGCCTGGATTGTCAGAGACGCACAGGGCCGCCTCGCTGACATGAGGCGGTCCTTTTGTTTCTATGAATCCCCCAACAATCCAGTTGCGCGTTGGGGCAAAGGGGAGTATCATCACCCCGAATTTCAGCCAACCAGGAGGGAGCCATGAACATTCTGGTCACGGGGGGCGCCGGCTACATCGGCAGCATCGTCGTGGAAGAACTGATCCGCCGGGGGTATTCCGTCGTCGTCCTGGATAACCTCTATACCGGCCACCGGGCCGCCGTCCATCCCCAGGCCACCTTCGTCTACGGAGACCTGGCCGACCGCCCAACCGTCCGCGCCCTCTTTGAGACCTACCCCATAGACGCGGTGATGCACTTCGCCTCGTACACGCTGGTCGCCGAGTCTATGGAGTTGCCGTTCAAGTACCTGGGGGAGAACGTCACCAACGGGCTGAACCTGCTGCAGGAGGCCGTCGCCCACGGCGTGCGCCGCTTCATCCTCTCCTCCACCGCCAACCTGTTTGACCGGCCGCGCCGGATCCCCATAGACGAAGAAGAGGACATCGTTCCGGGGAGCCCCTACGGGGAGTCCAAAAACCTGCTGGAGCGGATTCTCTCGTGGCTGGACCGCATCTACGGCTTCCGGTACGCGGCGCTGCGCTACTTCAACGCCGCCGGCGCGTCTCCCACCGGAGAACGGGGGGAAGACCACGACCCCGAGACCCATCTGATCCCGCTGGTCCTCCAGGTGGCGCTGGGGCAGCGGGACGCCGTCACCATCTACGGGGACGACTACCCCACCCGGGACGGGACCTGTATCCGGGACTACATCCACGTCACCGACCTGGCGCAGGCGCATATTCTGGCGCTGGAAGCCCTGGACCAGGGGAGCCGAACGTACAACCTGGGGAACGGACAGGGGTTCACGGTCAAAGAGGTCATAGAGACCTGCCGGGAAGTCACCGGCCATCCCATCCCGGCGGTCGTCGGCCCCCGGCGCTCCGGCGACCCGGCCGTCCTGGTCGCCAGCAGCGAGCGGATCCGCCGCGAGTTGGGGTGGAAACCCCAGTACCCGGACCTGCGGACGATTGTGGAGCACGCCTGGAACTGGCACCGCACCCACCCGCACGGGTACGGGGACTGAAAGAGCCGTGCCGGGGACTTTGGAAGGCACTGCTGCTTATGAAGATAATGCCGCCCCCACCGCGCGCAGCGTCGCCTCTATATCGTCGTCGGTGATCCAGTAGTGGGTGACGGCGCGGAAACGACCGTCCTCCCGCCCCAGGACCAGTACTCCCTGCTCCCGCAGCCGGCGGAGGAACTCCTGGGGGGCGAGAGACACCCCGTCGTCCAGCCAGAAGTAGAAAATATTGGTGTAGACGGGGCCCACCCGGACGCCGGGGATTTCGGCCAGCCCTTCCGCCAGCCGCCGGGCGCGGGCATGGTCCTCCCACAACCGCCCGGTCATCTGCTCCAGGGCGACAATCCCCGCCGCCGCCAGAATTCCCGCCTGTCGCATGCCGCCGCCCACCACCTTGCGCGCCCGCCGCGCCTCGTAGATGAAGTCGGCGCTCCCGCAGAGGACGGACCCCACCGGCGCGCACAGTCCTTTGGAGAGGCAGAACATCACCGAATCCACCTCCCGCACCAGGTCCCGAACGTCGCAGCCCAGGGCCGCTGCCGCGTTGAAGATGCGGGCCCCGTCCAGGTGCACCCGCAGGCCGTACTGACGGGCCAGCGCGGCCACGGCGGCGGTGTACTCCGCCGTCAGC
Source organism: Anaerolineae bacterium (assembly GCA_034435875.1). GTDB lineage: Bacteria > Chloroflexota > Anaerolineae > B4-G1 > DUEL01 > SpSt-77. Next base: position 6,313 of record DAOTWL010000047.1, read on the forward strand.
GGCGCGCCGTCGCAGAGGTTATGGGTGTTCTCCAGGCAGACCAGGCGGGTGCGCGGGTAGTGGACGTTCTCGGAGCGGATCGCGGCCCGGATGTCCTCCAACCGGAGCGTGCCGTCGGGCTGATTGGGGATCGGACGGGGGGTGATGCCGCCCAGCGCGGCCATCCCCCCCTGCTCGTAGAAGAAGGTGTGGCTGCGGTCGCCCAGGATGACCTCGTCCCCCCGGCCGCAGTGGGTCAGGAGGGCTACCAGGTTGCCCATCGTGCCGCTGGCGACGAAGAGCGCCGCCTCTTTCCCCATCCGCTCCGCCGCCATCTCCTCCAGCCGCCGGACGGTGGGGTCTTCCCCGAAGACGTCGTCCCCCACCTCCGCCCGGTACATGGCCTCCCGCATCGCGGGAGTGGGATGAGTGACCGTGTCGCTGCGCAGGTCAATGTATCGCATCTTGCCTCCTCTAATAGCAAAAAAAGCAGGCTGGCGATGCCAACCTGCTTCTGGAACGGACGCTATTCTTCTCTCCGTGGGAATGAATCAAGGGGAGCCCGGCAAGTAACGGGCTGGCTCTCCGTGCTCAAGGGCACAAAGGGGCGCTCGCGGCGCATTTTCAACGATAGCGCTCAAAGGCGCAAATTCAGAGCCGCCCCATCCGGGCTCCCCGAGGTGCCGAGGGGCGGATTCGGACCGCCGACTCCCTGATTTTCAGTCAGGTGCTCTACCAGGCTGAGCTACCTCGGCTCAGGCTTTAGATATTTTACCACGATTCCCTGTTTTGCGCAATGGGAATAGCGAACTTCTGGGGCAGTATCGCCCGCAGAGGTTTCTCCCGCCATAAGGATTCGGCCGCAAACAATGTGCCCGGGTTCCTCACCCCACCCCCCGGCCCCCTCCCTAAAGTTTGGCCTTTTCGCCAGCGTGGTAAAAGAATATATTTTTCATTGCGGCGGCTTTGCCGCCGCAATGAAAAATTTTGATCCTGGACATGGGCGAAAATGTTGTTGGCGATCTCAGCGATCAAGGCTCTGCCGGCCACTTTCAGGCGCGCCAAGAGAAACCGGGGGCCAAAGGGGCTTTACAGCCTCAAGAGGCAAAAGGAGTCCAGCCGCCTCTGAGACCAAGACCCTGGCATCCGCCGGGGCAGCGGCATCCATCCAGGAGTTGCAGGGGGAACTACGCCTCCTGACGCAGGAAGCGCTTCACTACGGCTTCGGCATCCCCCGTCTCTACGGCCATCTGAACCACTCCCCGAAGCCAATCCTCCGCAGGCTCCTCCCGATGCCGCCGCACAACGTCGCCGTACGTCTTGACCTGGGCCGACCGCTCCCGGGCAAACCGCCATTCCACATATGCCCAGGCCAGGAAAACGGCGACCCCATCATATCGCTCCACCGCCTCGTAGGACCGAACCCGAAAGTCGGCCAGTCCCACCTAGGTCTTCAGGTAGAAGTTGACGGTCTCGCAGGACCAGCGCCAGGCGTATCCCTGCAGGGCCTCCTTCGCCGTGCAGGTGCTATCCGTACAGCCGATGTACGCCGGGGATTTCTCCCTGGGATGCCTCTTGCTCACGTAGATAGGACGCAGATTTCCGCAGGCTTCGCCCGCAGATTCTGAGGATTTTCAAAGACCATCTGCGCAAAATCTGCGTGAATCTGCGTCCAGGTGTTATCCGTATGGTCAAAGAACCAGGAAACGGGCTCAATGTGGCGGGTGTCTTTGTCCTTCTCCCCCAGGGAGTCATCAATGTTGATGTAGATGATTCGGGGAGCCCCAACCCGTTCCGCTTCGGCAGGGAGGGGGTGGCGGCGTAGCCGCCGGGGGAGGGGTGAGGCCGTAGGGGCAACCCTTGCGGTTGCCCCCCTTGCGGTTGCCCCCGATGGGGCAGGGGCAAGCCCTGCCCCTACAACGGTGATTCCTGCGCGGCCGTCAGCCTTATTCCTCTTCCTCCTCCACCACCTTCCGGCGACGGACCAGTTCGGGCTCCGCCTCCGACGGAGCGGGAGCCCCCTCCTCTATCTCCTCAGCGACCTCCAGCGGAGTGACCCGCACCACCATCTCCTCCGGGTCATCCAGAACCCGAATGGTGGGAGGAAGCCTCAGGTCCCCGACGGCAATCTGCTGATCCACTTCGGTCAGGCTGCTCAGGTCCACCTCCACCGCCTCTATCAGGTCACGGGGGAGACATTCAATCTCCAGCGTCTGCTTCCCCTGCAGCAGGATGCCCTCCCGCCGCTCCACGATCGGGGAGGAACCGACCAATACAATAGGGATTTCCATCGTAATCGGCTTATCCATCTCCACCCGGTAGAGGTCCACGTGGAGCAACGTTCGGCGAATCGGGTCTCGCTGGAGCCCCCGCACCAGCACCTGGAGGGGAGACTCGCCGCCGATAGAAAGCGTGATCAAATGGCTGGTGCCGGCCTGACCGATGATCGCCTCCGCTTCCGACGCCGGAACCTGCAACGGCCGACTCTTCGCGTCTGGACCGTATAGAACGGCCGGAATCCACCCTTCTCTCCGCAGACGGCGTACCTGTTTGCCGATCAACGTGCGCGCCTGAGCGCTCAGTTCCAGTTGTGCCATCATACCTCCCAATCCCGCAATTGAATGAAAAAGGCGGGCAAGGCCCGCCCGGCCACGGCCCATATTCTAATCCAATTCTTCTCTTTCGTCAAGGCTTGAGCGTTGAGGAAACCGGTGGTATACTTTATGGTATGGGAGAATTGGCCTGGTTCGTCCCGGGTCGCCCAGAAGTGGCCGCAGGGCCGCTGGCCCGCTACCGCCCCCCCATCCCCGCCGGCGCGGCCGAAACCTACATCCGGCAGTTCGCGCCGCCCGGCGCGCTGGTGCTGGACCTCTTCTGCCAGGGGCCGACCTTTCTGAGAGAGGCCGTTCGGGCCGGCTGCCGGGCCATCGGCACCAATGCCAATCCGGTCGGCCTGCTCATTGCCGGAGTAGGGCTGGAGGGTACCCCGGCGAATCTGGAGGCCGCCTTCACCCGCCTGGCCGACGCGCCCAAAGAGACCCCCTCCCGCCGCTCCATCCCTCTCCACCGCCATATCCTTTCCCTCTACAGCAGTCGATGCCCGGCCTGCGGCGGCGAAGGGACGGCGGAGTGGTTCGCCTGGGACCGGGAGGCCCGCTACCCCTACGCCAAATCCGTCCGCTGCCCCCGCTGCGGGCGCGCGCAGGAGGGTCCGACCGACGAGGCAGACATGATGACCGCCCGCCGTCTGGACCGAAAAGGGTTTGCCTACTACTTCGCCCTGGACCGAGTCGCGCCCCTCGGAGACCCCCACCGCGCCCGCGCCGGGGAACTGGTGGACCTCTACACCCTCCGCAACCTCTCCGCTCTGGTGGACATCCTGATCCGGCTGGAGGGGCTGGAACTGGAGCGACCGGCGCGCGCGGCGCTCCAGGCGGCCCTCCTGGAGACCATGGACCGCGCCAGCAGTCTGGACCCCCACGGCGAGGAACGGCCCCGCCCCCGCCTCCTCCGCCCACCCGCCCGCTTTCTGGAACGAAACGTCTGGTACCTGCTGGAGGAGGTCGTCGCGCGGGCACCGCAATGGGCCCCGGAGAGAGTCCGACGGGCACCCGGGCTGAAGGAACTGCTCACGGACCCCACTCCGGCCTACACGCTCCTCCCGCTCACTGCCCGCGAGGTCGCCCGCCACCTGGCCCCGGGCACCGTCTCCCTCATCCTGGCCGACCCGCACCGCCCGGACGGGGTCTTTTGGGCCCTCTCCGCCCTCTGGGCCGGCTGGCTCTGGGAGTCCCCCGCCTCCCAGGCCATGCGCCCCCTCCTGAGCCGCCGTCGGCTGGAGTGGGAGTGGCACCAGGAAGCACTCCAGGCGGCTCTGGCCGCCGTCGGCCCGCTGCTTGCCCCCGACGGCTATCTGGTCCTCCTCTTCGCCGAACCGGACGAGAACCTGGTCGCCTCGGCCTGCCAGGCCGCCTCCGCCGCCGGATACGACCTGGTCGGCTGGGGGGCCAGCACCGAGGTCGGATGCCGCCTGGTCTGGCGGTGGGCACCTCACCCCACCCCCCCGCAGGGCCGGGGGAGGGGTGAGGAGGATGTAGGGGCAACCCTTGCGGTTGCCCCGGATAAGGCAGGGGCTACCCGTGCGGTTGCCCCCGATAGGGCAGGGGCAAGCCCTGCCCCTCCAATGGCCGATGTAGGGGCAACCCATGCGGTTGCCCCCAACGCGGTCGCCGGGACACTCCGGGAGACACTGAAAGCGCGCGCCGAGCCGACCCCCCGTTTCCTCCTGACCGCCGCCGTCCACACCGAACTGGCCCGACGTCGGTGGAACGGGCCCTTCGGGGAAATCGTTCAGGCCGTCCGGCGCGGGTGGGAGGGCCTGGAACTGGAAGCACTGGAGACGGACCTCTTCTGGCTCCCCGACCTGGATGCCCGCCGCCTGGATCCGCCGCTGGCGGATCGGGTGGAGGAGACCGTCCGCTCCCTGCTGGTGGGGGGTTCTCCGTGGACGACCGAAGACCTCATTCTGGACGTCTACCGGGCTCTGGACGGGCCCCTCACTCCGGAGCCGTCGCTGGTCCTCCTCTGCATGCACTCATACGGTGTGGAGGACGGAGGGGTCTGGCGCCTGCGGGAGGAGGACGACCCGGCCCGGCGGGCGGAGGAACTGGACGCGCTGCGGCGGGACTTAGAGGAACTGGGGCGGCGGCTGCGCTACCGACCGGCCCGGGGGCGCGGCTGGGACGTGCGCTGGCGGGAGCGGGGGCGGGACGTCTACCTCTTCCACCTCTCCACCACCGCCACGTTGGGGGACATCCTCTCCGGCAAGCTGTCCGTCCCGCGCGGCGGACGCCCCTGCTGGATCCTCCCCGGCGGCCGGGCGGAACTGCTGGCGGAGAAACTCCGGCGGGACCCGCGCCTGGCCCCCGCCGCCTGGGGGGCTGGCTGGCAGTTCGTCAAATTCCGCCACCTGCACCGTCTCATCGCCGAGGGGGTAGACCGACGTACCTTCGCCGTGATGCTGGGGCTGGACCCGGCCACCGGCCCCCGGGGCGTCCAGATCCCCCTGATCATGACCACGGACGACCGACCACCGACGACTGACGACTGACGACTACCGACTGACGACTACCGACTGACGACTGACGACTCCTTCAGGAGGGACTCCATGAGACGCACTATCGGCCCGTTGCTGGTTGCCCTGAGTCTGCTCCTCTCGCTGGCAGCCCTGGCCGTCGGCGGCATCGCCTACTACAAGGCCACCCTGCTGCGGCGGGGCATGCTGGAAGCCGTCGTCCAGACCCGGGCCGCCCTCGCCTCTCTCCCCGGGCAGACGGTGGAGATCCCCATCCACATCCAGGAGACCTTCCCCATCAGCGCCCAGATTCCCATCCGGGAAGAGTTCGCCGTCCCCATCCACACCGTCCTGCCCATCTCTACGGACGTGGAAGTGCCCCTCAACATCCCGGTTCTGGGAGAACGGCGGATCACCATCCCCATCCAGGCCGACGTGCCCATTCACGTGGAGGTGGTCATTCCCGTCAGCAAAACGGTGGAACTGGAAACGTCGCTGGCGGTGGACCTGCGGGTACCGGTACGGATAGACCTGGACACGCTGGGGGTTGAGGGACTGGTGGAGAGGATAGACGCGCGGCTGGCAGAAGTGGAGCGGCAGTTGAGGTAACAAACGGCACTTCACTTCGTTCCGTGCCTGACTACGAACGGGCACTTCACCTGGTTTCGTGCCTCACTCCAAACGGGCAACATCCGGCAGGATGCCCCGTTCCACCAGCGCCTGCGCCAGTTTCTCCGCGTCGTCCGGGGAGACGAGGGCGACGGTCGGGGCGACGACCTCCCGGATGTAGCGACGGGTGGCTGGCGCGGCCGCCAGTTCCCTGAGCAGCGCCTCGTCCTGCACTCTCAGGAGGACGACCGACTCCAGCCGGGCCTCCGGGCCCCGCTGGGCCCAGCGCTCCAGCGCCCGCCGCAGCGCCACAGGTACCGGCCCCCCGGTCGCCTCTTCCAGAAAGGCCACCACCCGCTCCGGCGGGATGCGCTGCTGGCGAGCCCGCTCCAGCGAAGCCGGCGTCAGCCGGTAGAGGAAGGGGGCGCCGATGTGGAGCCATTCGGCCACGCGGCTCACCTGGAAGCGCTCGTACCGCCGCCCCGCCGGGACCTCCAGGAGGAAGTCGGGCCGGATGACCATCGGCGGCGGGGGCGGCTCCTGGGGCAGTTCCGCCCGTCCCAGAAACGCCGCGCCGGTGGGGGTGAGGGAGAAACGGGGCGATTCCCCATCCGTCACCGCCACCATACCCAGCCAGGCCAGCGGCCCCGTGAGGATGTAGCGAATCAGCGCCCCTTCCACCCGGTCCCAGTTCTCAAACCCCCGCAGATACTCCCCGCTGACCGCGTCCCGGATGTACCAGGTGTCGTAATTGCCGTCGGGCCGCTGGAAGTCCGGGTCGGCCTCTTTGAGAGCGGCGAAGAAGTCCTCCAGACGGTACCAATCTCCCGGGGAGCACTCGGCCAGGTATCGGAGGACGGCCTCCCGGGCCAGGAGCGGGTCGTTGCGCCAGGAACCGGTCTCCTCCGGACGCAGGGTCGGGACATGCCGGAGGTCATCCCAGGTGGGGTCTTGCCGCCAGGCCTGAGCGAGCACCATCCGCTGACGGGGCGGAGGGGCCTGTAGCCACTCCGTCACCGGCTCCGGGGCCGGGCGGAGATGCCCACTCCGGTCCGTCCGCATCCAGCCCAGCCGCCGGACCAGGTGGCTCAGGAAGGCCCAGCGCTCCCGGTTGGGGTCGCGCAGGTAGCGCATCAGGTCGGCTTCGGCGGAGGACGGCCACTTCCCCCCCGCCGTGGGGCGGACGGGGTGGCTCTGGAAGTAGGCCAGGAGGGTGCAGAGGTCGTCCAGGAGCGCGTCGGAGGGGAGGACGGGGCGGGGCGGCGGAGCCGCCGGCTCCAGACGGAAGAGGGGGACGGGCGAGAGGGGCAGGAGGGCCCGCAGTGGGTCCGGAATCAGGGCCACCTCGTAGAGACCGGTGGGGCCGTCCACGACGGTGCGGAAGACCAGCCCCCGGTACCAGAGAGACTCCGCCACCGAGGTGGGGGATTCCCAGGGCCGTTCCTGCCGGAGGCGGCCCGGGCCCATATCCCGCACCGGTCCCCAGCGGCGGACGAAGGTGGGCCAGGCCACCGCCCCGCCGACGGAGTGGAGGAACTCCAGCGCGGCCCGCTCTTCGGGCGAGAGAGCGTCCCACACCTCCGCTACCCGCTGCGGGTCGCCCATCTGCGCCTCCAGCGCGGCGACGGCTTCCAGCCGGCGGTCGGGCAGGTCCTCCAGTCCCCAGCGGCGGGCGATGACCTCCAGCCGCGCTGCATCCACATCAGCCAGACACTGGGCCAGATTCCGGCTCATTCTCCTGGGCCTGCTGGAGGGAAGGTTTTGCATCCTCACCCCACCCCCGTCGCCTTCGGCGGCGCCCCCTCCCTGAGCGTTAACTTCCTAAATTTCGCCCAAAATAATGGTCATTTCCCCTGGGGGCAGGAGGGCGGCCAAGCCAGGGCGTAATTCCCTGGCTACCGGGTCACCCCGGTTGAGCACAATTTCTACAATTGCGGACGAACGACCAGCAACCCGCTGACATGAATCACATCCCGTACCCAGCGCAGAAGTCCCCACTTCGCAATCCGGGGGCAGAGGGCGGCCAACCCGTCGCGCGCCCCAACCAGAATGTTGTGGGCCAACGCCTCCAGCAACACGACCATTTGCCGCGCCTCAAACCGCTTCTTATTCCGGCGATTCGCCGACCAGTTCCAGCATCTCTTCAGGCTCCAGAGTGGAGAGAATGACGCCTACTCCCCACTGCCCGTTCTTCTTCCGACACCGGACGACAATCCGGCGCACCGGACGAACGTAAATCCCTTCCGTCGGGAGAGTCACCCAGCCAAACTCCCGGTTCGGGTCCTCCGGGTCGGTAAACCACTCCTGGACACTGGCAGCCAATTTCTCCGCTCGCTGCGGGGAGCCGTCCTTCCCGTGCAGGTGGTATCCTCGCTCCAGCAGCCAGTTCACCTGATCTGCGCTCCTGCCGCCGGCATCAATCCGCAGAATGGTGCGCCGTCGTTTGGATTCATCCAACTCCAGGACTCGCTCTGCGGCTTCCACCAGCGGGCGCAAAGCGGCCTTCAACGGATCTCTCCCGGCAAAGACCTGCTCTACCACCACCTCCTCATAGAGGCTTGCCACCACATACCCGACCTGCCGTCCGCGGCGATTCCGTTGACGGCTGAAATAGCCGGGGGTGGCGAAGGCGGCCTTCGGTCCACACGGCCGTCCGGTCAGGTCAACTTCCAGCACTTGCCATCGCTGGTCGTAGGGGTGGCGGTAACCCCGACTATGCTGGCGGTAAATGAGCGCCACGGCTTCTTCCATTTGCTGGACATTCCCGGCGGTACAGGCGTCCAAGGTCTCCTGGATGACCGATTGTTCAGCACATCCGGAGCGGCCGAAGGCCTG
>DAOTWL010000048.1:0-4483 GCA_034435875.1 Anaerolineae bacterium
CATCCGGCAGATGTCGGCGGGTGAGAAACTGGCAGCGGTAGATGCCATGACCGACCTGCTGCGAACACTGGCGCTCATCCGCATTCGGCAGCGCTACCCCGATGCGACTCCCGAGGAGGTCCGTCGGCGGCTGGCAGAACAGATGTTGGGGCCGGAACTGGCCCGAAAGGTCTACGGTGATGCAGGGTGACTTCATCCGGGTTGTCCTTCAAGTTGTCCGCGTTCTGGAGAAACTGGGAGTCCATTATGCCATTGGCGGTTCCCTCTCCAGTTCCACCCATGGAATCATGCGCGCCACAATGGATGCCGACATCATCGCCGACCTGCAGCCCGAACATGTCCAGCCCTTCCTCGCGGCGCTTTCTTCCGAGTTCTACGCCGATGAGGGCACCATCCGTGATGCCATCTACCGCCATAGCAGTTTCAACCTGATCCACTACCAGACCGCTTTCAAGGTGGACCTCTTCATCCCCAAACCTCGCCCCTTTGACCAGATGCAGCTGACCCGGCGCACTGCAGTGGTCATGGGGACAGAACCCGGGCAGCAGGTGTACCTGACCAGTCCGGAGGACATCGTTCTGGCAAAACTGGAATGGTACCGCCTGGGCGGTGAGGTCTCTGACCGCCAGTGGCAGGACGTCATCGGTGTACTGACCGTACAGGCGGAGGACCTTGACCTGGATTATCTCCGCCATTGGGCGGAACAACTGTGTGTCTGGGATTTACTGGAGCGAGCCCTGGCTGAAGCGAGGTTGACGTAGCACAGGGCTATTTCTCTACGGTATACCATGAAACGCCGTCGCACCAACTGGGCCGCCCTTCAGGGGTGTGCGCTCACCGGATTCCTGCTCCTCTGGCTGATCGGAGCCGGACTGGTGGGCTACACCTTTGTCGCGCTGGGGCGGCCGCCCACCCCGACCCCGGTGCCGATGCCGACTCCCACCCCCGACCCCTCCCCCACGCCGACGGCGACGGCAACCCCCACCCCGACGGCGACGCCGACCCCGACACCGACCCCCAGCCCGACGCCGACCCCGTCGCCGACGCCCACACCGACCACCACCCCGACCCCGCGCCCCACCCTCGTCTTCCGCGCGCCGCCGGGCACCCTGGTGGTCCCCTCCCCCTTCCCGATGCCCACGCCCGACCCCAACGCGCCACCCGACGCGGCCATCCCGACGCCCGTCAATCCCATCCCCGTCGCCGCCGACGCCGTCAACATCGTCGTCCTGGGCAGCGACAAGCGCCCCCACTGGACCGAGTGGCACACGGATGCCATCCACATCGTCTCCATCCAGCGCAACCGGGCCGTCGTCTCCGTCATCTCCATCCCGCGCGACCTCTACGTCTACATCCCCGGCGACGGGATGAACCGCATCAACATAGCCGACTACCACGGCGAGGCCACCGGCTACCCGGGCGGCGGGTGGGCCAACCTGCGGGATACGCTCCTCTACAACCTGGGCATCCGCGCCGACTATTACGTCCGTACCGACTTTGACGGTCTCATCGGCATCGTGGACGCGCTGGGCGGCATAGACGTCCCCGTCCACTGCCGCCTGAGCGACCACTGGCCCTACCCCGACGCCAGCGGGCAATATCCGATCTTCACCCTGGAGCCGGGCGTCCACCATCTGGACGGCGAACAGGCCCTCTGGTACGCCCGTTCCCGGATGACCACCAGCGTCTTCTTCCGGGACCGCCGTCAGCAGCAGGTTCTGCAGGCCATCTGGCACAAACTCCGGGACGGCGGCTGGCTGGCCCAGATTCCCACCCTCTGGGACCAGTTCCAGAGCATGTTCGTGACCAATCTGGACCTGCCCACCGTCCTGGACCTGGCGCGGGTGGCCTTCTTCCTGCAGGAGCAGAATCTCCGCTACTACAACATCGGCGCCCGGCACGTGACGCCCTGGGTGACCCCCTGGGGCGGGAACGTCTTCCTGCCCCGGTGGGAGGAGATAGAGCCGCTGCTGGCGGAGGCGATGGCGCCGCCCCCCGAGGGCCGCCTGACCCGTACCTTCCTGCCGGTGGAGGTCTGGAACGGGACGCCCAACCCCGATTGGGACCTGCTGGCGGTGGACCGGCTGGTCCGGGCGGGCTTCCCGGCTATGCCAGGCCAGCCGGACCGGCGGGATTACCCCCAGACGATGCTCATTGTCTTCCGGGAACACGCCAAAGGGACGGGCGTGGAGGACATCAAGCGGATGTTCGGGATTCCGGAGGAGCGGGTGTCCTACGAACCCAACTGGGGCACCGCCTACGGCTTCCGCCTGATCATCGGTGCTGATTATCAGACCTGCTATGAAAGATAGACGACAGACGATAGACGACGGACGACGGACGATAGACGACGGACGATGGACGATAGACGACGGACGATGGACGATAGACGACGGACGATGGACGATAGACGACGGACGACGGACGATAGACGACGGACGACGGACGATAGACGACGGACGATGGACGATAGACGACGGACGACAGACGATAGACGACGGACGACAGACGATAGACGACGGACGACAGACGATAGACGACCGGCCCCGGCTGGTGGTCTGTGGTCCGTGGTCCGTGGTCTGTGGTCCGTGGTCTGTGGTCCGTGGTCTGTGGTCATTGTGAAGGGCGGCGGCGATCTGGGCACCGGAGTGGCCTGGCGGCTTCACCGCTGCGGCTTCCGCGTCCTGGTCACCGAGATCCCCCAACCCACCGTCATCCGCCGGACCGTCGCCTTCGCCTCGGCGGTCTATGAGGGGAGCATCACGGTGGACGGCGTGACGGCGCGGCGGGTGGAGGACGAGGCCGGCATCCGGGCCGCCTGGGCCGCCGATGAGGTCCCCGTCGCCGTGGACCCGCATGCGGAGTGGGTCGCGCGCCTGCGCCCCCTGGCGGTGGTGGACGCCATTATGGCCAAGCAGAACACCGGCACCCGCATCACGGACGCGCCTATCGTGGTGGCGCTGGGGCCGGGGTTTATCGCCGGTGTGGATTGCCATGCGGTGGTGGAGACCCACCGGGGCCACAACCTGGGGCGGGTCATCCTGGAGGGGAGCGCCGCGCCGGATACGGGGGTCCCCGGCGAGATAGGCGGCGAGAGCGCCCGCCGGGTCCTGCGCGCGCCAGGGGATGGCGTCTTCCGGTCCGTCCGCGCCATCGGCGACCGGGTGCGGGCCGGCGAGGTGGTGGCGTATGTGGACGACGTCCCGGTTCTCTCCCAGTTGGACGGCGTCCTGCGGGGCCTGCTCCACGACGGGCTGAGGGTCCACGCAGGGCTGAAGGTGGGCGACGTGGACCCCCGGGCCGTCGTGGCCCATTGCTTCTCCATTTCCGATAAGGCGCTGGCCGTCGGCGGGGGGGTGCTGGAAGCGGTCCTCTTCCTGGCCCGGCGCGTTGCTTTCACCGCAGAGGGCGCAGAGAACGCAGAGAGATTTTGTTGAACTCCGCCTCTTACCTTTTCCTGCCGATAACCCCTGGGATGTAACCGATGACCCGCAGGACCCAGTTCACTGCCATCTCCTGTCCCAGGGTCAGTTTATCTTTGCGCAACTGCCCATGCAGGAGGACACCAACGATAAGGGAAAAGAAGGTGAACGGGATGATGTAAGAGAGGGCCATTCGGAAGTGCAGGGGGCTCATCGGCTTAACCGCGAAGACCCAGAGCCGTCCAGGTGGCCGCCCAGGGCCTGGTACCGCTCCCGCACCGGGGGGGACGTCGTCGGGACGGCAGAGGACCCAGGCGAAGGGGCGGCCGTACACCGTCTCGCCCATAAAGTGATGGTCCAAGGCGCGGGTTCCGGCGGGGCTGTAGCGGGACCGGAGGTACTGGCCGACCGGTTCAGGCCCGCCCGCCCAGGCCCGGAAGCCGCCCCGCTGCCAGAGGAAGAACTTGAAGAGCCGTTCGGCGTACCAGAAATTGGCGCTGGCGTGGGGATGGGTTTCCGGCAGCAATCGGGTCTCCAGGCGGGAGATGGAACCGCCGGGCCGTTCCAGGGCCAGGACCAGCGGCTCTCCGCCTCCGGCCTCCTCCACCTCCTGGCGGAACGCGCGATGGGCCCCAGCGGCGGGCCGGGAAGGGGATCCGCCTGGAGCAGGTGGAGCAGGCGCTGCGGTGGGCGAAGGAAGCGGGCATCCGCAACTGGGGCTCCTTCATCATCGGCCTCCCCGGCGAGACGGAGGAGAGAATTCGGCAGACGGTCCGCCTGGCCCTGCGGTTGCCGCTGGACCTGGCGCTCTTCCATATCGCCGCGCCGTACTCGGGCTCGCCGCTCTTCTTTGAGGTGGTGGAGAAAGGATGGTTCCGCCCGGGCACCCGCTGGGAGCAGGTGGATATGGACCGCTCCCCGGTGCTGGATTACCCCCACTTGCGGGCGGAGGAACTGGAGCAGTGGGCCCGGCGGGCGTTCCGGGCGTGGGCGCTGCGTCCGGGCCCGGCGCTGACCTACCTGAAGATGTTGCTGAGTTCGCCGTCGCTCTGGCGGAGCGC
>DAOTWL010000049.1:0-6365 GCA_034435875.1 Anaerolineae bacterium
CGCAGATTCCCGCAGATTTTGCGCAGATGGTCTTTGAAAATCCTCAGAATCTGCGGGCGAAGCCTGCGGAACTCTGCGTCCTATTTGGAGATTTCTGCACGTTTTCAAGCATCGCCAGACTCCAGTAACCTTTTTGTGTCGGCGGCTTCGCCGCCGACACAAAAATCATCCGTTATTACAATTGATAACCGCCAGAAGCGGGGACGATTTTCTGCTGGTAGTCGGTCACAAATTCCAGAAGCCGCTCCTTCAACTTCAGCCAGCGCTCGGAGGCCAGAATCCGGCGCGCGGTGCTCAGGTCCTCCGCAACGACTCCCGTGAGAATCTGAGGCCCCTCTCCGTATGCGGTATACCACATATCCGTCGCCTGCAGGCCCAATTCCTCCAGCGCCGGCCCAAACTCCTGCGTGAAAAACTCAAAATATTCGTTCTCCAACCCCGGAATGAGGTTCCAGCCCATCAGCAATTTGACCACGTTGACTCCTTATGGCTCCTGCGGATGCTCCGGGTCCCTGGCCTGCTTGCGCCGACGAGCCTGTCGGGCCGCCAGGGCCGCTGCCGCCATCCCGAACCCGATGCCGATCGCCGTCAACCCGTAACCGGTAACCGGCAGCAGAGAAGGGCCGGTAGAGGGCAGAGTCTGCGGCGAGGGAGCGGTCTCGGGGGGCTGGGAGACGGGGGGAGATTCTCCGCCGGGCACCGGTGTGGGGGACGGTACGATCTCCGGCGTCGGGGTCAGCGTTGGGCGGGGTTGCTGGGCAATAGAGGCGGGGGATAGGGCGAATGCGCCAGCCAGGAGGAGCAGCGCGCCCACCGTACCCCCCAGAAGCAGGGAGCCGTGAATTCGGTTCATCAGACAACCTCCGGATTGAGGTGGCCGGTACATCTATAGTTTACTGCAAATTTCTATTTATGCAAGTCAACGCCGGAGGCCGCTGGACATTTTGCGCAAAACCGATATACTGTTGGAGTGAGGCACGAAACGGAGTGGAGGGCCGTTTAGACGCCACTTCGCTGCGCTTCGTGGCTGACTACCAGCCGGTCGTAGTCAGGCACGGAACGAAGTGAAGTGCCGTTTGGACACCGTTTTGACCCACTCCATACCATCCATCAGAAAGGGAGCCCTTTATGCTTCGCCGTCTTCTACTGCTCTTGTTGGTCCTCTCTTTCGTCGCCTGTGGAACCCCCCGCAGGGCCGCTGACCCCCTGCGCACGGCCCGGCAGCACATAGAGGCCAGCCGCTGCGAAGGGGTGAACCGCTACGCCCAGGCCGTCTCCGAACTGGAAGCGGCCATCTCCGCCGACCCCGGCCTGGTGGAGGCCTACTACTGGCTCTTCGTCGCCCGGCGCGCCCTGGGGGACGAAACCGCCGCCGGGCAGGCCCGGGCCGCGCTGGAGGAAGCCGTCGCCGCAGGGCGGGGCGGGCCCGCCGGGCGGTACTGGTTGCTCCGGATTTACCAGGAACAGGGGGACGCGGAGGCCGTCGCCCGTACCCTCTCGGTCATGGAGTCCGTTGCCCAGGCCACCCCCTCCGACCCGGAGGCCCGCTACTGGCTGGGCCGCGCCTGCTACGAGACTGGCCGGACGGAGCAGGCCATTCAGTCCCTCCGGCAAACGCTGGAACTCCGCCCCGACCACGGGCTGGCCCACTTCTGGCTGGGGCAAATCTACGCCGAGCAGGGCCAGTTGGAGGAGGCCCGCCGGGAACTGGACGCCGCACTCCCCCGTCTGGCGGACAAGGCCGCCGCCTACCACAACCGGGGCGTCGTCGCCTACCAGTCGGGAGACCTGGAGGGGGCGACCGCCGACCTGGAAGCGGCCATCCAAGAAGACCCCGAAGACCCCCGCTCCCACTACCAGTTGGGCGCGGTCTACCTGGCCCGGGCCATCCCCACCAATCCCTTCGCTCTTCCCGACAGCGCGCTGCTGGAGAAAGCCCGGAAGGAATTCACCCGCGCCCTGGACCTCTGCCCGGGCATGCCGGAGGCTCTCATCGGAATGGGGAACCTGCACCTCCTCCAGGGGGACGCGCAGAAAGCCCTGGAGGTCCTGAACGGGGTCCTGGCGCGCCATCCCGACTCCATCCAGGCCTGGTACGCCCTGGCCCAGGCCCACGCCGCGCTGGGCAACGGGCCCGAGGCCTGCCGCGCACTGGACCAGTTCCTCTCCCTCTCCCCGCCCCCCGAATGGGCCGAACAGGCCGCAAAGGTGAAGGGACAACTGGAATGCCCTTAAAGTTGCCACGGATGCTTTTTTGTAGTAAACTACACAAAGGTTGTTTTCGCCGCAAATAGCACCTCGTGAGGCGAGAGATGAGCAGAAGGCGAAGATCCAATACGGGGGTACCTGGCCTCTCTTTCTCTTGGAGACGCGCGTTAGGAATTTCTCGCGCCAGGTACAGATTTGCTCGCAAGACGGGTGTTCCAACAACGAAATCCGGCGTCCAACAGAAAATAGGCAGAAGTGTATTTGGCTTCTTCCTCTTTCCACTCATTTTTATTAGAAAAAGAAGAAAATAAGAATCCTGCTACTGGATTCGTAACGCCTCTATACGGGAAAAGGGATTCCTATGTTCCGAAAGTTGCTTTCATTCCGGATCAGCCCCACCATTGCGGGCAAGAGGCTCACTTTACCTTTGATTACCCTGATTCCCCTCGCTATCGTATACCGTTACCCACCATAAAAAGCAATCTTTAACGGGACATACGCAGTTCATCCGTAGGACGGGCTTTTCAGCCCTAACATTTGGGATTTGGAAGGATGTAGCGTAGGCCGCCAGACCTGTAGTTGCGGCTTAACAAATGATTTGGGCAATCGCCCGAGGTGAGATTTGCCCTCTCATCCCCCTTGCCCCCTTCTCGGGTAGGGAAGGGTTTTGAGGGCGGCGGCGAAGCCGCCGCCCTCACCCCACCCCCATCCCCCTCCCCTCTCCCGCTTGCGGGAGAGGGGAGGGGCTGGGGGAGAGGTGAGGGCCTCCGCCGCTGAAAGCGAGCAGGAGAGGGGAGGGGGCAGGGGGTGGGGTGAGGGGGAGTCGCAGTTGATTGCCCAAATCATTTTCCAGTTGCAAATGCAGGCTAACAGCCTACGCCACGAAAAAGTTAGTGCCATTGGGCTTTTCAGCCCGTCATCAGCAGGGCTTTTAGCCTCTCTGGACGGCTTTTCCAGGCCGTCCAACAGGGCAAGTGCGTAAATCCTGCCTTTAAGGCCCGATTAGCCTCTGCAGACTTCTAAACTTTAACGCTAAATGATGAGGAACCGAACATGCGCTCCATTGTGCGGAGCAAATCCTACGGTTCTGTGCAGGTCTTCTGGGTGGATGAGGATGCCCTGGCCCGCTTTCTGGAAGAGCTGACCACCTATTATCAGCAATATCCAGAGGTGGAGGCCGTTGTCCTCTTCGGCTCCCTGGCAAAGGGAGCCTTCTCCGTGGGAAGCGATATAGACCTGCTCCTGATCCTGCGGGAGAGTCCTCTGGCGTTTCCCGACCGCATCCCGGTCTATCTCCCCGACCGTGCGCCCGTGGACGTCCAGGTCTTCCCCTATACGGTGGACGAAATCCGCCGGGGCCAGCCGCTGGCCCGGGAAGCCCTCTCCTACGGACGGGTCCTCTGGCAGCGTTCGGGCTTTTGGTGCGAATTCGCAGGCGAACAGCCTGCGCTACCGTCTTATCCGATTTCCGGGGCAGGCGGGGGCCCCTCATTCGCAGGAGGTGACAGATGACCTCACACCGCTGGCCTGGCATTCTTCTGGTCGCCGCGCTGCTGCTGCAGAGCGCATTCCCCGCGCTGGCCGCGCCGGCCGCGGCCCGCGCGGCCCCCTCCACCCCCCTCTTCCCGCCCTGGTACGTCCTCTTCCCCGCGCGGCCAGCCGACCCCTCGGTGATAGAAGTCACCGTCGTCGGCACCGGCGCGCCGGTGGAGGTGGCCCAATCCACCCCGCCCGGCACCGTCCTGGAGCGGGCCGTCGTCCTGGAGGACGGCGGCGCCGCCTGGTTCGTCGGCGGCCTCTCCCCCGGCCAGGCCGGCTCCGTCCTCTGGGTCTCCGGCGACCGGGTCGGGCTGGGGCCCGGCCTGGCCCCGGGCCGCACCGCGCGCCTGGCCCTCGTCGTCCGTCCCGCCGACGCCGCCCCCACCCCCGCGCCGGCCCTCGCCCCGGCCCCCCGCCAGCCCACCGACATCGGCCCCATGCAATCCGGCTCCACCACCCTCGCCATCGCCAAATCCGATAGCCCCGACCCCGTTGCCCAGGGCGCAGACCTGGCCTACACCATCGTCGTCACCAACACCGGGTCGGAGCCGGCCGCGCAGGTCATCGTCTCCGATACCACTCCGGCCGGGACGGTCTTCGCCGCCGCCAGTGTCCTGGACGGCGGCGGGGCCACCTGGTTCCACGGCGGCCTCTCCCCCGGCGGGACCGGCACCTACATCTGGTTCACCGGCGACCGCATCGGCATCGGGAACGGCCTCCCCGCCGGAAACCGCGCCATCCTCCAGTTCGTCGTCCGGCCCACCGTCCCCACCGTGGACCAGACCGTCCTCCACAACGACACCTACACCGCCAGCGCCGCCAACGCCGCCCTCGTCGCCGGCGCGAACGTGACCACCACCGTCAACGCCCCGGCCTTCGCGCTGGGCAAGGTCGCCTTCACCGACCCGGTCACCGCCGGCGCGCGCCTGACCTACACCCTCTTCCTGACCAACACCGGCCACCTGACCACGTCACTCCCCTACACCATCGTCGAGACCCTCCCCGCCCACACGACCTACGCCTACTCCGCGCCCCTGGCCCAGGTCGCCGGAAATGTGCTGACCTGGACGCTGACCACACCGCTGGCCCCCGGCGGGGCCGCGCAGGTCACCCTCGCCGTCACCGTCACCGCGCCGCTGACCGACGGCACCCCCATCGTCAACGCCGACTATCTGGCCTTTTCCGCCGAGGTCACCCCCACCGCCCCCGGCGCCCCGGTCACCGTCACCGTCCGTTCCTGGCCCACCCTCTCCATCGGCAAGACGGATAGCCCCGACCTCGTCCAGGCCGGCGCCCTCGTCACCTACACCCTGACCGTCACCAACGACGCCTCCGCCATCGGCCCGGCGCTGGGCACGGTGGTCACCGACGCCCTCCCCACTTACGTCCAATTCCAGAGTTGCAGCGACGGTTGCACCCACACTGCCGGGACGGTCACCTGGAACCTGGGCACCCTGGGCGTTGGTGTGTCTCGCACCCTCCGTCTGGTCGGGCGGGTCTACAGCCCGCTCCCCAACTTGACTGTTCTCACTAACAGCGCCGGGATCACCGCGTCCAACGCGCTGACCCCGGCCACCGTCTCCGAGACGACGACGGTCTCCTCCGTCCCCGCCTTCACCGTCACCAAGACCGTCTCCCCCGACGCGGTGGTCGCCGGGTCCACCGTCACCTACACCATCACCGTCACCAACACGGGCAACGAGACGGCCCCGAACGCGACCGTCACCGATACCCTCCCCGGTGGCTTCTCCTTCGGCGGCATGGTTCAGGGCCCCGCGCCCTCCCAGAGCGGGAACGACCTCATCTGGACGGGACTGGTGGTCACCGGGACGGTCTGGCCCACCGGTTGGCTGGCCCCGCCCGGCCCGGTGACGCTGGTCTTTACGGCGACGGCCTCCGGCAGCGGGACGTACTCCAACTTCGTTACCGTCACCCAGGGCGCGGTGGGCGCGGCGACCGGCCCGACGGCCCCCGTCTTCGTGGGCGCGCCCGACCTCCACATCACCAAGAGCGATAGCCCCGACCACGCCACGCCGGGCCAGCCGCTGACCTACACCATCCGCTACACCAACACCAGCCCCGTCCCCGCCACCGGCGTCGTGGTCACCGACACGCTGCCGGCCTTCATCACCGGCGGCACTGCCAGCCCGCCCCCCTCCTCCGGCACCTTCGCCCCTGGAGAGACCCTCACCTGGACCCTGGGCACACTGGGCGGCAACAGTTCCGGCCAGATTCAACTGGTGGTCACGCTGACGATGCCCATCCCGAACGGGACGGTCCTCACCAATACGGCGGGCATCACCTGCGCCGAGGGCGTCTCCGACCAGACCGGGCCCGTCACGACGACGGTCCAGAGCGCCCCGGCCTTCAAGGTGACCAAGACCGCCTCCCACACCCCCGTCCGTCCGGGCGACCGGGTGACCTTCACCGTCGCGGTGACCAACACGGGCACGGAGAACGCCACCGGCGTGGTCATCACCGACGCGCTGCCGGCCCACACGGCCTTCGCCGACGCGACGTCCCCCTACAGCGGCCCGGCGGACGGCGTCCTCACCTGGACCGTCGGGCCGCTGGACGTGGGCGCGACGGTCACTCGCACCCTGGCGGTCACTGTAGAC
>DAOTWL010000050.1:0-9753 GCA_034435875.1 Anaerolineae bacterium
TAATACCAATCGTTTTGTGAAAAGCGACACTTGGTAGTATCTAGTAGTGAGTCCCACCGATAGGAAGGAGCCCTATGGCAGGGAAAGTACACATCCAATGGCAGGAAAGTGCGGAAGAACTCCAGGCTTTGTACAGGAAGGAGAAAGACCGTCAAAAGCGGACGCGTTTCCACGCTCTGTGGCTGATTCGGACCGGCCGAAGCGTGAAAGAGACCGCCCTCGTCCTGGGAGTCTCCCGGAGCGCAATCCACGATTGGTTAAACTGGTACAAACCGGTAACCGGTATACCGGTAACTGGTATACCGGAAAGGGGGCATCACTGAAGTCCTTGCTCACTATCACGGCGGTCACGGCGGCCCTAAACCCCGGCTCTCTGCCGAGCAGGAGGCCGAGTTGGTGGAGAAAAGTCGGCGGGGCGAACTCCGCACCATCTGGGATGGCGTGCATTGGGCGAAGGAGCAGCACGGTATCGAATACACCTACGATGGAATGCGCTGGGTGTTTCATCGGTTAGGTTTGCGCAAGAAAGTGCCCCGCCCCCGCTCACCTCGTGCTTCTGCCGAGGAACAGCAGAAAGCGACCGGGCTGGCTGCCCAGTTGGCCGCTCACGGGATTCAGGAGTCCGGTCAGGTTGGTTTCGCAGACGAGATGCGCGTTGGATTGATCGGCCAGGTCCGCAAACGCTGGGTTCCCCGCAAGTACAAACTGGAGCAACCGATGGAATATCAGCGGGAGTGGACATATTTGAATCTGTTGGTAAACGGTGTGGCCGGCATTCTGCTATGGGAGTGGACGGAGGATATGAAAAGTGCGTCAATCGCTCCCGTTGTGGCCAGCTGGTCAGAAGCAGGTATCCGGGCTGTCGTTTGGGATCGGGCATCGGGGCATCGGGGGGAGGCATATCAGGACGTTCCCGTGGCCCGGATTGAACAGCCTGCTTACTCGCCGGAGTTGAATCCAGCGGAGCGGGTTTTTCAGCATCTTCGGGATCGGGTGGAAGGGCAAGTGTACGAGACATTGGAAACGAAAAAGCGAGCCATAGAAGCCGAACTCCGATCCTTGGCCCAGAATCCCGAA
Organism: Anaerolineae bacterium; assembly: GCA_034435875.1. GTDB lineage: Bacteria > Chloroflexota > Anaerolineae > B4-G1 > DUEL01 > SpSt-77. The sequence continues at coordinate 1,078 of DAOTWL010000050.1, forward strand.
GCCCTGAAATCGCTGACAGGTTGGGGGTGGATTCAGCACGCCATCCCCTCCTCAAGCACCCAATGTGTAGCACTTGGATAGACGATTGGTATGAGTTCTACGGCACCACCGGAATCCGGATGACCTGCCCCACCCGAATCTGGTGGGGGTTCGCAATGCCGTTGTAGGAGGCCAGATAGAGATAGTTCATGTTATACCGCAGGGCAATGCGGAAGAGGTTGTCCCCGGGCTGCACGGTGTACAGGATTTCATCGCCGGTCGGCGGCTGACCGCCCGCCCCGGGGATGCGCAAAACCTGGCCCGGATAGAGGCGATTGGGATTCACGATGTTGTTGTAAGCGGCCAGTTCTCGCCAATCCACCCCATACTGCCGGGCAATCTGCAGGAGCCACTCCCCCGGCTGGACGACATGGGTCCTTTCAGCACCGGCAGGAGCCACCACCGTCTCCTCAGTCGGCGTCGCAAGAACAGGCGGAGAGGGAACCTCCGCCGGCGGGAGTTCCGGAGTAGGGGACTCAGTGGGGGTCGGCGTGGGCACTGGGACCGTCTCTTCGGGAGTAGGGGGAATCGGGGTGGGGATCTCCGTGGGCACAGGTGGGAGGGCTGTCATCGCCGCCTCGGTCTGGGCCGCCTGAGCCCCCACCGTTTGCATAAAGAGGTCCTCCATATCCTGCTGGGAAGGGGTCGGTGTCACATCCGGGGCGGCCGGCATATAACACCCCGCCAGCAGCAGAAGAACGACCAGAAGGCCCAGCAGAAGGGGAAGCAGAGAGCGGACGCTTTTCATAAAAAAATCCTCCTTCCGGCAACCAGGAACGGGTGGAAACACTTTTATCATATCATAAGGCCCTCCAGATGTCAAGCAAAAAACTGCAATATGTCCCCTTCCCAAAATCGGGATTCGGTGATATATTTCTCCTTGACCCATCCTATCTGAGGTGATACCGCATGACTCAACGGAAGACTATCTGGCTGGTTGGAGTGATGGCCATTCTGGCCCTGGCCTGTACGGCCGGGGCGGCCTTCCTGGCCGGTTTCAGCACCGCCAACCTCGTCAATCAGAGAGCGATTTCCATCCCTCTGATGCCGACTCCCACGCCGGCACCCCCCCCTCAAACGGAGGAAGAGGCGTGGCAACTGTTCCGGGACGTCTGGGACATCGTCCGGGAAGCCTACTTCGGCGAAATCCCCGACTTCCAGACCATCGTCTACGGCGCGATTCGGGGGAGCCTCCAGACCCTGGGGGATGAGTACACCTCGTTCATTGAACCCCGTATCGCGGCCATCATCAACGAAGACGCCAGCGGCGAGTTCCAGGGGATCGGCGCCTACGTCCGGATGCGGGACGACGGGAAACTGGAGATCGCGGGCATCATCCCCGGCACTCCGGCCGAGGAGGCGGGCCTCCAGAGCGGCGACCGGGTTCTGGCGGTAAACGGTGAATCCATCGTCGGCTACAGCATCTACGAGGCTATCGCGCTGATCCGGGGGCCGGCCGGCACCCCCGTCACCCTTCTCATTGAGCGACCGGGGGAGGAAAAGACCTTTGAGGTCACCATCGTCCGCGCGCGCATTGAAATCCCGCTGGTGCAGGCGAAGATGCTGGAAGGCGACATTGCCTACATCCAACTGACGGATTTCAGCGCCACCGCCAGCCGACAGATGCGCGAGGCCCTGGCGGACCTGCTGGCCCGGAACCCCAAGGGGCTGATCCTGGACCTGCGGAACAACCCCGGTGGCTGGCTGGACCAGGCCCTGGAGGTGGCCGACCTGTTCCTGGACCGGGGGGTCATCCTGATAGAGCGCACCAAAGAGGGAGAGGAAGTCTTCCGTTCCCGCGACGGCGGCCCGGCCGAGTCCATCCCGCTGGTCGTCCTGATCAACGGGGGGAGCGCGTCTGCTTCGGAGATCGTCGCCGGGGCGATCCAGGACCGGGGACGGGGGATTCTGATCGGCGAACCGACGGTGGGCAAAGGTTCGGTGCAGCGCCCCTACCGGCTCCGCGATGGCTCCGAACTGCGGGTGACCATCGCCCACTGGTTCACGCCCAACGACCGGGCCATCAGCGGGGAGGGCCTGACGCCGGACATTGAAGTCCCCTGGCCCGAAGACGCCGGACCGGACGAGGACCCCCAACTGGACCGGGCGGTGGAGTATCTGCTGACGGGAAAGTAGCGGCGAAGCCGCCAACGGATATGACCGGCATCAAAGTCGTAGCGACCAACCGAAAAGCGGCCCACGAGTACCAGATAGAAGAGCGGTACGAAGCGGGGATTGGGTTGACCGGGACCGAGATCAAGTCCGTCCGGGCCTCTCAGGTCAGCCTGCAGGAAGGGTACGTGCAGGAGCGGGACGGCGAACTCTGGCTGGTCAATGTCCACATCGCGCGCTACGAACCGGCCGGTCGGCTCAACCACGACCCCCTCCGCCCGCGTAAACTGCTTCTCCACCGACGGGAAATCAACCGCATCATCGGCCGGATGCGGGAGAAAGGGTACACCGTCGTGCCGCTCAGGATGTACCTGAAAGAAGGGCGGGCCAAAGTGGAGATCGCGCTGGCCCGGGGCAAGCGCAAGTACGATAAACGAGAAGCGATTGCCAGGAGGGACCTGGAGCGGGAAATCCGGCGGGAGTGGAAAGGACGGATCCGATGATGAAGGCACAACCCTTTGTCGTGGACGGACAGCAACTGGTCTCCCTCCGCCAGATCAACAACCTGCCCCGTCCCCAGAAGGAGGCCATCTACAAACTCCTCATCCCGCCGGAGGCGCTGCTCCAGTTCGGGATTCCCTCCTCGTTGACCGACTCCCAGGGACGGCCCCTGTGGGAGTGCATCTGCGAGCCGGGAACCGGTTCGGTGACCATCGCCCTGCGCCATCAGTGGGGTGCCCCTGACCCGGTCCTCTACCTGGAACTGGCGGAGACCCTTCACAACCAACTGGAAGTCCTCTTCTTCTCCATCAACGACCCGACGTCGGAGCGGTTCAACGGGGACCGGATGCCGGATGGTCGGCCCACCAATTTTGGGACCGCCGGGCGCAACATCCCGGAGGAGATTCGGGCCATGGAGGCCGGGCTGGCCCCGGGGCAGGTCCGGCAGGGAGGTCGCCTGACCCGACGGCTCGTCCCGCGCTTTGAGGAGTTCGTCGCCCGTCTGGGGTACGACCGCTTTCAGGCCCAGCCGCTCTTTTACCACGCGGCCATCCTCTTTGAGCGCTGTGGGTTTGCGTACACGATGGGGCAGGGTCGGATGGAGTGGATCCACCAGGAGTTCGGCCGGGGCGGCCTGCTCTTTTCCCGGCTGGACGGCTCCACTCCGTTCCGGCGGCCGGGCATGGAGGCCAGTGTGCGGGGGCGCAGTTGGGCCATCTACGACGGCATCCTGGGCGAACCATTTACCGGCATCCGGATGTACAAACGGGTCGGCGTCCACGCCGGGGTCTGCACCTTCCCGGAGGCCATCTGGTAATGCACCCAGGCATGCCTTTACCAGACTACCTGGACATCCTCACCATCCCGACCCCCTTTCCGGTGGGGCCGGTCAACGTCTATCTGGTCAAAGGGGACGACGGCCTGACGCTGATTGATATTGGGCCGCGTTTTGAGCCAGCGCGAGAGGCGTTGCGGGAGCAATTGGCCCGGCGCGGGTATCGGCCATCCGATGTGCGGCGCAGCATCCTCACCCACGCTCACAGCGACCACTGCGGGCTGGCGGGGGAACTGGCGGAGGAATCCGGCGCGGCGGTGTACGCCCATCTGGCCAACTTCTCGCTGCTGGCCGGCGATGCGGAAGAGCGGGAGCGGTGGCTGGCGTTCTATTATGTTACAATACAAACGCTATGAGAATAGTGTGAAAGGTCCTGCCGGAGGATACCGCCTGGGGCGACATCCATCCCAGATCACCGTCGGCGAGATTGTCCGCGCCGTGGAGGGGCCCATCGCGCTGGTGGACTGGGTGGCTCCGGGCGGCGAGACGCGCTGCCCCCGGGCCAGCGGTTGCCCAACCCGTTGTCTATGGCAGAAGGCGTCAGCGGCGGTCGCCGACGTGCTGGATCGCGTGACCCTTCAGGATGTATATGCCCTCGAGTAGGACAACTGCTACCCAGAAACCGGAAAACCAACATGTGGTAGCAAAAACTATGGTAGAAGTCAGATTATACGGCAAACTGCGCCGCTTCGGGCCCGAACCGCGCGGCGACCGGGAGACAGTGGTCCACCTGGAGACGGAACCAGGGGAAACCGTCGGAGATGTGCTGGCGCGGCTGGGCATCCCCCAGGCGGAGATCGCCCATATCTTCCTCAACGGCCGGCTCCTGACCACCTGCAACTCCATGGCCCCCTGGCTCCGCTATCAGCGGGTGCGGGAGGACGTCCCCACCTGTGAGCCCAACCTGGACCATCCCCTCCGCCACGGCGACCGGCTGGGCCTCTTCGGCCGGGATATGGCGATGCTGGTGGTATAGCAGGAAGCCGGTAGCGGGAAGCCGGTAGCAGGAGGCACGGAACACGCAATACGCAATACGAAGGAGTCCTATGAGCGAATACATCCCAAACTCCACCCGTCGTCGGGAAATCCTGAAAGGAATCCTCCGGCAACTGCACGAAGGCCGGAGCGTAGATGAGGTCAAGGCGGAATTCGCCGCCCTGTTGCGGGAGGTCGGCCCGACGGAGATCGCCCAGATAGAACAGGCCCTCATTGAGGAGGGCTTCCCGGAGATGGAGATCAAGCGGCTCTGCGACGTCCACGTCGCCGTCTTCCGGGAGTCGCTGGAGGCGCAGGTGCCGCCGGAGAGCCTGCCCGGCCACCCCATCCACACCTTCCGCGCCGAGAACCGGGCGGCGGCGGAGGTGCTGGACCGGCTCCAGGCGGCGGTGGAGGCCCTGAAGGCCGCGCCGACTGACCCGGACCGGCTGGAGGAGGCCCGGAAGCGGCTACAGGAACTGCGGGAGTACGAGAGGCATTACCGGCGCAAGGAGAACTTTCTCTTCCCGTACCTGGAGCGGAAGGGTTTCACCGGCCCCTCCACCGTGATGTGGGCCATCCACGACGACATCCGGGGCGGCTGGAAGGCGCTGTCGTCACTTCTGGAGGCGGGCCCAGGGGACGACCCGGAGGACTTCCGGGCGCGGATAGAGGGGGTCTTTGGGCCGATGGCGACGGCGATCCGGGAGATGTTCTTCAAGGAGGAGAACATCCTCTTCCCGACCGCGCTGCAACTCCTGACCGACTAGGACTGGCGGGCCATCCGGGCTCAGGAGCCGGAAGTGGGCTACGCCTGGGTCCAGCCGGGGGACCGCTGGCCGCCGGAGGGGGTCGCGGCGGCACCGGCGCCGCCCCCGCCGCCGGTGGAGGCCGCGCCGGCCCCGCCGGAGGCCCGCGCCCTGGCTTCCGTCCTGCTCCACCTGGACACGGGCACCCTCACGCCAGAGGAGGTCAACCTCATCCTCAACGCGCTGCCGGTGGAGATCACCTACGTGGACGCGGAGGACACCGTCCGCTACTTCAACAGGCCCCGGGAGCGGACCTTCCTGCGGCCCCCGGCGGCGCTGGGGCGCAAAGTGCAGAAGTGTCATCCGCCTGCAAGTTTGCACCGGGTCCAGCGCATCCTGGACGACTTCCGGGCCGGACGGCGGGAGGTGGCGGAGTTCTGGATTCAGATGCAGGGGCGGTTCATCCACATCCGCTACTTCCCGCTGCGGGACGAACGGGGGGAGTACCGGGGAACCCTGGAGGTGGTGCAGGACGTCACCGACATCCGCGCGCTGGAGGGGGAACGACGGCTGCTGGATGGAGCGCAAGATTAATCTTGCGCCATCTACGGCCGGAGAACAGTGATGCCTGGCAGCCGGTGGAAGTGACGGTGGTCAAATGTGCAGGCCGCGTCTATCCCGTGGGCCAGCATCCAGGCGCCGTGGTACGCATCGGCGAAATCCACATTTTGCTCCGCATACCAGATCGCCGCCTGGAGGAGAATCTCTCCTTCCGGAACCTCCAGGCCCGGGGTGTTCAGGATCGCCAGTACCTTTTCGGCGATGGAAGGGCGAGGAAGACCCTAGACGGTCTCCAGTACCCAGACGACTTCCGCAATCGCCAGGCTATTGGTGACCAGCGTCACCTCGCCCGCTGCCGCCCGCCGGAGAAGGGCTTCTACCGCATCCGCTTGCTGGGGGACGTCGTTCGTGAGGTAGCGGAGGAACAAGTTGGTATCGGCGAAGACCCGCTCAGGTCTCATCGGTACTGACCCTCCGGGCGTGCTCCGCGACGGCCTGCCGACGGAGCGCATCCAGGTCCTGGGGGCCCTCCACCGGGACACTTCCCCGCAGGTCCAGCAGAGTCTTCCCGACGGGATGGAGTAGGAAACGGTCACCAAATGGGACAAAGGCCACCCGGTCGCCTTCCTGCAGCCCCAGTCGGCGACGGACCGCCTGAGGGAGAGTAACCTGCCCTCTCCGGCCAATGCGAACAATGAGCGTATTCATCGGACATTCTCCCGTTTGTCGGACAAAACAAAATATAACAGCAAATACGGAAACTGTCAAGCGTTTGGAGGATTTATGCGCATCCTTGCCATCATCACCGGCGAGTACGGCCAGCGGCACGTGGAGAACATCCGCGCCCACGCGCCGGAGGGCTGGGAGATCCACGTCTGGCGGGCGCCGTCGTCCTACCCGCTGGTCATAGACTACCCGGAGGACTACCTGCCCGACAACCTGCCCCCGGCCGACCTGGTCCTGGCCTTCGGTGAACATCCGGGGGTGGCGGAGTTGGTGCCGGAAGGGGTGAAGCGGACCGGCGCGCGGGCCGTCATCGCGCCGGTGGACCGGGAGGAGTGGCTGCCAAGGGGGCTGGCCCGCCAGTTGCGCGGCTGGCTGGCCGAGATGGGGGTGGCCTGCGTCACCCCCAAGCCCCTCTGCTCCCTCACCGAGAGCACTTACAACGTCCGCCGCTACCAGACGGAGTACCACGACTCGCTGATCGCGGAGTTCGCCCGATATTTTGGACGGCCGGAGTTGCGGATCACCGTGGACCCGGAGACCCGCACCATCGCGGAGGTGGAGGTTCTGCGGGATACCTTTTGCGGCTGTGCCCGCTACGTGGCCCAGGGACTGGTGGGAGTTTCGGTGGACGAGGCGGAGTTCCAGGCCGGGATGCTCCACCACCACTACCCCTGTCTGGCGGGGATGGTCAAGGACCCGGACTTCAACGATACCCTGATGCACGTCTCCGGGCACATCATGAAGGAGCAGGTGGCGGAGCAGGTGAAGCCGTACCGGCGGGAAATGTACATCGTGCCTGCATAGAGCATGGATAGTGGCTCACCAGCGGCAGGTACAACCACGAGGTCGGTTGCCAGTATTCATACGCCCCGATGTCGGGTTGAGCGTCGCGGGGGCGGTTCTCCAGGTCCACCGCCGGCGCACCGTCAGCAAAACCCGCGTTGACCGCCGGACTGCCCGACTGGAGATGATAGTCCCCCGGCTCGCCCCAGGCCGGGCGGACGAAGCGCGGGTCGCCACACAGGTTCCCCGCGCCCAGGGAAGCGATATTGGCGCAGGTGTAGGTTGTATCCCCGTGCGTCAGCACCGTCTCATTCTGCGGCAGGTAGAAGAGGTTGTGGTCGGCCACCAGGGTGCTGGCCCCGTTGACGTATATGGGGCACTCCGGCCCCCGGCCGCTGAAGACCGTATTGCGCACGGTCACCTGCACCGGCACGGGGTTGTCGTACTGGACGTACATCAGGTAGTTGCGCCCCACGTAGTCGTCCACCGTCACGTTGACGATTTCAAAACGGGCGCCGGCTTGCTCCACCTGGTCAATGACGATGGCCGCCCAGGGGGAAGGTTCGGGATTGCCGTCGCCGCGGCCGTAGATGAGGGTGTTCTCTATGCGGCTGCCGTCGGCCCAGACCTTTACTCCGTCGCAGGAGTTGTTGGCGACGACGGCGCGGCGGATAACGGTGTGGGCCGCTTTGGAGTCCAGCCCGTCGCCGTAGTTGTGCTCGGCCCGGGTGTCCTCAATCAGAATCGGCCCCTGGGAGGGTTCAATGCCGAAACCGTCGGGGCGGTCGTAGGGGCGGGTGGAGCCATCGCCGCCCTGGTAGTAGTGGCCGCTCCAGGAGAGGGAGCAGCCCCGGATGGTGACGTCCCGCCAGCCGCCGTGCTCCCCGGCCGGGCCGCCCAGCGCGCCAAAGCCGCAGTACTCCACGCGGCAGTTGAGGATTTGCAGGTCCTCCACATCCTGAATGTTCATCCCGAACTCGTCCACGTGGTGGATATAGAGGTCTTTGAGGACGATGTGGGCCGAGGGCGCGCCGAGGATTTCCACCCCCTCGCGGAACCAGAGGGCCTCGCCCTGGGCCTGGTCGTCGTGGGCGATCTCCAGGTTCTCCACGCGCACGTACTGGACGCCGGAGAGGTTGATGGCGGTGAGAAGGTTATCTCGCCCGGCCAGGATGGGGCAGTGGCCCTCTTCGCCCTTGATGGTGATCCAGGCGGAGGCAGTGCCGGAGGGCGGGGTGAGGATGTCGGCATCGTACTCGCGCAGGGTGTAGCGGCCGCCGAGGATGATGAGGGTGTCGCCGGGCTGGAGTTGGCGCGATCCGTAGCCGGGGGTGGCCCAGGGCAACTCGCGGGTGCCGGGGTTGGCGTTATCGCCGTCCGGGGCGACGTAGAAGG
>DAOTWL010000051.1:0-2934 GCA_034435875.1 Anaerolineae bacterium
AGCGAAGCGAAGTGGCGTTTGCGCTTCGTGCCTGACCACGAACGACCTTACTCAAACGGCGACCATGCCCTTCCTCCCCCTGGAGAAACAGGAAACCTATCGCCTCCGGTACGCGAAGGAGCGTCCCGGCTGGCGGCCGGCCTCGCATATCTACCGGGACCGGGTGGCGGCCTGCCTGGGCCCGTCGGTCCGGGTACTGGACCTGGGCTGCGGGCGGGGTGGGGTGGTGGAGGAATTGCATGAACGGGCGGGCCGGTTTGTCGGCGTGGATGCGGACTGGCGCTCGCTGGCCGAACATCGCCTGGCCTCTCTGCCCCGCGCCGTGGCTCAGGCGGAGGCGCTCCCGTTCCCCGCCGGTTCTTTTGACCGGGTCTGCTGTTCGTGGGTACTGGAGCACCTGCCCGACCCTGAGCGGGCGCTCCGGGAGGTGGCCCGGGTGCTGGCCCCTGGTGGATGCTTCGTCTTTCTCACGCCCAACGTCCGCCACCCCTTGCTGGCCCTGAACCGGTGGCTGCGCTGGACGCGCGGCCGGGCGGTGCGCTGGCTCTACGGACGGGCGGAGGCGGATACCTTCCCGGCCCTCTACCGGGCCAACACCATCCCCGACCTGACGGCGCTCCTCCGGTCCGCCGGTCTGGAGCCGACGGCCATTATTCCCGTCGGCGACCCGACCTATCTGGCGTTCAACGAGGCCTTCTATCGCCTTTCCGCCTGGGCCGAACGGTGGATTCCACCGCCGGCGCGCCTCCACCTGGTCGGAGAGGCGGTGAAACCGTAGCGCGGGCTGTTCGCCCAAGGGCACTCACTTTTTCTGTGGCGCAGGCGGTCAGCCTGCTGTGGCGCAGGCTGTTAGCCCACGGAATTGCCTCCACCCACAGGCCTGGCGGCCTGCGCGGCAGGCCTTCTCGCACAGAGAGACAGAGAACCCAAAGAAAATGGGTTATCCTGTGTCTCTGTGTCTTTGTGGGAGAGACGGACAGGCAATGTTAGTCAGTGACCGTTCTCTCTCTGTTCGTCCTGCCTTGCTGCAGGAGCCCCTCGGCGACGGGCGGGTACGTTGCCGGACCTGCGAGCGGCGCTGTGTGCTCCGGCCCGGCGAGACCGGCTGGTGCCGGACCCGCCAGAACCGGGACGGCACTCTGTTCACCCTGATCTACGGCATCGTCTCCTCCCTTTCGGCCAACCCCATAGAGAAGAAGCCCCTCTACCACTTTTACCCCGGCACGGTGGCGCTGACCTCCGGCTCCTGGTCCTGCAACTTCGCCTGTCCCTGGTGCCAGAACTGGGAAATCTCCAAGCGTCCGCCGGACGGAGGGGAATTCTATTCGCCCCAGGATTTTGTGGCGGAGGCGGTCCGGTACGGCTGCCAGGGGACCTCCATCAGTTTCAACGAACCGACCCTCAGCCTGGAGTGGGCGCTGGACGTGTTCCGGCTGGCGCGGGAGGCCGGGCTGTATAACACCTTCGTCACCAACGGGTATATGACCGAGGAAGCCCTGGCGCTTCTGGTGGAGGCCGGGCTGGACGGGATGAACGTGGACGTCAAGGGGGATGCCCGCGCGGTGCGGGGGTACTGCCGGGCGGATGTGGAGGTGGTCTGGCGCAACCTGCGGCGGGCGCAGGAACTGGGGGTCTGGGTGGAGGTGACGACGCTGGTCATCCCCGGCGTCAACGATGAGCGAGCGGTTCTGGCGGGGATCGCGGCCCGCATCGCCAGGGAACTGGGCCCGGATACCCCCTGGCATCTGACCCGGTACTATCCGGCCTACCGCTTCACCGCTCCGCCGACCCCGGTGGACGTGCTGGAACAGGCTCACCGGGACGCGCGGGCCGCCGGACTCCGCTACGTCTACATCGGCAATGTCCCCGGCCATCCGGCCGAGAGCACTTATTGCCCATCCTGTGGGGAGGGGGTGATTCGCCGCTGGGGACTGTGGCGGGTGGAAAACCGCCTGCGGGAGGGCCGCTGTCCGGCCTGTGGGGCGCCGGTGGCGGGGAGGTGGTAAGAGACGTTCGTAGTGAGCCACGAAGCCGTTCGTAGTCAGCCACGAAGCGAAGCGAAGTGGCGTCTGTTTGTAGTGAGCCACGAAGCGAAGCGGAGTGGCGTCTGTTTGTAGTGAGCCACGAAGCGAAGCGAAGTGGCGTTCAAACGGGCACTCCACTCCCTTCCGTGCCTTATTACAAGCGACTTTTCACACAAGCCCTGAGGGGGCGGTCATCCGATCACGGCCAGCACCTCCCCCTGCTGGACCTCCCGACCCGGCACCGCGCAGAGGGCGCGGACGGTGCCCACACCCGGTGCCCGGAGTTCCAGGTGCATTTTCATAGACTCTATGACCGCGATGACGGTGCCAGCCTCTACACACTGGCCCTCAGCGACGCGCACCTCTACCAGGAGTCCGGGGAGGGGAGCCCGAATCTCGCAGGAGCCTGCTCCCAGCGAACACGCATCCACCGCTTCCACCAGAACCGTCCGGGGGGCCTCTACGGCGGTCCGATAAACCCGCCCGCCCACGACGACCTGACGGGCTTCCCCCGCCTCTTCTGCCAGCGCCGCCTCATAAGAACGCCGCCCCAGCAACAGGGAAAGGAACTGGCCTTCCAGCCCCTCCAGGTTCACCGAGACGGGCTGCCCGTCCACCCAGACTGTTCCGTCGGGGCGGACCTCTACCTCAAAGCGGCGTCCTTCTACCTCAACCCGATATTTCATTTCGCATATCGCTTATCGCGCATCGCTTATCGCGCATCGCTTATCGCGCATCGCCTGGATTGCTCCTCCGCTCCCTTGCTCCTCCGCTCCTCCGCTCCTCCGCTCCTCCGCTCCTCCGCTCCCCCGCTCCCCCGCTTCCCCGCTCCCCCGCTCCCTACGAAAGTTGCTCCCACCGGCCCAACAGGCGCCAGCGGCTGACCGTCTCCTCCCGACGACTCCCGGCC
>DAOTWL010000052.1:0-7998 GCA_034435875.1 Anaerolineae bacterium
GCCGCAAAACCCCTCACTCCCCCTCCCCGCGGCGCGCAGCGGCGGCGGGGAGGGGGGCGGGGGAGGAGGGGCAATCCCCGAGGTCGGAGGACCAACAGCGCACGATGAATCTTGCGCCACCAGTTTCTGGGTAGCCCCCACAGGGGGCGAAGGGCCACGCTGAGGCTCGCCCGAGGCGTCGTAGACCCCGAGCGCAGCGTGGTGTCAATCTCCCTAATGCCGGAAGGAGATTGCTTCGGGCGCTACGCGCCCTCGCAACGACACCGCCATTGTTTCTGACCCGCGAGAATGCGCTCCGCGCGATGGCATGCTCGCAATGACAAGAGGAAACCGCACTGCGGAGGTAGTCACAGCGAAGGAGGAACCTTGCATCGCGTTCATCCGTTGCTGGAAGGGATTCCATTTCTGCTGATCGGGGCGTCGGTCCTGGTGGTGGCCCTGGCCTTCCTCTGGCCCATGCCGACCGAGTTCCCGATGGATGACACCTACATCCACTTCGTCTACGCGCGGAATCTGGCCGAATACGGCAAATGGATGTTCAACTTCCCAACCGAGAAAGGGGTGGGGACATCCAGCCCGCTCTGGGTGCTCTTTCTGACGGGCGGGTATGCGGCAGGCGTCCCGTTTCACCTGGTGGCGAAAGCGCTGGGCATCGGCGCTCTCATCATCGTGGGTGTGGCCCTCTACCTGCTTCTGCGCCCCATCTGGGGAATGATCGCCTCTCTGGGCGCCGCCCTCGCCGCAGTTCTCTCCGGCCCCATGCTCTGGTTCAGCCTCAGCGGGATGGAGACAACCCTCTTCCTGGCCCTGGGGCTGCTGGCCCTCCTGGCCTACCGGGCCGGACGCTGGCTTCCGCTGGGCCTCCTGCTGGGCCTGCAGACCCTAACCCGTCCGGAGGGACTGGTGCTGACCCTGGCCGTCGGGCTGGCAGAAATCATCCGCCAGCGGCGAATCCCCCGTCATCTCATCCTGGCCGGTCTCCTCTGCGGACTGGTCGCCGCCCCCTGGTTCCTCTACCTCTACCTGCGCACCGGTCACATCCTCCCCACCAGCGGCCTGAGCAAGCATGTGACCATCACGATGGGCATCCGTCTGGTGGCGGCCCGGAATCCCGTTCTGGACGCGGTCACCCGGGTTGCTCCACTGACCTACACCGGCCTGTGGGCCGTCTATCTGGTGGAATTCGTCCTGGGCGGGATGACCCTTCCGCCGCCCCGTCTGCCAGTGGGAGCCCCCTTCGGCGCCCCCCACTACACGCTCTCCCTCTGGGCCGTATTCGGCCTGGTGGGGATGGTGGGGCCGCTGCTCTGGGCCGCCCGGCGCGCCTGGGCGGTTCGCCGCTGGCCGCGCCTCCTGCAGGACCCGGCCCGGCGCCCCTGGGTCGTCTTCCTCATCTGGCTGGTCCTCCACAACCTCTGTTATATGGCCTTCCTGCCCACGCCGGGGACCGCCAGCCGTTACGGCGCCATCAACCACATCGCCCTCTGGCTGGGACTGGTCTCCGGCCTCCGGGCGTTCGCCCATCGGCCCCGCCTGCAGCGGGTCTGGATGGCCGGACTGGCCCTGCTGCTGGTCGCCGACGGCATCTACTGGAACTCCGTCTACGACGCGAACCTGGAGCACATGCAAAACGTCCGCATCGCTGCTGCCCGTTTCGTTCGGGAGCGGGTCCCACAGGGAGAGTTGTGCGCCGCCTTTGACATCGGCGCCGTCCGCTTTTACGGCGAACGACCCATCATAGACCTCTACGGACTGGTGGACCCGGAAGTCGGCGACTGGTTCTACCGGGGGGAGATGGACCGGTACCTGATGGCGAAGAACGTCCGCTGCCTGGTCCTGCCCGACCGTCCCGGCACCACCGAAGACGGGTGGTTTGACCTGGGCACGATACTGGGATTGACCACCAGCCCCCTCTTCACCCCGTACCAACTGGCCCTCTTTGAGATTCGCCCGGACCGCTGGCTACTGGGGTATCTGCCCACGATGAACTACCAGTCGGCGGTGACGGTGTACCGTCTCCTGCCGCTGCAGTCGCAACGTCCTTCCGGAGATTCCTGATGCGCATCGGTCTCCTCACCGATGCCTACTGGCCGGGCGTCAACGGCATCACCCGCTTCGTCTCCCTGCACAAGCACATCCTGGAGAGCATGGGGCATCAGGTCTTCGTCTTCACGGGAGGGCCACCCACCCCCCAGGATGAGCCGGGAGTGGTCCGCTCCTTCGGATTCCCCCACCCCGACCCCGGCTACCGGGTCATTCCGGCGTACTCCCGCCGGGCCGTTGCCCTGCTGCGGACGATGGACGTCCTGCATGCCCAGCAGCCGGCGATGAGCGGCCTGCTGGCCCTGCGGTACGGCCGCCGCTTTGGTATCCCCGTCGTCCTCACCCTCCACAGCCGCTATGACCTGCTGGTCAACAGCCGCCTGCGGGTGCCCCTCCCCGTCGTGCGCTCCCTGCTGGGGGCGTATCTGCGATGGCTTCTCCCCCGCTGCGACCTGGTGACGGCGCCAACGCCGGAGGTTACAAAGGTCCTGGAGGACATGGGGGTCCAGGCCTGCGTGGAAGTCATCCCCTGCGGCGTTGAGCGGAATCGCTCCCCCCAATGCAACGTGACCCGGGCCGAACTGGGCATCCCCGACTCGGCGCCACTGGCCACCTTCGTTGGACGGGCCGTCGCTGAGAAGAACATCCGTTTTCTGCTGAAAGTGCTCTCATCACCGGAACTGCGCGACGCCTATCTTCTGGTGATTGGGGATGGCTCCGAACGACCAGCATTGGAGGGAACCGCAGAGCAGTTGGGGTTGAACAGAAGGGTTCGGTTTGTCGGGCAGGTCGCACCCGCGGAGGTTCCGGCCTACGTCGCGCTGGCGGATTTCTGCGTCACCGCGTCCAAAATAGAGATGTTGCCCACAGCCATTCTGGAGGCGTTGGAGGCAGGATTACCGGTCCTGGGAATGGATGTGCCCTGGATTCGGGCCATCATCCGCTCCGGGGAGAATGGTCTGCTGACCCCGCCAGACGACGCGGCGGCGATGGCGCGGGCCTGGGCCCATCTGGCGCACGACCGGGAACTGCGGGAGCGCCTGGCGGAGGGGGCCCGCCGCACCGGTGAGCAGTACGATGCCCGCCAGGTCACGGCCCGTCTGGTCGCCCACTACGCGCGACTGGCCGCCACCCGCAGAGCCTGAACCCGGATACGGGACACGCAACACGCCCTATGGAATCAAGACCGAATCGCCAGCGAATCGGATTGGGCCGCCGGGGGGAGGAACTGGCCGCGCAGGAACTCCGGCGCCAGGGTTACGAGATTGTGGAGCGCAACTGGCGCTGTCCGGTCGGAGAGGCGGATATTGTCGCCCGGCGCGGGGCGGTGTGGGCCTTCGTGGAGGTCCGCACCCGCCGGGGGGAAGCCTTCGGCACGCCGGAGGAGTCCATCACCCCCCGAAAGCGGGCGCGCATGCAGGCCGTCGCCGAACGGTACATCACCGAACACGGCCTCTGGGAGGCAGACGGACAACTACTGGTGGTGGCCGTAGAGATGGACCGGGCCGGCCGCCTGCAGCGGGTGGAAATCCTGGAGATGGACTGAATTGTCCCCAGGCCCGGCGGGTCCTCCATCACCGGAAGCGAATTTCGTCCGGCAGATACTCTATCAGCGCGCGCACCGGCACAAAGACGTCCCGCAGTCGCTGGACCGCCGGGTCCAGCCCGGAGGGCCCCAACTGAATGGCTACCGGAATCTCCATCCGGATGGGCACCGTCTGGCTCACCGGGACGGTCATCTGCACCGGAATGGTCTTCTGCACCGGCACCACCATGTTCAGGCGGACCGGCAGGGGGGTACCGGCAGGCAGGACGACCGTCGTCCTCACCGGGACATTGTTGAGATAGACGGTGGTATTCGGGATGGAGGTATCCCGGAGCAGAACGACTACCGTGTCCTGGGTGATGGGGAGCTCAAAATCCAGTGCCAGGGGCTGGTCCAGGGGGAGGTCAAACTGGATGGGGATGGACTGGTCCACCGGCACCGTCGTGTGGATGGTCGTCTCCCCCAGGCCCAGAAATGCCCGGTCCAGGTTGACGAGGAGGGGCTCCAGCAAGCGGGTCTTCAGTTGGAGCAACGGGCCAACGGCCAGAATCAGGGCCAGGACGAGAACCAGGTTGACGACGAAGGAGAAGATGATGGCGATATTGGCAAAAGCCCTCCAGAGTCGTTGAAGGCGTTCTTTCATCGGATCCTCCTGTCGTAGGCTTTACCTGGCACAATGAGCGATGGTCACGCTCTTTATTGTATAAAACTTTCCCGAAAATGCAAGACCTTCCTGCGCATCCCCCGGCCGAATCGGGTGTTGTAATATGCAGATGAACGCGGGCACAATAGCCGTCATCGCCCTATCGGTCTTTCTCTTCCTATGGTACATCGGCGGTCACCTCTACAACCGCCGGCGCGGCCGGTATCTCTTCCGGTGGCTGGAAGAAGGGCTGAAGGTCCTGGGAGAGGAGTACCAGTGGGGGTGGCTGGGCTCTCCCGCCTCCGGCGCGCGCATTCTGATTCCCCAGGCCCATCTCCCGTTTCGTCGGATGGAAATCACCCTGCTGCTGGAAAACCGCGAAATCCCTATCCTATGGCTGGCCGATCGCTTGCAGAAAAAACGGGACGCGATTATAATAAAAGCGACCCTCCGGTCTTCGGAGGGCAGGGAGATTCAGGTGGGGCCGCCGAACGAACTCCGAAGCGCTGCCATCCTGTCCTGGAACCGGGAGAAAGGCCCGCACGGCCTGATGATGGTATACCGGGGCCCCGGTGTTTCCTCCCAACTGGCCAAACTGACCCCTTGGCTGACCCGCTACGGTCCCCATCTGCGCCGCCTGGTCCTGCAACGGGAAGACCCCCATCTGGCCGTGTGGTTGAATCTGACGGGCCTGGTGCCAGAGGTCCCCTCGGCGGCCCTTTTCACCGACCTCCAGACCGCCTTGGAGGTCAGAAAGGACGAAAAATGATCTCCGAAGAAATCGTCACCCAAACCTGGCAACGCGTGGCCGGAAGTTCTCCCCAGCAAGTGCAGCGCTACATAGCCCAGATGTCCCGGGAACAGCCGGCGATTCTGGCCTACCTGCTGACCCTGGACAGCGACCCCTTCAATCAGAATGAAATGGGCCTCATTCTCTTCATCGCCGTGGTGGTCTGGCAGGCGATGAAGCAGAGTCCTCAGGGCCTGCGCTCCGTCTCCATTGAGGCCGTGGAGCAGGCCGATGAAGCAAACTTCACATTCCTGGAGCAACTCCTTTCGGCCAGCGAGACGGACTCTGAGGCCGCCGTCGTGAAAATGCTGGCAGGGTATCCGGAGCCCGAGGTGCTGAGATATATCGTTGAAGCGCTGGAGGAAGAGGACGAAGAGGAGCCGTTTCGGGACGAATATCGGGGACTGGCGTTCACCTGTTTGAAGACCGTGCTGGACGCTTTCATCGCCAGCCCGGCCGCAGGAGAAACCCGCAGTGGAGTGCGCCGTCATCGGCCTTCTCCCCGGGGTTAGCGGGCGTCCTGAGAGGACGGGCAGGAGCATCAATATGGCGAAGAAATACAATCCGCTGGTTGCTCCAGACCCGAAAGAATGGCTGGAAATGGTAGAACCCTTGCCCGCAATCCGTGTGCGCAGGCGGCGCCACCCAAGATCGCGCCGCTCGGCATGAAAGCAGTTGTCAAATCGGGTGGCTTGTAGTAAAATTATTACTACCCCCCACAAACTGTCCAGCCAGAAGGAGGTGATCCGGGGTTCAACAGCAAGTACTGCCCAACCGTTCGTCCGCCTTCCGTATCGTTTATCCACCATTGTTTTCCCATTTCATCAGGAGGAAAAGGATGAACGCGATTGTGGTCCTGATTCTCGCCGCGATCGGTATCGCCGTCGGTTACGGCGTCTACGCCAAGAGCATTGACCGGAAAATCATCCAGCCCGACCCCTCCAAGGCCACGCCCGCCAAGATGTATATGGACGGCGTGGACTTCATCCCCGCCAACCGCAACGTCCTCTTCGGCTACCAGTTCAAGTCCATCGCCGCCCTCGGCCCCATCCTGGGCCCCATTATTGCCCTCCAGTGGGGCTGGCTCCCGGCCCTGGCCTGGATCATCCTGGGCACCTTCTTCATCGGGTGGGTCCAGGACTACTCCAGCATCATCGTGGGGGTCCGGGAAGAGGGGCAGACCTTCGGCGCCCTCAGTTACCGCCTGATCTCCCCCCGCGCCCGCAACATCCTCTTGGCCTTCATCTACGTCTACCTGCTGATGATTATGGGCGCCTTCGGCATCCAGGTGGGCTTTGTCCTGCTGACCAACCCGGCTGTGCCCCTGGGCGTCATTATTGCGACTCTGGCGGGCCTTCTGGCCGGTCAAATGACCTATAAGTGGAAGCAGGACATCATCCTCACCACCGTGGTCACCGTCGTCATCGCCCTGGTGGGCATCTGGGTGGGAACGCTGCCGGCGGTGAAGAACTTCTTCAGCACCATCTACGGCCTCCAGGTTGTGGAGGGGAAGACCGTCTCGCCGACCCTCTTCCTGCAGGTGACCCGGGCCGGATTTATCGGCAGCCTCCTGGTGCTGATCTTCTGCTACTTGGGCGCCGTCCTCCCCATCTGGCGCTGGGCCCAGCCCATTAACTACGTCGCCTTCTGGATCGTCCTCCTCGGCATCGTGGGCGGCGTCATCGGCCTGTTGATCGGGCGCCCAAGCCTTGGGGACTTCCCGGCCCTCCAGAAATTTATAGCACCAGCGGGCCCTCTCTGGCCGATGCTCTTCGTGACCATCGCCTGCGGCGCCATCTCCGGCTGGCACAGCCTGGTCTCCTCCTCCGGCACCGCCCGCCAGTTAGAGAAGGAGACGGATGCTCTCTACGTAGGCGGCGGAGCCATGTTCCTGGAGATGTTCTTCGCCACGATGGCCTTCCTGGCTGGTACGGCGGGCGTCGGCTTCGCCAAGTACGCCGAACTGAAGGGCTGGACCATCCCGGCGGGCATCTTCTCCCAGGGCCTCTCCGCCTTCCTGAATTACTGGGGACTGGATGCTGCGCTGGGCAAAGGCTTCGGTGTTGCCTACGGCTCCGTCTTCCTCACCCTGATGGCATTGACCATCATGCACCTGGTGGTCCGCTTCATGCGGGTGGCCAGCGCCGAGGCCCTGGGCGACCGCTTCCCCATCCTGCGCAACGTCCACGTGGGCACCATCATCGCCCTTCTCTTCACCATCTTCCTCATCTGGTTTGCGCCCTTCCTACGGATTTGGGGAATCTTCGGCTCCGCCAACCAGTTAATGGCCGCCCTGGCGCTCCTGCTCATCACCCTCTGGTTGATGTCCAAGGCCAAGAACTACCAGTGGACCTTCTGGCCCTTCGTGTTTATGTTCGTCACCACCGTGGCCGCGCTCCTCTGGTCGGCCTATGACTCCTTCTTGGTGAAGCTCCCCGCTCAGAAGAGTTGGGACGGCCAGGTGGCGTTCATCACGATGGGCGTGCTGGCCCTGATCCTGGTCGTACTGGCCGTCATCCTGGTGGTAGACGGCGTTCGGTCCATCTTCCGCTACCGGGCCGAACTGGCGAAGGCCCGGCGGTAGGGCTGGCCCAGGTAGGAACGAACGACGCATCAGGGCAGGGCGGGCTCCCCACCCGCCCTGCTTTTGCAATAACGGGTACATTCCTTGGGATGGTTCATAATCGGTGACACTTTTTGCCCTCACCCTACCCCCTGCCCCCTCCCCTCTCCCGCTCGCCTTCGGCAGCGGGCGAGGGGAGGGGGAGGGAGGAGGGGTTTTGCGGCGGCTGAAGGCCGCCGCAAAACCCACCCCCGGTAAAAAATGAACCATCCCCATTCCTTTCGTGCCATTACACTGCCTCAGAAAGCGGAGCAGGCGCTATTTGCTCCGATACCCGCGCTGGCCTGGCTCTCGTCATAAGGATGAACGAATGCAACTCCAGGTTCTGATGCCCATCCCGACGACTTTCCGCC
>DAOTWL010000053.1:0-9030 GCA_034435875.1 Anaerolineae bacterium
GATGCCAGTGCCTCATCGGTCAGGGGCACCGATTCCAGCGTACAGTTGAGCCGGTAGAAGACGTCCCCGCCGACGGTGAAGCGGGGGATGTAGGGGTCGTGATAGCGGACTTCCGCGCCCCGGGCCAGCAGGAGTTCTATCACCCGCTCGGCGGGGGAGTTGCGGGGGTCGTCCACGTCCGGTTTGAAGGCCACGCCCAGCACCAGCACCCGCGCCCCCTTCAGGGGAAGCCCGTCCTGAGAAAGGGTCTCCGCCACCAGGTCCACCGCGTGGTAGGGCATGGCCTGGTTCACCTCCGCCGCCAGTTCTATGAATTTGGTGTAGAAATCATACTCCCGGGCCTTCCACGAGAGGTAGTAGGGGTCAACCGGGATGCAGTGTCCTCCCACCCCCGCCCCTGGATAGAAGGGCATAAACCCGAAGGGCTTGGTCTTCGCCGCCTCTATGACTTCCCAGAAGTCAATCCCCATCCGCTCCGCCAGCAGGGCCAGTTCGTTGACCAGCGCGATGTTGACGGCGCGGAAGATGTTCTCCAGGAGTTTGGTCATCTCGGCGGCGCGGGGGGAGGAGACGGGGTGGACCGGTGCGCCCATCTGGCTTAAGAGTTCGCAGGCCAGGCGGGTGGACTCCGGGTTCACGCCCCCCACCACCTTCGGGGTGTTGTATGCCGACCACTGTTTGTTGCCCGGGTCTATCCGCTCCGGGGAGAAGGCCAGGTAGAAATCCACGCCCGCCCGCAGGCCGCTGGCCTCCAGAATGGGCTGGACGACCTCCTCGGTGGTGCCGGGGTAGGTGGTGGATTGGAGGACGACCAGTTGGCCGGGGCGGAGACGGGGGCGGATCCCCTCGGCGGCGGCGCGGATGAAGGAGAGGTCCGGGGCCCGCTGGGCATCGTAGGGTGTGGGGACGCAGATGAAAATACCGTCCGCTTCCCCCAGCGCGTCGTAATCCGTCGTGGCGCGCAGGCGGCCCGAGGCCACGTGCGGGCGCAGGTCCTCGTCGGAGACGTCGCCGATGTAACTGCGGCCGGCGTTCAGCGCGGCCACTTTGCGCTCATCCACATCCACGCCGACTACCGGAAATCCGGCCCGGGCGAAGGCCACCGCCAGCGGCAACCCCACATACCCCAACCCGATGACGGCGACCCGCGCGGTGCGGGAGGAGATGCGGGAGGAGAGCAGCTCAGAAGTCATAGGCGTCCTCGTGGTTTGCCGGTGTTCTCCGGGAATCGCCCTCAATCTTATTATACATCCTGCTGTTTGTCAAACGGAGCGCAGAGGTAACCGCCGATTGCCTCTCTACCCCCAGACCCGGCAGCCCGCCTTCCACCCCAGTTGCATTTTCTGCCCTTTTGGGTATACTTTTCTGCAAAAAGTATCACTGAATAGAGCGGGCGAAAGAGCGGGAGAGGGAGGAACAGAAAGTTGAGCCGCCGACCACCTGACGCTATGGGAGGCTCATGACCGAACCGGTAGAGACCGACGTCCTGATCATCGGCTGCGGCGTTGCCGGGGCGACGGCCGCGCTCTCTCTGGCGCGCGACCGTCAGCGGCAGGTCACCGTCATCACCCGCGCGGCCGAACCGGAAGAGAGCAATACCCGTTACGCCCAGGGCGGTATCGTCGCCCTGGGGGAGGACGATAGCCCCGACCTGCTGGCCCAGGATGTCCTGGCCGCCGGGGCCGGCCTCAGCCTCCCCGCCGCCGTCCGCATCCTGGCCGAGGAGGGGCCCCGGCTGGTGGAGGAGTTGCTGATCCGGGAACTGGGCGTCCCCTTTGACCGGGAGCCGGACGGGCGGCTGGCCTACGGCCTGGAGGGGGCCCACTCCCGTCCCCGCATCCTCCACGTTGGCGACGCGACGGGGCGGGCCATCATCGGCGCGCTGATCGCCGCCCTGCGCCAGTACCCCAACGTCCGCCTGGTGACCGACGCCACGGCGGTGGACCTCATCACCTTCCCCCACCACGCCCGCCATTCCCTCACCGTCTACGACCCCATCACCTGCCACGGCGCGTACGTGCTGGACCGGTCCACCGGACGGGTGCACCGGTATCTGGCCGGGGCGACGGTGCTGGCGACGGGCGGCCTGGGCCGCATCTACCGGTACACCACCAACCCGGAGGGGGCCCGGGGCGACGGCCTGGCCATGGCCTACCGGGCCGGCGCGCGGGTCATCAACGCCGAATACGTCCAGTTTCACCCCACCGTCCTGGCCCTCCCCGGCGCGGAGGGGTTCCTCATCTCCGAGGCGGTACGGGGGGAAGGAGGACGGTTGCTCACTCCGGACGGCCGTCCGTTTATGCAGAAGTACGCGCCGGAGTGGGGCGACCTGGCGCCCCGGGACGTGGTCGCGCGGGCGATCCACCACGAAATGGTCACCAACGGCTACCCCTACGTCCTGCTGGACATCGCCTCCGTCCTCCCGCCGGAGCGGATTCGGGAGCGCTTCCCCACCATCTACGACCGCTGCCGGTCGCTGGGGCTGGACATCACCGCCCAGCCCATTCCGGTCGTCCCGGCGGCCCACTACTTCTGCGGCGGCGTCTGGACCGACGAGTGGGGCCGGACGACCGTCCGCAACCTCTACGCCGTCGGGGAGGTGGCATGCACGGGAGTCCATGGGGCCAACCGGCTGGCCTCTACGTCGCTCCTGGAAGGACTGGTCTGGGGGCAGCGCGCGGCGCAGGACATCGCCGCGCGGGGCGCGCTCCCCGTCGTCTCCCCGAAGGACGTCCCGCCCTGGGAGGAGACAGGGGTAGAGGAAGCGGACCCGGCCCTCATCTGGCGCGACCTGCGGGCGATTCAGTACACGATGTGGAACTACGTGGGACTGGTCCGCTCCGAGCGGCGGCTCACGCGCGCCCTGCGGGACCTCCGTCACCTGAAGGAAGAGATAGACGACTTCTACCGGGCCAGCCGGCTGAGCGATGGACTGGTGGGGTTGCGCCACGCGGTACAGGCGGCGCTGCTGGTCGCGGAGGCCGCCTACCACAACCGCCAGAGCCGGGGCTGCCACTACCGGGAATCCTGAATGGACCAATAGATCGTTACCAGTCTCCGGGTCCCAGGAGAGAACCAAATCGGCGCTGATGTTATCCAGAAGCACCGGCGGGAAGAGCGCAATCCGGTTATCCCCAGCATACCCCAAGCGCCGCAGGACCGCCAGGGGCGGTTGGTTGTCCATCCCGACCCCTGTATGGGGACGGAGCACGTTGTACCCATATACCCGGCGGGCACTGAGGCGCAGGAACTGCTCTACGTCCTGTGCTTGCAGCGGATAGGGCCGGTAGAACTCCTCGTCATCGGTCCGGTGGCTTCGTTCCACCCGGCCGTTGTAGCCTTTGCGCCCCGGCGGGTAGCGTCGCAGCGCCCCGCCCAGCGGGGCCAGAAACCGTTCACTCCGCGCCTGCACGGAGTGAGGGTTGTCTCCCCCAAACTCCATCCCCCAATCGGTCTGGAAGGTCACCGGCTGCTCCACCCCCAAAGGCCCGCAGCCAGCTCAGCACCAGGATCAGAAACGCCAGGCCACCGGTGCGGTTCCAGGTGTGGCTGAAGGCCAGAAACCGCAAGCGGGTGCGTCCATCACAGGCGGTCCACTGGTAGCGGGGCCAGTGATGGCGTTGCCAATGATATGAAGCGTCCCCAAGGTATCCTTATCGTGGATGTCTTTCACATCCGTCTGGAGAAGGCGGAAGGGCTCCTGTACCTCCCAGGCCCCCAGGGCAGGAGAGACGCTCCGCCGCTGCCGGCGTTGAGGCCGAAGGCCGTGTCGCCGCAGGATGTGGCGGATGGTGTGGGGGGAGAGGGGCACCCCACGGCTTTGCAGGTACAATGCCAACCGACGCCGTCCGAAGCCGGTCTCCCGCCGGGCGGCCAGCACCATCTGCTCCAGTGGGGGCGGGGTCTGAGGTGTGCCGCAGGCGGGCGGTGGCGCTGATGCTGCCCAACTGCTGATACGTGTGGACGATCCGTTTTCTTGCCCCGGTTGGGTTCATAGTGTATAATTCCCGGCAAGCCAGATCGGCCATAGGCGGTGCTCCTCCTGGTGCAGGGTTTCCCCCAGTTCATGTATCAGGGGAGCGCCGCCTTTTGTCAAGATCGCTTCCATCACCTGGTAACGATCTGCTGGCGCAAGCGCCGCAGGCAGTTGCGCGTTTGGGAACTCCGATGTAAAATATAACCCGTTTGAGCCGACCTCACCGGGCAGATTGCAGATTCAAGATTGCAGATTCAAGATTGCAGATTCAAGATTGCAGATTCAAGATTGCAATCTAAGGAGGAAACGTCCCAATGTCACCCCGGAAGCGACAGTTGCCGGAAATTCCCCCTGAACTGGTCGGTACCGTTCACATTACCCCGATAGACGCCATCTATAACTGGGCGCGCATGCGCTCCCTCTGGCCCATCTTCTTCGGCCTGGCCTGCTGTGCTTTTGAGATGATTGGTACCTTTGCCTCCCGCTTTGACCCCTCCCGTTTCGGGATGGAGATCATGCGGGCCAGCCCCCGCCAGGCCGACCTGATGATTATCAACGGCACCGTGACGAAGAAGATGCTCCCCCAGGTGGTCCGCCTCTACAATCAGATGCCGGAGCCCAAATACGTCCTGGTGATGGGGGCCTGTGCCATCTCCGGAGGTCCCTTCAAGGAAGGGTACAACGTCGTCTCCGGCATAGATAAGTACCTCCCGGTGGATGTCTACGTCCCCGGCTGTCCGCCTCGCCCGGAGGCGCTCCTCCACGGCTTCCTGACCATCCATGCCAAAATGGAGCGAGAGTCTCTCCGCAACCTGCGCTGGTACAGGAAGGGGGAGGCTCCGGAGCCCATCCCCGTCCCCGAACTGGGCCCCGACCTGGTGGACTGGCGGCTGACGGAGAAGATAGAGGCGATGGAGGAAGAACTCGTTCAATGATCCAGACCCTGGAAATCCGCAACTTCAAGTCCATTCGCCATCTGGTGCTGGATTGCCGGCGGGTCAACGTCTTCATCGGCGAACCGAATACCGGCAAGTCAAACATCCTGGAGGGGCTGGGGGTGTTCTCGGCACCCTTTACCGGGACTTTCCGGGATTTTATACGGATGGAGAATATGGCCGACTTATTCTGCGATAACAGGCTGGAAGACACCGTAAGGGTTGAGGCGAAGGGGGATGGTTTTGAAGTAGAGTTTGAATGTACATTTCAGCACAAAGAAGGTGTTGTTGAGGGCTTTATCCAAGGACTGAAAATAATACCACCGGGGGGTATTACTCCATCATTCAGGGGGATCCCAGTCCTCCCACTCTTCCCACCGCAAATCAGCTTTCAGGAGGACCGACTGGAAATATCGGGGCAGTCCGTGGTCCGATTCTACCGCTTTGCTCCTGACGTAAAATTCCAGCGTATCCCGTCCCTTGTCCTGTTGCCACCCGATGGAAGGAATCTGCCGTTTCTTCTGCTTTCCAACAAAGAGGTGAGAAAGGCAGTAGGGGACCTCCTGTTTCCCTTTGGCCTTCGCCTGGTCATAGACTCCAGGGGAGAATACCTGAAAATTCAAAAGGAGGTTGGGGAAGAATTGGCGCAGTTCCCCTGGTGCGCCGTTTCGGAGACCCTTCGTCGGGTGGCCTTCTATCTGGCAGCAATAGAGACCAACCGGGATTCCGTCCTGATCTTTGAAGAGCCGGAAAGCCACGCATTTCCTTACTACACTCACCATCTGGCAGAAGAGATTGCGGAGGATGATTCCAACCAGTACTTTATTTCCACCCATAACCCCTATCTCCTGGTCCCCCTTCTGGAGAAAACACCGGTGGAAGACCTGGCAGTTTTCGTCACATACTTCCGGGACAATCAGACGATGGTCCGCTCTATCGCCGGAAGGGAAGAACTGGAAAGGGTGCTGGATCTGAATCTGGCGGACATCTTCCTGAATCTTCATCTCCTACTGGACGAAGAAGCGTGATCGTCGTGGAATGCAAACCAGATGCCGCTCTTTTTGAGAAATTGGGCTTTCCCCGCAAATCTATTCAGCATCGTGCGACCTTCGGCAAAGGTGAAGTTCTCAGACGAATGGAAGGGTCCCGGGGCGTTCGGTTAGTTGTGGATGAGGACCCCCTTCAAGGACAACCCCCTCTGTTGACAGGGCTTCCAATTCAAGACCTGCCTCAGTATCATTTGAAGGTGGCTTACAAGGGGCAGAACAGCGTCATCATCGTCTGCCCCCGCCTTGAGGAATGGCTTCTCTGGTTGGCAAAACAGGCAGATGTAGATCCCGTTGACTACGGCCTTCCTGGAGAAGCCAGAAGTTTACACAAGGTAGTCAACAAGCGCTTAGACAACCTAGAGAAATTTTTGGAAGATTTGCTGACAAAACAGAGAAGCGGGGAGATTCTTCAAGTGCTCCGAACTCTGCTGGATTAAGAAGACCTGAAGCCATCCTTCAGAGGAGTTCAAAGGATGAACGAATCCATCGGCTCCATGACCGACATCGTCACCCACCTTCAGGAACAATTCCCTGACGCCATCCAGCCGGCCCCGGCGCCGTATCAGGGAGTCATCATCGCCCGGGATCGCCTGCTGGAAGTTGCCCGGTACTTGCGGGATGAACTGGACTACACCTACCTTTCCAGCGTCACCGCAGTGGACTACCCCGAGCCGCTGAACGGGATGCCCGCCTGCTACGACGTGGTCTATCACCTCTTCCAGGGCCGGGGAGGGCCCCTCACCCTCCACGTCCAGGCCGACCGGGAGAACCCCGTTGTCCCCTCGCTGGCTCCCCTCTTCCCCTCCGCCCTGGTCCAGGAGCGGGAGGCCTGGGACCTGATGGGGGTCCGCTTTAACGGCCACCCGGACCTGCGGCGCATCCTCCTCTGGGAGGGGTTTGACGGGCATCCCCTGCGGAAGGACTGGAAAGAGGTCTATTACGAGGAGGAGCACAAGCCCTTCAGCAGCCGCTTTCCAGAGGGCCGGCCGGTGCCGGCGGAGAGCCGCAGTCCCTTCGGGGATAACCTCCGCTACCCGCCCGGATGGTCGCCGCGCGACTGGCGCCCGCTGGTGGACGTCTGGGGATACGCGCCCCATGATGAACTGGCCCGGCAGGAGAACCCCGACCACCCCGCCGACCGGGTGGTGCTCAACATGGGCCCCCACCACCCCTCCACCCACGGCGTCCTCCGCCTCCTGGCCACGCTGGAGGGGGAGCGCATCGTCAAACTGGAGCCCATGATGGGCTTCCTCCACCGCTGCCATGAGAAAATTGGCGAGCGCAACGTCTGGCTGGCCAATATCCCCTACACCGACCGGCTGGACTACGTCTGCGCGATGTCCAACGAACTCCCCTACGTCCTGGCGGTGGAGAAACTGCTGGGGGTGGAGCCGCCGCCGCGCGCCCAGTACATCCGGGTCATTATGGCCGAGTTCACCCGTTTCCTCAACCACGCCGTCTCCATCGGCTTCACCGGCAACGACCTGGGCATCTACTTCACGGCGATGCTCTACGCGCTGGAGGAGCGCGAGCACATCCTGGACCTCTTTGAGATGGTCTCCGGCTCCCGGCTGATGTGCAACTATATGCGCTTCGGCGGCGTGGCCCACGACATGACCGAGGAAGCGCTCTCCCTGGCCCGCGCCCTGGCCTTTGAGCGCCTGCCCCGCTTCGTGGACCAACTGGAGGCTTACTTCACCGACAACGAACTCTTCAAAGCCCGGACCGTCGGCGTGGGGGTACTGCCGCCGGAGATGGCCGTCGCCTATGGCTGTACCGGGCCGCTCCTGCGGGCCTCCGGCGTCCCCTACGACGTCCGTCGGGCCGAGCCCTATTTCGCCTACGATGACTTTAACTTTGACATTGTCGTGGGCCAGAACGGCGACGTCTACGACCGCTACCTGGTGCGGGTGGGGGAGATGCGCCAGAGCCTGCGCATCCTCCAGCAGGCCCTCAACCGGCTACCCGACGGGCCCATTATGGCCGGGAAGAAGTCGGCGACGCTCAAGGTTCCGGCGGGAGAATCTTATGGCCGTGTGGAGGCGCCGAAGGGCGAACTGGGCTTCTACATCGTCTCCGACGGCGGCCCCAACCCCTACCGCTACCACATCCGCGCCCCCTCATTTGTCAACCTGGGCGCAATGGGGGAAATCTGCCGGGGGCACCTCATCGCCGACGTGGTCATCATCCTGGCCAGTATTGACATCACCCTGGGAGAGGTAGACCGGTAGCGCAAGATTCATCTTGCGCCACGAGAGCGGTGTCGGCCTTCGGAAAATCCCGTTCAGGAGAATTCAATCCATGTACATCGGATGGAACATCCTTAAGGCGCTCTGGATCACTTTCCGCCGCTTCGTGGAGTCGTATATAGACGACCTGCGGTGGCTCTTCAAGAAGGGGTTCGGCAAGCGATACACGCCGGAGACGCTGCCGGTCCGTCAGCATCCCCTGACCAAGCGGGGCATCTTCACAGTGCAGTATCCGGCGGAGCGGCTGCCGCTGCCGGAGCGGTTCCGGGGCTTTCCCTTCCTGGTCTACGATGACGAGACGGGGAAACTCCGCTGTACGGCCTGCGGGACCTGCGCGCGGGTCTGCCCGCCCCAGTGCATCTGGATCGTCCGCGCCACGGACCCGCAGACGGGGAAGCCCTTGCGGGAGCCGGCGGAGTTCTACGTGGACATCAGCATCTGTATGAACTGCGGCTTCTGCGCCGAATTTTGCCCCTTCAACGCCATCAAGATGGGGCACGAGATTGAGATTGCGGCCTTTGATCGGGCCGACCTGCTGCTGAATGTGGAGAAACTGCGCCGTCCGTTCTCTTATCACGCGCAGATTCACCCCACCGACGCCGCGCAGGAGAAGTAGGACCGCCTCACCCCCCCCCCCGCGGCTCCCCTCTCCCGAACGAAGTTCGGGAGAGGGGCGGGGGGCCGGGGGCTGACAAGTGTAGGTTTTTCGCCGAAGCGGGGGGTTGCCCTCACCCCTACCCCAAAAACCCTTCCGCCCCCCTCTCCTGACCAAAGGGTCAGGAGAGGAGCGGGGTGAGGCAGAAAATTGCGGCGGCGGCAGA
>DAOTWL010000054.1:0-6108 GCA_034435875.1 Anaerolineae bacterium
TCCCGTTTCTGGGGGGTCATACGTCGTAGTACAACTTGACCTCGTAGGGATGGGGGCGGACGCGAACCGCCAGTTCCTCCTCCCGGCGGGCCGCAATCCAGCGCCGGATCAGGTCCTCGCTGAACACCCCACCGGCACAGAGAAACTCATGGTCGGCCTCCAGCGCGTCCAGCGCGTCGGAAAGGGCGGTGGGCAACGGCCGAATGGCCGCCCGTCGCTCCTCACTCCATGAGAAGACGTCCGCCTCTATGGGCCCAAAGCCTGCTTCGGTGGGGTCTATCTCCTGACGGATGCCGTCCAGCCCCGCCAGAAGTTGGGCCGCCAGGGCCAGGTAGATATTGCCGGTCGCATCGGGAGGGCGGAACTCAACGCGCACTTTCTCCGGCTTCGTGGCGTAGCGGGGGATGCGCACCGCCGCCGTCCGGTTCCCGGCCGAGAAGAAGGCCAGGACGGGGGCCTCGTACCCCGGCACCAGCCGACGGTAGGAGTTGGTGCTGGGGTTGGTCAGCGCCAGGACGGCGGGACCGTGAGCCAGCAGTCCGCCGACGTACTGCAGCGCCACCCGGCTGAGCAGGCTGTACCCATGGGGGTCGTAGAAGAGATTGCGGCCGTCCTTGAACAGTTGCTGGTGGAAGTGCAGGCCGTTGCCCGCCTCGCCGTAGAGGGGCTTGGGCATGAACGTGGCTGTCAGGCCGTGCGCCCGGGCGACCATTTTGGTGACGTACTTGATTATCATCCCGGCGTCCCCAGCCTGGACCAGGCCCATCATCGGCGTCTCAATCTCGCATTGCCCCGGCCCGCCGACCTCGTGGTGGTGATACTTGACCGGAACGCCCATGGCCTCCAGGTGCCGGGTCATCTCCGTCCGCAGGTTGTAGAGGGTGTCCTTCGGCGGGATGGCGTGATAGCCGCCGTGAAGGGGGATAACGTGGCCGGACGGGGCCCCGTCTCCCCAATCCGCCTCGGCCGATTCCACCCGGTACCCGCAGCGGTTGGGGCCGTACTCGTAGGCCACCCGGTCAAAAACGTAGAATTCCATTTCGGGCCCCCAGCGGCTCTCGTCGGCGATGCCGGTCTCCCGCATCCACGCCTCGGCCCGGCGGGCGATGTTGCGGGGGTCGTTGGCGAAGACGGCCTTCGTATCTGCCTCCAGCGTGGTGCAGATGAAACTGAGCGTTGGCACATCCCAGAACGGGTCCACAAATCCCGTGGAGAGGTCGGGGACCAGCACCATATCCCCGGCCTTGACCGATTTCAGGCCGACGGCGGAGCCGTCAAACCCCACGCCTTCCTCCATCAGGGCCGGGGTAAACGAGGAGGCGGGGAGGGTGAGGTGATGCCACCGCCCCCCCAGGTCGGTGAATTTGAGGTCCACCATCTGGACGTTGTGTCTCTGGACAAACTGTCGGGCTTCATCAAATGTGGAGAACATATCCACTCCTTGCAGAGATGGGGAGCGGGCGGCGCCTCGGGCAAGCCTGAGTGTGGCCCTTCGCCGCCCGCCCGGTGTGGATTGGGACTGGAACGCCACTCCGCTGCGCGACGTTCGTAGTAAGGCACGGAACGGAGTGGAGTGCCCTCTGAACGCCACTCCGCTGCGCTGCGGGGCTGACTCCGAACAACGCCTATCGCAGCGGCCAGAAGACGGGCACCAGCAGCAGGACGGCGCTGAAGACCAGCAATGTCAGCGGCCAGCCGACCCGCCGATAGTCCCGCGCCCGGTAGCCACCGACATTCATCACCAGTACATTGACAGGATGCCCCAGCGGCGTCAGGAAGGTCGTGGAGGTCGCCAGAGCGACGGCCATTGCCAGTGCCTGGGGGCTCAGGCCGGTCTGCCGGGCCAACTGGATGGCGAGGGGAGCCACAATGGAGGCGACCACCGCGCCGTGCATCACCTGCGCCAGCCCCATCGCCAGCAGGAAAAGCCCCGCCATCAGCCCCAGTGGGCCGGCGGCGCCGATGAGGGCCAGGACCCGCTCCGCCAGCCAGGCGGCGGCCCCGCTTTGGGTCATCGCAATCCCCAGCGGCATCATCCCTGCCACCAGGAAGACCGTCTTCCACTCAATGACCTCATAGGCCTGGTCCATCGTCAGCACACCGGCCAGCATCATGGCCAGCGCGCCGCCCAGAATGACCTCCGCCACGGCCTGGTAACGGACGGCGGCCAGAGCGAGGGCGACCAGGGCGATCCCGGCGGCCAGCCAGCCCTTCCTCGCCACCGGCAGGTACTCCTTCTCGTTCGCCAGCAGGATCAGGTCCGGCTCGCTCCGCAGGACGGGAAGCCGCTCCCGGGGGCCCTGGAGGAGCAGCGCGTCCCCGAACTGGAGGGGGAGGTCGGAGAGGTTGGTGCGGATGGGACGCCCCGCCCGCCAGATGGCCAAGACGGTGAAGCCGTACTTCTCGCGGAATTGCGCCCCCCGCAGGGTCTGCCCGATGAGGCCGGAGCGGGGGGAGAGGACGGCCTCCACCACGACCACCGCCGGAGACTCCAGGTCTTCCTCCCGCCACTCGCGCGGGGGGAGAATCTCCAGGTACGGGGACCGGTCCCGACGGCGGAAGTCCTCCAGATTCCCCTCCAGGAGCACCACGTCCCCTTCCCGAAAGACGAAATCGGGGGATGGGGCCAGCGTCAACCGGCCGTCCCGTTCCAGCCCCACCACGTTCAGGCCATAGATTTCCCGGAAGGTGCTGCGGGAGAGGGGCTTATCTATCAGGTACGACCCGGCAGGCACCCGGGCACGGAACAACCGTTCTCCCAGACGGTACAGTTGGACCAGGTCTCCTTCGGGCGGTCGGACCCCCTCGGTACGCTCACGGATGGGTTGGGTGGGGAGCAGGCGGTGGCCCCAGAGGGCCATGTAGGCCACGCCGATGGCGACCAGTGGCAGGCCGACCGGGGCGAAGTCCAGGATACCGAATCCCCGCAGTCCCTGGTCTATCAGCAACCCGCTGACGACGATGTTGGTCGTGGTCAGGAGCGTCGCCATGCCGCCCAGGAGGGTGCCGAAGGCCAGGGGCATCAACAGCCGGGTGGGGGTGATTCCGGCCTTGCGGGCCGCCGATGAGATGGTAGGGAGCAGGATGGCGGCAGCAGCGATGTTGTTCATGAAGAGCGAAATCGCTGCCCCGGCCAGCATTGCCCCGACGACCAGATGGGATTCCCGCTTTCCCACCAGACGGAGGAGGATATCGCCCATCCGGTCGGTCACTCCGGTACGGCGGAGGCCTTCGGCCAGGATGGAGATGGCCATGATGGTGATGACGGCGGAGCGGCTGAAGCCGGAGAAGACCTCCTGGGGGGAGAGGACACCAGAGGCGCCGAGGGCGACCAGGACCAGCAGGGCGACCAGGTCGGCCCGCAGTCGCTCGCTGAGGATCAGGAGGACGGCGGCGACCAGAATGGCCAGCGTGAGCGGAAGGGCCGGATTCTCCATACCTGGGCAAATGTGCCAGGCACTTCGGGAAGTGCCTGGCACATGGGTCAGAATAATCGCAACTGTTCAGGCTGAGGCGGGGGCTGGTACTCGGCTAATCCCTCCGCCTTCGCCAGCACTTCCGGGATGCGCTGGAAGTCCTCCTCCACCGTCCGCCGCAGCGATGGCTGGTGGAGTGCGGCGGCCGGATGGTACATCGGGTAGCAGATGATGTCGCCCACCCGCTGGGGCTGGCCGTGGACATCGGAGATGCGCGCGCGGGGAAGGAAGTGGGCCATAGAGAACCGTCCCAGGGTCACCACCAGTTTGGGACGGATAAGGGCCAGTTGCCGGTCCAGGTAGGGGCTGCAGGCGGCAATCTCATCGGGCAGAGGATCGCGATTGCCCGGCGGCCGGCACTTGACGATGTTGGTGATGTAGACCTGTTCCCGGCGCAGGCCGATGCTGGCAAGGAGTTCTTCCAGAAACTGGCCGGCCTGCCCGACGAAGGGACGTCCTTGCTGGTCTTCATGAAAGCCCGGAGCCTCGCCAACGAAGACGATGGCCGCGTCGGCGGGCCCTTCTCCCGGCACGGCCATGGTGCGCCCCCGGTGCAGGATACAGGCCGTACAGGTGCGGATTTGTGCAGCGATTTGTTCCAGTTCCTCCATGTCACCTCCGCCTATATCACGTTTCACGTTTCACGCTTCACGATCCTCTCTTCCGTCGCCTGGCGGATTTCCTCCAGGCGCTCTATTTCGGCCCCGTCCAGCGGCCCCAGCCGCATCGTCCAGGCGTCTTCTCCGTCCCGGTAGTAGCCCCGCTGGATGCCTGTGACCCGGAAGCCCAGGTCGTTGTAGAGCCGCTGGGCGACCCGATTGGACGCCCGGACCTCCAGAGTGACGAACCGGACGCGGTGCTGAAAGGCCTGCCGGATAGCCATCAGGAGGACGTACTTTCCCAGTCCCCGACCGCGCCACTCCGGGTGAATAGCGATAGTGGTGATGTGGGCCTCTCCGGGGAGAAGGCGCATGCCCACGTAGCCGATGACGGGGGAGCGATCTCCTCGTTGCCGCCTCAGGAGGCGGTCCCACCAAGAGACAGGGGATGGCGCCGGATACGGTTGCAGGATGTAGAACAGGGAATTGATCCCGTAACGGATTTCATTCCGGTAGGCGGATTCCGGCCATGGATTCGGGAAGGAGTGCCGTTCAATCTCCATGACCTCCGCGATGTCTTCCTCCCGCATGGGCCGGAAGAGAAAGGGAAACGGTTCGGAGGGTTGTACGGGAGCATTCATGGCCAGTTGAGATACAGGGGGGCCAGGGTGGCGGGGTCGTCCGTCTCCCCACGGCGGATTCGCTTCCAGGCCAGTTCGGCCAGAAAACCAGCCCGGCGCAGGCAGTGGGCAGGAGGCAAGACGGTTACCTGTTTGCCCAGTTCCCCTTCCATCAGGTGAAACCCTCTTTCGTCTATCTCGCCGCAGAGGAGGGTGGGCCGGGTGATGGAGGCCAGGAGGTCTTCCCAGGTGGTCAGGAAGGGTCCCTCCCGCCGCTGCCAGCCGCTGCGCCAGCGGTAGTGCGCCGCGCAGAGGCGGCCCCGTCCGGCCGGAATGACTGTCAGCAGGGGGTATCGGCTCTGTCCCTGCGCGGCGGCCAGAATGTCCAGCGTGGGGATGCCGACCAGGGGAATCCCGCGCGCCAGGGCCAGCCCTTTGGCGATAGCCAGCCCGACCCGCAGGCCGGTGAACGAGCCCGGCCCCAGCGCGACCGCGACCGCGCGGAGCGCCTCGGGCCCCAGGCGCAATTCCTCCAGCGCGGCCACCATTCGGGGCATCAGTTGGATCGTGTGCTGGCGGCCGGCCTCCCAGGTGGCCTCGTAGCGCAGGACGCGCCCGTCGTGGAGGGCCAGGCTGGCGAAACGGGTAGCGGTATCCAGGGCCAGGAGCATCTTACCCCCCAAATACGGCCCGGCGCAGCGCCCGAAGGAGGGGGAGGTAGGCGTCCCCATGGGCCGTAAAGAGCAATCGCCGCCGGTCCCCGTTGGCAAACTCCAGGCGGACCCAGAGCCGCTGGGGCGGCAGAACGGTCACCGCCCGCTCCGGCCACTCCACGACCACCACAGTGTCGGCGTCCTCCAGATCGTCCTCCAGCCCCAGGCTTCGGGCCTCCTGGGGGTCCTGGAGGCGGTAGAAATCCACGTGGAGCAGGCGCTGGGAGTCGGAGGCCCGACGGTGTTCCCGCACCAGGACGAAACTGGGGCTCAGCACCTGGGAGAGGGCACCCCAGCCAGCGCCGATGCCCTGGGCCAGGACCGTCTTGCCCACGCCCAGGGGCCCTTCTAAGCAGATGACCTCTCCCCCGCGCAGCAGTTCCCCCAGCCGCACCCCGACGCGGCGGGTCTGCTCTGCGTCGCGGGAGAGCACTTCCAGCGAATCCGGGCCCAGAATCGGGGTCATCGGAGGGGATTATACAACGGTTGGAGGAGAGGGGCAAGAGGGTGTTCCTCACCCCGCCCCTGGCCCTTCGGGCCACCCTCTTTCCAAAGAACAATGCAAAGGCGGTCAAGGGGGTAGGCGGGAAAACCAGGGGGCAAAAGGCCAAACTTGAGAGGGAAGAGCGGCGCAACCGCTGGGGTGGGCAGAGAGGGTTTTTATGGCGGCGGCAAAGCCGCCGCCATAAAAACCCTGCTG
>DAOTWL010000055.1:0-5106 GCA_034435875.1 Anaerolineae bacterium
TGAATTGTGCACTGTCCAGGATGTCCTTGCCTTTCAGGGTCATCGCGTGCTCCTCAAGCAAGATGCAGGATGCAGGATGCAGGATGCAGGATGCAGGATGCAGGATGCAAGATGCAGGATGCAGGATGCAAGATGCAGGATGCCGGATGCAAGATGCAGGATGCCGGATGCCGGATGCCGGACATTCAGCCGGTAGGGAGTTGGATTTCCGCCATCAGGCGTTCAATTTCCGCCCGAATCTCCCCCCGTCGGGCAATAGTCTGACGGGTCGGAGCGACCAGTTGCTCCTCCCAGGCCGTCGCCAGTTCCAGCACCCGCTCCGCCAGCATCTGGGCTGGGTCCAGAACGGTGTTCAACAGCGGGTTCACGATCCAGCCGTTCAGCCCGGCGTCGGCGCGCTGGCTGAACCAGTCATCCATTGGCTCCAGAATTCGGGTATAAATGTTCTGGATAAAGGCGGGAAGAATAGAGACCACTTCGCCGACCCGCTCCAGGCCGCTGCGGACCTGGCGACTAAAGGTACCGGGCAGACGGTCCAGAATCCGAGCCAGGAACCCGCCCACTGTCTCGGCGACCGGACTGGAGAGCCCCAGGGCCTCGTTGATTTCGTTTTCCAGCGCGGTCAGACGCTCGGAAAGGGTCACCAGGGTGTCCCGCAGCCAGCGCATGCCGGATTGGAGGGAGGGGAAACGGGATTGAAAGTCCAGGAGCGCTTTTCGGGCGCTCGCAATCGCTTCCAGCAGACGGGTTGCCATTTCTTGAACCGTCTCTACGATGGACGCGACAACGCCCATTCCCCGCTGGATCAGGTCGTCCAGCCCCAGGTCGTCCATTTGCTGGTAAAGGGCCAGGATCCGGCGCAGGGAGCCGATCTCTTTCTCCAGGGCGGCGGCGTGGGCGGCGCTCAGTTGCCAGAGGACCAGGCCCCCGGTCAGGGCGACGACCACTCCTCCGGCCGCCGCTGCGCCCAGGAACTGTCGCCGGTTCATGCCGGCGGGTCTCTCCGCGCCGGCCATACCGACCAGCGCGTCGGCAGTCATCCGGTCCAGCGCCTCCAACGTGCCGTCGTCCAGCCGCTGGAGCCGCTCCATGATGCGGGCAATGCGCGCCGAGCGACGCAGTTGCTCTATCTGGGGTTCCCGTGGCATGCCGCCTCCTCAATGATGGGTGCCGGGCAAGATGAATCTTGGGCTACGATGGCAAGATGAATCTTGGGCTACGATAGCAAGATGAATCTTGGGCTACGATGAACTGTCATGAGGAGATATATCCCATTCGCCGCACCTGATGCATATCCCGCCGCCAGTTCTTGCTCACTTTGACCCACAGGTCCAGATAGACCCGTCCGCCGACCATCCGCTCTATCTCCTGCCGCGCGGCCGTCCCGATGCGGCGGAGCATCTGTCCCTTGGCGCCGATCAGGATGCCTTTCTGGGACTCCTTCTCTACGTAGATGGTCGCCGCAATATAGACCCCGCCCGTCTCCCGCTCCTTGTACTCCTCTACCACAACGGCGACCGAATGGGGTACCTCCTCGTGGGTAAACCGCAGGACCTGCTCCCGGATCAGTTCGGCGGCAATCTCCCGCTCCGTCTGGTCGGTGACCAGGTCGCCGGGGTAGTAGCGGGGCCCCTCCGGCAAGTGGGCGATAATGATGTTCAGCAATTTATCCAGGTTGACCGCCTCGGTGGCGATGGTCATCATCCACCCGGCATGGTCGGGCACCAGGGCCCAGTACGCCTCGGTGTGGGGCTTGACCCGTTCCGGCGGCAGGAGGTCCATCTTGTTGAGGACCAGGATGACTGGGTTGGATGTCCGTTCCCGGATCATCCGGGCAATCATCCGGTCCTCTTCGGTGGGCATAACGGAGACGTCCACGACGAACAGGACGACATCGGCATCGGGGATGGCCGAGGCGGCGGAGGCGACCATGACCTCGCCCAGTTTGTGGAGCGGCCTGTGGAGCCCGGGGGTATCCACAAAGATGATCTGGGCATCCGGGCGGGTGAGGATGCCCCGGATGCAGGTGCGGGTCGTCTGGGGCCGCGGGGAGACGATGGCCACTTTGTGCCCCAGCAGTTGGTTCATCAGGGTGGATTTCCCCACGTTGGGCCGCCCGATGACGGCGACAAAGCCGGAGCGGTGGCCCGGC
Source organism: Anaerolineae bacterium (assembly GCA_034435875.1). GTDB lineage: Bacteria > Chloroflexota > Anaerolineae > B4-G1 > DUEL01 > SpSt-77. The sequence goes on from DAOTWL010000055.1 coordinate 2,153, forward strand.
AGGACGGATTCCAGGTCTTCCCAGATGGTTTCGGGATTCATAGTTGGACGCAGATGAACGCAGATAGGCGCAGATTTTGCAACTTGTATTATCCACAAATCGGGGAGAGCGTCAAGGCGCGGCGTTCTGCACGGCGGGGAGGTAGAGGGAAACGGGGACCGCCAGTGTGCCCGTATAGGCCAGCGTGTACGCGCTCCCGCTGTCGTTCCGATACGTCTCAAACACAACCGACGGCCCGTCCACCTGGAGCAGGATGAACGTACTGGGCGCGCCGGTATCCCCAATTCCCCTGGCATGCCCCGCATCCAGTTGCCAGAGGCCGTCCACCTGGACTGCGCTGTAGCCGTGGGTGTGGCCGCAGATGTAGGCCCGGACGCCCCGCTCCCGCAGCAGGTGCCAGAAACGGTCCCGGCGAGCTGGATGGGCGTTCAGGCTGTCCTCCATGTGCCGCGTCCGCCCGGTATCGGCGTCGGGTTGGGGGTAGGCTGGCTCGTGGCCGAAGACGAAGATGTGGGGTCGGTCGGTAGCGGCCAGGTCGGCGGCCAGCCAGTGGTAGAGGTGGTCGGGGACGTCCCCGTCCGTCACGGCATCCCCTGCCGCGTCGCAGTAGAGGTTGAGGACAACGAAGTGAGCGTTCTCGTAGTCAAAGGAATAGGTAGTTGTCGGGCAGCCCGGGGGGCCGGGGCGGACCGGCGTGCCGTCCGGCGCGGTCAGAGTAGCCCCGTACTGCCGCAGCCACTCCATGTCCTCCGGCGTCTCCACTTCGTGGTTGCCGACGGCGGGGTACCAGGGGAAACGGCACTCCGCTTCGCTCCGTGCCTGACTACAAACGGTGCGGGTAATCGTCCAGAGGACTCCAGCGGGCGGGTCTATGTCGCCGGGGCTGAGCATGAAACGGCATTGAGGACAGACAGCAGCGATGGCCTCGCAGGCGCCCCGGAAATACTGAGGGGTGTCGTAGGCGCCGGGGCCGGCGTAGAGGCGCATGTCGGCGGTGACGGCGAAGGCGAAGGGGCGGGGTCCGGAAGCAGGCGAGGCCTCCGATCGCACTGCTACCGGTGGCCGGGGGGTCGGCGAAGGGGAGAGACCGGTCGGGAACGCCACCCCAGATGCCAGCGGGGACAACAGGGAGGTAGGGCTGGCCGGTGGCAGGGTACGGGTGGGAGTCACTACCGGCGGCGCCGGCGCGCAGCCGGCCAGGAGGCACAGGATGAGCATCGCGATCAGAATTGTCCGCATTTCAGTCTGCGAATGTATATCTTGCGCAAGATAAATCTTGCGCCCCATCTGGGCTGATGGTAGGGGTGCGGGCGGCGGCCTTCGGCCGCCGCCCGCACCCCCGGTCCCCCTAATCGCCGCTGCTCCGCTTGGGCAGTTTGGGGATGAGCCACGAGAGAAACGCATCCGTGGAGCGGGTCTGGAGAAGGACACGGCCCGGACCGGTCAGGTCCACCACCAGCCCCTCGCCGCTGAAGATGGTGGATTTCAACCCGCCCACCCGACGGACCTTGAAGCCGATGCCCTCGGTAAAAGCCACCAGGTGGCCGGTATCCACCGTGTACATCTCCCCCGCCCCCAGGTTGACCTCGTGGACGGCACCGAAAGAGGAGAGGAGCAATTTGCCCGTGCCGGAGGCCCGGAGCATAATCAGCCCCTCGGAGGCGAAAAAAGTCTTCGCCCCACCCCATTTGGTATCCAGGTTGATGCCCGCCTCCGAGGCCACATAGGCGCCGGACTGAACCAGCAGGCTCTCGTTGCGCAGTTCCAGGACGAAGAGGTCACCGGGGAGTGCCGGGGCAACGGTCACCTCGCCGCCGTTCGCCAGGGCGCGGAAGGTGTTCTGGAAGAAACTCTCACCCGCCAGGACGGAGCGGGCCAGCGACTTGAGGATGCCACCCGCCGCCTTCGTCTCCACTGTTACACCCTGGGACATGCTGACCATCGCGCCGCTCTCTACCCGAATCTCCTCGTTCGGGCCCAGGCGGATGACCCCCAGGGAGTAGGAGGGCCGATACAGGATGTTGACTTCCATTTTTCTCCTTTTCCTTTCGGTAAATTGGTAGTTGGTAGACCGGTAAATTGGGAAGATGGGGCGGCATCAGGGCGCGCCGGAACCGCTGCCCCCTTGCTCCCACACCAGATAGATGGTCGGCAACCCCACCAGCGTCACCGCACCCTTCAGGAGGACATTGGCCCAGAAGATAGACCAGACGGTGGCGACGGGCAACCGTCCCCCAAAAGCGCCCCAGCAGAAGATGAGACTATCCAGCGGGATGCTGACGGCGTTGCTGGTCAGAACACGCATCCATTGAAAACGCCGGGTGATGCGGGTCACCCAGAGGTGATAGATTTCGGTATCGGTCAGTTCGCTGAAGACCTCGGCCACGATGGAGGCGACCACAATCCGCCAGACGGGGGTGAGGACGGCCGCGAACTCCCGCTGGAACGGCCAGGTGGGGTCAGGAGGGAGCCAGGCGGCGAAGGCGAAGAGGCCCGCCATAATGAGATTGATGACCCCGGCCGCGACAATGATGACCTGCGCGGCGGCCCGCCCCAGCACTTTGTGCACCAGGTCCCGCAGGGTGAAGGTGAACGGGTAGATAAACGTCCCGGCGTCCACACTGAAGCCCGCAACCCAGGCAATCTTCAGGCTGAGGACGTCCGAGAGCATCTGCGCGGCGATGTAGGCGGAGACGGTCAGGATACCGGAGAGCGGCATGGGTGAGACCTCCCCAGAACCGTGCCAGGCACGTCTACGCCCACAGGCGGCAGAAGGCGCAGAGGTCCGGCACGGTGGTCGGCTGGCCGCACTGGGGGCAGGGATGCATCGGCGGCGGCTCTACCGCCTCCCCGCAGAAGAAGCCCTCCTCCCGGGCCCGCAGAAAGCCCTGGTAGAACTGCAACTTTGCCCCCGGCGACTCCATCTCTATCCGCGCCAGCAGGTCCTTGTAGAA
>DAOTWL010000056.1:0-4399 GCA_034435875.1 Anaerolineae bacterium
AGAGGTGGGCCGACAACTGGTCAGAGCGGCGACCTCTGTGGGCGCCAACGTAGAGGAGGCCGACGCGGCCGAGTCTAAACGGGATTTCGTTCACAAGATGAAGATTGCCCATAAAGAAGCCCGCGAGGCCAGGTATTGGTTGGAAATTGTTCAAGCGGCACTGTTGGATGATGACGAGGTGCGCGACTTGATCCGAGAGAGCAACGAATTGGTTCACATCATTCAAGCCATCATCCGCAGCGCCACCGAAAAGCCCAACCAGCCCGGCTAATCCATTCTGTCATTCTGTCATTCTGCCATTCTGCCATTCTCAGAAGGGAGCGGTATGGGACAGAACGGCGTTGTCGGTTCTGTTCTTGTGGTCGGCGGAGGCATCGCCGGGATTCAGGCCGCACTGGACCTGGCGGAGGCCGGCTTCAAGGTCTACCTGGTGGAGGCCAAATCCGCCATCGGCGGGCACATGGCCCAACTGGATAAGACCTTCCCCACCAACGACTGCGCTATGTGCATCCTGAGCCCCAAACTGGTGGATGCCGGTCGCCACCGCAACATTGAACTGCTGGTGGATACCGAAGTCCTCAGCGTGGACGGGGACGCGGGGAATTTCACCGTCCGCCTGCGCAAAAAGCCCCGCTATATTGATCTGGATAAGTGCACCGGATGCGGGGAGTGTGGGCAGGTCTGCCCGGTCATCATCCCGGACCGGTTCAACGCGGGGCTGAGTGTCCAGCGCGCGGCGTACAAACTCTACCCCCAGGCTGTCCCCAACGCCTATGCCATAGAGAAGCGCGGCATCGCCCCCTGCCAGGATGCCTGTCCTGCCGGCCTCAGCGCTCAGGGATACATCGCCCTGATTCGCCAACGGCGGTACGCCGAGGCGCTGGAGGTCATTCGGGATCGGGTCCCTTTCCCCAGTGTCTGTGGCCGGACTTGTCACCATCCATGCGAGGGGAAATGTATCCGGCGGTATGTGGATGAACCGGTCGCCATTCAGGCGCTGAAGCGATTCGTGAGCGACGTGGTCTACCGGAGCCACCATCCCCTGCCGGGGCCAGTGCCCCGCACACGTAAGGAGCACATCGCCATCGTGGGTGCGGGGCCGGCAGGGCTGACCGCGGCCCGAGACCTGGTCAAGTTGGGCTATGGTGTCACCGTTTTTGAGGCCCTTCCGGAGCCGGGCGGGATGATGCGATACGGAATCCCAGAGCACCGTCTCCCCAAAGACATCCTGCGACGGGACATCGCGGACATCCTGGCTTTAGGGGTGGAACTGAAAGTCAACACACCCGTTGAGGACCCGGAGGCTCTGCTGAAAGAGTACGACGCGGTGTATCTGGCGGTGGGGACGTACGAAGAGCCACGGTTGGGGGTGGAAGGGGAGAATCTGCAAGGGGTGATCCCCGCGATTCGGCTCCTTCGGGATGTCAACATGGGCGTTTTCCCCTCCCTGGGTGAGCGAGTCGCCGTGGTGGGCGGGGGCATCACGGCGATGGACGCCGCGACGACCGCGCTCCGCCTGGGGGCCAGAGAGGTCTACCTGCTCTACCGGCGCACCCGGGCCGAGTTGCCCGCTTACGGCTGGGAACTGGGAGAGGCCGAAGCGGAGGGCGTTCAGTTGATCCAGCGGGCCGTCGTGACCCGAATCCTGGGAGAAAATGGACAGGTCACCGCGCTGGAGTACGCCGAGGCGCGGACGAAGGGGAGTGGCGAGCAGGTTGTCCCGGTGCCGGGGACGGAGCAACAACTGCCGGTGGACACCGTGATCCGGGCACTGGGGCAGTCCTCGGATCGGTGGTATCTCCGGGACATCTCCGATGTCTGGAGCGGAGACCCTGAGACTCTGGCGACCCGGGTCCCTGGCATCTTCGCCGGTCCGGGCAAGGTTCTGGGCGCCGGCTTTATCATCAACGCGATCGCTCAGGGGCATCAGGCCGCGCTCTCCATCCATCGCTACCTTCAGGGAGTCCCGCTGGATGCCATGCCCTCCCGGCCGGTTCCGGTGGCCCAGTGGAGCAAAGAGGAAGTCCAGGCGAAGATGGAGCGGGGCGAGATTCTCCCACGATCTCGGGCCCAGCGCTGTCTGTTACCACCGGAGATGCGCCGCCAGCGATTTGTGGAAATAGACCTGGGTTTCTCGGAGCCGGAGGCCATCTCGGAGGCAGAGCGGTGCCTGAATTGTGGGATTTGTTCAGAGTGCCGCCTGTGCGAGAAGGTCTGCCAGGCCGGGGCGGTGGACCACGACATGGTGGAGCAGACGGTGGAACTGGAGGTCGGCGCCGTCCTGCTGGCTCCGGGCTTCGCCACTTTTGACGCCGAGAAGGCCGGGGAGTACGGCTGGGGCCGCTATCCCAACGTCGTCACGTCCCTGCAGTTTGAGCGGCTCCTCAACGCCTCCGGCCCCACCCTGGGCCACGTCCGGCGCCCCTCTGATGGGCAGACGCCCCAGCGCATCGCCTTCATCCAGTGCGTCGGCTCGCGCGACCAGAAGCACGACTACTGCTCCTCGGTCTGCTGCGTCTACGCCATCAAACAGTCTATGATGGCGATAGAGCATGAACCGGATACCGAGGTGACGATTTTCCTGATGGACATGCGGGCCTTCAGCAAGGGGTATCTGGACTTCTATCGCCGGGCACGGGAGCGATACGGCATTCGCTTCGTGGAGTGCCGCGTCTCGGCGGTCAAGGAGGACCCCAAGACCCGCAACCTGGTCATCCGGTACGTGGACGACCACAACGGGCGGGGCATCCGGGAGGAGGAATTTGACCTGGTCGTCCTCTCGGTGGGGATGGAGGTCCCGGAGAGTGTCCGCGACCTGGCCCGGCGGGTGGGCGTGGCGACGGACCCCTACGGTTTCTGCCAGACGGTGCCCTTCGCGCCGCTGCAGACCAGCAAGCCGGGAGTCTTCGCCATCGGGCCGTTCCGGGAGCCGAAGGACATCCCGGAGTCGGTGGTGGAGGCGAGCGCGGCGGCGGGGCTGGCCGGGGCACTCCTGGCTCCCGCCCGCTGGACCCAGACGGAGCCGGCAGTCTATCCGCCGGAGCGGGACGTGGCGAAGGAGCACCTGCGAGTCGGGGTCTTTGTCTGCAAGTGCGGCTCCAACATCGCCGGGTTCCTGGACGTTCCGGCGGTGGCGGAGTACGCGGCCACCCTGCCCGGCGTCGTCCACGCCGAATACAACCTGTACACCTGCTCCCAGGACTCCATCCGGCACATCATTGAGCAGGTGCGGGAGTTGAACCTGAACCGGGTCGTTGTGGCGGCCTGCACGCCCCTGACCCACGAGCCGCTCTTCCAGGACGCCATCCGACAGGCCGGGCTGAACCCGTACCTCTTTGAGATGGCCAACATCCGTAACCAGTGCTCCTGGGTCCACCAGAACGACTGGGATCGGGCAACGGAGAAGGCGAAGGAACTGGTGCGGATGGCGGTGGCGAAAGCGGCCCGACTGGAGCCGCTCTACCGGACACGTGTGCCGGTGGAGAAAGCCGCGCTGATTATCGGTGGGGGGGCTGCAGGGCTGAACGCGGCGCTCACTTTGGCCCGCCAGGGCTTCCCGGTCCATCTGGTGGAGCGGTCGGACCGGCTGGGGGGTAACCTGCTCCACCTGCATCACTCCCTTCAGGAAGCCACCGGTGACGGCGAGCGGGTGTGGCTGGACCCCCAGGCCTATGCCCGTGCGTTGATCGGCCGAATTCAGGCCGAGCCGCTGATTACCATCCATTTGAACACTGAGGTGGTGGAGACGGACGGCTTCGTGGGGCAGTACGTCTCCCGGCTGCGGGGGCCGGAGGGGGAGTCCGAAATCCGCCACGGCGTGGCGATTGTGGCCGTCGGCGGGGTAGAGTACCGGGGGCCGGAGTACGGCTACGGGACGGACCCCCGCATCATCACCCAGCAGGAGTTTGAGGAGCGGTTGGGGGAGGGGCGGGACCTGCCCGATTCGGTGGTGATGATCCAGTGCGTGGGGCCGGCGGAGCGGTACTGCGCCCGGATTTGCTGCACCACGGCCCTCAAGAACGCACTGATGCTGAAGCGGTACAGGCTGCAGGCTCAGGTGACGGTCATCTATCGGGACATCCGGACCTTCGGCTTCAAGGAGCGCATCTACCAGGAGGCCCGCCGGGCCGGGGTGGTGTTCATCCGGTACGATTTTGACCGCAAGCCGCAGGTGCAGATTGCAGATTCCAGATTGCAGATTCGGGTTTGGGAGCCGGTGCTGGGGGAGGAGTTGGTCCTGGAGCCGGACCTGCTGGTGCTGAGCATGCCGGTGGTGCCGTCGCCGGGGTCGCGCGAGTTGGCAGCGCGGCTGAAGTTGCCGGTGGACCTGGACGGGTTCTTCCTGGAGGCGCACGTCAAACTGCGCCCGGTGGATTTCGCCACCGACGGCTTCTTCATG
>DAOTWL010000057.1:0-3612 GCA_034435875.1 Anaerolineae bacterium
CCAACCGCTCCTTCACCGACGTGGTGATAGAGGTAGACGCCACCCAGGTCTCCGCTCCCGCCAACAACAACACCGACTACGGCGTCATCTGCCGGACGGCGGACCCGGAGAGCGGGGTGGGCTATTACCTGCTCATCTCCGGCGACGGCTATTACGCCATCGTGAAGGTGACCGAGAGGGGTTTTGACTGGCTGGTGGATTTCACCGAATCCAGCGCCATCCGGCAGGGGAATACGTCCAACCACATCCGCGCCGTCTGCCAGGGCTCCAAACTGAGCCTGACGGTCAACGGCACCCTGCTGGCGGAGGCGGAGGATTCGGAATTCACCGGCGGCGACATCGCCCTCACCGCCACGTCCTACGAGAACACGCCCACCGAAGTCCGCTTTGACAACCTGGTGGTCACGGCGCCGTAGCCCTTTGCAGGCCCATCAACGCAGAAAGGGGGGATGCTAGAGCAGACCGATCCGTCAACTCCCAAAACCCTACCGTTCGGAGTACGGCACGAAACGAGGTGAAGTGCCGTCGCCGAATCCGAGAACGAGACAAACGCCCAATTTCACTCTGGGAGGAAAAAAGTCCCGAAGAATTCTCCTCACCCTCACGCTGCTGACCCTTGTCGCGGTGCTGGGCGGGACGGCCGGATGCAAGAAGGCTCCCGCCCTGGGGACGGAGCAGAACCCCATCATTATGTCCTTCGTCCCCTCCGGGGATACGCAGGAAATCATCGCCGGCGGTGAGCAACTGGCCAGGATGATTTCCGAGCGGACCGGCCTGGTGGTCAAGGCCAACGTAGGGACGGACTTCGCCGCCGTCCGGGAGGCGATGGGCGCCGGGAAGGCCCACATCGGCTGGCTCAACACCTTCAACTACGTCCTGGCCCACGAGAAGTACGGGGTGGAGGTCGCCCTGGTGACCGTCCGCTTCAAATCCACCTCGTACAAAGGCCAGATCATCGTCCGGGCCGATAGCGGCATCCAGTCCCTCCAGGACCTGAAGGGGAAGGTGATGTGCTGGGTGGACCCGAACTCCACCTCCGGCTACATCATCCCCCGCATCTACCTGAAGGCCAACGGGGTTGACCCGGACGCCGACTTTGCCAAGACGGTGGAGGCCGGCTCCCACAACAACGTCGTCGTCGCCGTCTACAAGGGCGACTGCGACGCCGGCGCCACCTACTCCGACGCCCGCAGTTCGGTGGAGAAGGACTACCCGGACGTGAAGGAGAAGGTGGTCGTGCTGGCGACGACCTCCGACATCCCCAACGACAACGTCTCCTTCATCAAGGACTTCCCGGCCGACATGCGGCAGAAGATCGTCCAGGCGCTGCTGGACATCGCCCAGACGGAGGAGGGGAAGGCGGCGCTGAAGACCGTCTACAGCATTGAGGGCCTCCAGCCCGCCGAGGACTCCTTCTACGACGCCTTCCGCGCCGACCTGAGCAAGGCCGGGATCAACATTGAGGACCTGGTGAAGAAATAGTCGCCCGGCCCTGGAGGGATATGGAGGGCGGCGGCTTCGCCGCCGCCCTCCATGCATCGGGAGGTCAAAACGGCACTTCACTTCGTTTCGTGCCTGACTACAAGCGGCTTGCCCCCAGGTAGAACGCCATGCTGGAAGTCCGCTTCACTGTCGCCGAGGGGGAATTTCTGGCCGTCATCGGCCTCTCCGGCTCCGGAAAATCCACTCTCCTGCGCTGCATCAACCGCCTCATTGAGCCCACCTCCGGGCAGGTCATCTGGAACGGAATAGACATCACCGCCGCCAGTCCCCGGGAATTGCGCCGCATCTTCCTGGACCTGGTCCATCGCTACGCCACCCGGGTCATCGGCCTCAAAGATGGGATGCTGGTCTTTGAGGGCCACCCGAAGGAACTGACCCGCGAGCGCTTCAAGGAAGTCTACGGCGAAGAGGCGGAAATGGTCACCGTCGGCGGGAGTTTTGAGAGCGGACGCGGGTAAACGCGGATGAACGCGGAGAAACGTCTGGCTCCCTTCCTGTCCTTGCTTCTTCCCGGCCTCGGCCAGATGGTCCAGGGTCAGCGGAGCCGGGGGTTGGGGCTTCTGGCGACGGTCACAGTCCTGGGGGGACTGGTCCTCTGGCAACAGGCCCCCCCTCCTCTTCGTGCCGCTGGCGGCGGTCTGGCTCTGGGGGGTGTGGGACGCGGTCCAGTCGGCCCGCAACCGTCCCTCCGGTACCGTCGCCCCCTTCCTGCTGGCCGCCTTCGTCGTCTATGCGCTGGCGGTCCGGGCGACGGAAATCCGCCCCGAACGACTGGTCAGCGGCTGGCCCTCCATCCGCCCGATTGTCCGGGCCCTGGTGCGCCCGGAACTCATGGAGTACCCGAAAGAGAGCCACATCGGGTATCTCCCCTTCCAGGTCCCCTGCATAGAGCCTCTCCCCCCCCCTCAGGGCCAGGCCAGCGACCAGCCCCGCCTCTCCACCGACGTCCCCTGCGCCGCGCTGGGAGAGACCATCACCCTGGAGGGCGAGGGTTTCCTCCCCGGCCTGGACGTGGAAATCTGGTGGCAGAATCCCATCGGCGACTATCAGCGGGTTCTGAAGGACGGGGTCCCGCTGGTGGTTCTGGCGGATGACGAGGGCCGTTTCCGCGTCGCCATCCAGGTCCCCGTCACCTCGGTGCCGCTGGACCGGCGGCCCGGCCCCGGCGAGACCCAGACCCACCGCATTGAGGCCCGCCAGTACCGGCCCTACGGCTCCCTCCAGCCCACGGAGACCCTCCGGCTGGTCCTGGAGAAAATCGGCGAGACGATCGCGCTGGCCTTCATCGCCACCGTCCTGGCGACGGTCTTCGCCCTCCCGGTCAGTTTTCTGGCCGCGCGCAACCTCATGGGCGGTCACCCCGTTGGCCGGGCCGTCTACTACGTCGTGCGGACCATCCTGAACGTCGTCCGCTCCATAGAGACGCTGATGTGGGCGATTATCTTCGCCGTCTGGGTGGGACTGGGCCCCTTCGCCGGAGTGCTGGCCCTGGCGCTGAACAACATCCCCAACCTGGCGAAACTCTTCTCCGAGGCGATTGAGGAGATTGACCCGGGGCCGGTGGAGGCGGTGACGGCGACCGGGGCCAACCCGTTGCAGGTACTGGCCTACGCGGTCCTCCCGCCACTGGTGCCCCGGTTTCTGGCCTACATCCTCTACCAGTGGGACATCAACATCCGCATGTCCACCGTCATCGGATTTGTCGGCGGGGGCGGCATCGGCCAGCAGTTCCGGGTCTGGGTGGGGCTGAACCAGTATGCGGCGGCGGGGACGGCGACCTGGGCGATTGTGGCGATGGTCTGGGGGATGGACTATGTGAGTGCGCGGGCGCGGGCGCGGCTGATGTAGGACGGGCTTTCAGCCCGTCCGGACGGCCGGGAAAGGCCGTCCTACAGGGATTTGAGCCGCTTGCCAAAATCGCCAAACCCGGTATAATTGGGGGTGGATTCGGGGCGTAGCGCAGTCCGGTGAGCGCGCAGCGTTCGGGACGCTGAGGTCCGGGGTCCAAATCCCCGCGCCCCGACCAGCCACAAAAATGCCAGGCACTGTAGCAGTGCCTGGCATTTTTGTTTGCGGGGGAGGGGGCGCGGCGGCTTCGCCGCCGCGCCC
>DAOTWL010000058.1:0-1962 GCA_034435875.1 Anaerolineae bacterium
GTCGCGGGCCGAGGCCCCGGCTGCGACCAATTACGCGGTGACGGCCCAGGTCATCGCCGACGGTCGGCTCCTCGGCCAGGTGGACCTGCCGGTGGGCGGCGAGGGTCACCCCACTACCACCTGGCGGCGGGGAGAAGAGGTGCGCGACGACCTGCCGGTACGCATCTCTCCCCAGGCGGCCGGCGGGCGGTATCGGCTGATCCTCGCCGTCTACGACCCGAGCACCATGCAGCGGCTGCCGGTCTACACAGCCGATGGGGAAGCCCTGGGAGATGCCCTTGATCTCGGCGAAGTACGATTAAGGTAGGACAACTCCGCAGGAGTTGTCCTACTTTTACCGAACTGTAACCGAAGTGTAATCCATAGCATGCTGAAGGGGTATACAATCAAGGTAGCAACAGCGCAGGCGAAAGGAGGTGGCCTGTGGACGGAAGGGGTCTTTCTAAACCCGCCACAGCGAGCCTGGCGGGAGTCTTGCTGGTCCTTCTCTGTTTCCTGGCCCTGGGGCCGCCGACCGCCGCCGGCCCCCCATCCCTGACCGCTCAGAGCGCCGCCGCTGGCATTACCCTCACCAAATCTGCCCCACCTCTTGTCTACCAGAACTGGCCCAACCCCATCCGCATCCCCTATACCCTCACTCTCCAGAACCCCCAGAACCGCACCGTCGCCGCCGGAGCCGTCATCACCGATGACCTCCCGCCCGGCGGCACACTGGAAAGCGGGACCACTGGCCCCGACTGGGCGGCCGTCCTGGTGGCCGGCAGCACGGCCGTGACCTATACGTCCAAACACGCCCTGACAGACACCTTGTCCCTGATTGGGACTTACAACGTCCGATTCCCCCCGCCCCTTCGGGACCGCACGCCCATCGTCAACGCGGCCTATTGTTTCAGCGGGACGGTGGACGGGACGCCGCGCGCCTTCTGCGAGACCGCGCCGGTCACCACCACCGTCCGGGCGCCGGATTTCGGGCTGGCGGTGGGGACGACCGCGCCGGTCTGCGCGGGCGGGCGGGTCATCTACACCCTCACCGTCACCAACCCCGGCGGCGTGGCGACGACGGTCCCCTTCACCCTAACCGGTCATATGCCCCCCGCGCTGGCGGTGGACCCGGGGACGGTCTCCGACGGCGGCGTCTGGGTCTCCCCGACGGTCACCTGGACCGTCCCGACGGTCCTGCTGGCTTCCGGCGGGAACGCCATTACCCGCACCTTCGCCGTTACCGTCGCGCCGAGCACCCCGGATGGCACCCTCCTGACCACCACCTACCGGTTCACCAGCCCGGAGGTCCTGCCCAACGTCCCCCTCTGGGAGCACGGACTCCCGGTCGTCCGCACCACCGCCGCCTTCACCCACACCGCCCCGGTCTGCCTGGGCCGCCTGGTCGGCTTCTATAACCTCAGCCGGAACGCGACCGCCTACCAGTGGAACTTCGGCGACGGGTCGCCTCTCAGCACCGAGGTCAACCCGACGCACCTCTATGCCCTTCCTGGCACCTACACCGTCATCCTGACCGCCACCAGCCCCTGCGGCGCCGACGTGGCCACATCCACGGTGACGGTCCATCCCCTCCCCTCGCCGAACCTCCTCATCGTCCCCAGCCCCACGCGGGTGGGCGTCTCCACCGGGTTCTGGGACATCGGCAGCGGCGGGCAGGAGTGGCTCTGGGATTTCGGGGACGGCTTTACCGCCCGTACATTCGTCCCCTCCACCACCCACGTCTACACCCGCACCGGCGGCATTGTCGCCAGCGTGACCGCCATCGCTGCCACCGGCTGCATGAGCACGTCGTTCCGCGCGCTGATGGTGGAGCCGGGCCCGCCCTGTTCGGTGGCGCTGGCCGCCCCGTCCACGGCGCCGGTCAGCACCTCTGTGGAGGTCCGCGCCGCCGTTGCCGATTGCTTCGGGAACCCTGTGCTGAATGGGACCGTAGTCACATTCTCGGCCAGCTCGCCGGCGACA
>DAOTWL010000059.1:0-9120 GCA_034435875.1 Anaerolineae bacterium
CACCGGCCCTTCTTTTTTGTCCGTACCACAATCAAGAGGAGGGAGAAATGGAACGCGATTGGGTGACCGTAGCCGAGGCCAGCCAAATCGCCGGGCGTGCCAAAGAGACCATCATCCAGTTTATCAAGCAACGCCGCCTGCCCGCCTACAAGTCTGGCACAACCTGGCTTCTCTATCGGCCAGCCGTGGAAGACTACGCCAAATTCGTCCGCGCCACGGACGGGATGCCCCCCACCACCGCCATCCAGGCCGTCAACGGCCCCCTGGCCTTCCTGGGCCACGGGCAAACCGTACGCTGGAACAGACGGATGTGCCGCTGGGACAGGTGGTGGGAGGACCCTGAAACCGTCAGACTCCTGGAAGAGAGAAACCGCTTGGAGGCTATGCTGGAGGAACTACATCGGGAGAAGGTCCCAGAATAAGGAGATGACACTATGACCGAAATGACCAGAAATAAAAAAAGCGTTCCCGCCGCTTCCCCCAACGGCGGGAACTCTGCAGAGGCGGCGCGGGCGGAAATCGCTTCGCCTGCTCTGCATTCTATCACAAACACATCCCCCTGTCAACCTGGCACGCTTCTGAAGGCCGCGCTGGCCTACGCCGCCAGGGGCTGGTACATCCTGCCCCTGAAGCCCCAGGGCAAGGTCCCCCTCACCCCGCACGGCGTGAAGGACGCTACAACTGACCCCCAGACCATCCGGGACTGGTGGTCGCGCTGGCCCAACGCCAACATTGGGATCGCCTGCGGCCCTTCCCGCCTGCTGGTGGTGGACCTGGACGGCCCGGAAGCCGCCGACGCCTGGGCCGACCTGGCCCAGCGGTACAACATCCCTTACCACACCCTCACCGCCCACACCGGCGGCGGGGGGATTCACCTGTTCTACCGCGTGCCGGACGGTCTGCGGCTGGGGAACTCTGCAGGCCGCCTGGGACCCCACATTGACACGCGCGGGGACGGCGGCTACATCGTGCCCCCGCCCAGCGTCCACCCCTCCGGCAACCCCTACGTCTGGGAAAACCCGGACCTGGAGCCCCTGGAACTCCCCCAGGTCCTGATTGACCTGCTGACCAGGAAGGAAAAGGAAAAAACGCCGCCCCCCCCACGGACCGGACTCCATCCCTATGCCGAAGCCGCCCTGCGGGAGGAGACGGAAAAGGTCCGGCGCGCCCCCGTAGGGACGCGCAACGACACCCTCAACCGCGCCGCCTTCTCCCTGGGGCAACTGGTAGGGGGCGGACTCCTGGACCGGATGACAGCGGAAATGGAACTGACCGCCGCCGCGCTGACCGCCGGGCTGGAGGAGCGGGAAATCGCCGCAACCATCCGGTCCGGCCTGGAGGCCGGGATCCGCCAGCCCCGGTCCCTGCCGGATAACGGCGTCGGGGAACTCATTACGCGGATCTCCCAACTGGACGGCGACCTGCGGGACGTCGCCTTTGAGCAGGAACTTCTCCCCCGATTGGCCGACCTCCCGACCATCACCCGCGACCGCTACATCCGCCAGGCCGCCGCCGCCCTGGGCGTCCAGGAAACCACTGTCCGTCGCCTGGTCACGTCCCACCTGGATGGGATGACCAACCGCTACACCGTCCAGGACGGGTGTATCTGTGCCCTCCGGGACGGCACGGCCCGCCCTCTCTGCAACTTCACCGCCGAAATCGCGGAAGATGTGGCCCGTGACGATGGGGAGACCGTTACCCGGCTCTTCACCATCACGGGCTGCCTGGCGGACGGAACGCTCCTCCAGGCGGTCCGGGTGGAAAGCGACCGCTTTGACAAGATGACCTGGGTATCCGCTTTCTGGGGAGCGCGGGCAGTCATCCGGGCCGGCGCGCTGGTCAAAGACCAACTGCGGGAAGCGATTCAACTGCGAAGTACGGGCGCTACTACCCGATACGTCTATACCCACACCGGCTGGCGCCTGATTGGCAATCGGCGGGCCTACCTGACCGCCGCCGGCGCGGTGGGTATAGAGGGGGTAACAGTGGAACTGGACCGGGAACTGGACCGCTACCACCTGCCGTTGAAGCCGGAAAACCCCGCAGGTGCGATGCGCGCCAGCCTACGCTTCCTGGAGGTGGGGCCGGATACGGTCACCGTCCCCCTCTGGTCAGCGGTCTACCTGGCCCCCCTCTCCGAAATCGTCTACCCCGCCTTTGTCCTGTGGCTGTACGGAGTGAGCGGCGCGCTGAAGAGTACCCTGGCGGCCCTGGCCCTCTCCCACTACGGCCAGTTTTCGGACAAGGACCTCTTCCTGTGGAACTCAACCCGCAACTATCTGGAGAAACTCTGTTTCCTGGCAAAGGACGCCCTTCTGGTCATAGACGACTTCGCCCCCCAGAGCGACCCCTATCGCGCCAGGGAAATGGAACAGATTGCGGCCCATATAGTCCGGGCGGTGGGCAACCAGGCGGGCCGGGGGCGACTGACCGGAGACCTGTCCATCCGAACCACCTACCGCCCGCGCGGGATGGTGGTGTCCACCGGCGAACAGGTCCCCGATGGCCTGTCGGAAACCGCCCGGACGTTCACGGTGGAAATGCGGCGGGGGGAGATAGACCTGGAGCGGCTCACGGCGGCCCAGGCAGAAGCCGCCCGCTACCCCCACGCCCTGGCCGGATACATTCTCTGGCTGGCGGACAACTGGGACTATCTGGTCCGAACCCTGCCGGGGAGACGGCGGGAAATCCGGACCGAAATCCTGAAAACCTACAGCGACCATCACCTGCGGGTATCCGAGAACCTGGCAACTCTCTACCTGGCGCTGGACCTGGCGCTGACCTATGCCACAGAGATAGGAGTGCTGACGGCTTCGGGGGCAGAAGAGTGGCGGGAGCGGGGCTGGGCGGCCCTGCGGACGGGAGCAGAGGCCCAGGCCCAGCGGATTGAGAGGGAGCGCCCCACTCTGCTTTTCCTGGAGGTCCTGTCCGGCCTGGTGGCCCAGGGGAAGGCGAAACTCTATCCACGGTCCGGCGACAGGGAGTTTATCCCCGAACCAGGGACAGAACTTCTGGGCTGGTATGATGATGATTACATCTACCTGCTACCGAAGCCAGCCTACCACGCTGTGGCCCGTTTCCTGCGGGAGGAAGGGCGGCACTTCCCGGTCAAAGAGCGCACGTTGTGGAAACATCTTTTGGAAGAAGGCTACCTGCTACAGAACGAAAACGACCCGCATTACACCAACCTTCTGCGGGTGGGAGAGAAACGATACCGCGTACTTCAATTAAGCCGGACCAGGTGGGAGGACAGCAACCTTGTCACCACTGTCACCACTGTCACCACTTTTTCGGAGGAGATACCCCTATAGATTTTTTTTGTGTGAGAGTACAGATGGCGGAGAGCACGGAAGTCCGGCGGAAGATAGACCCGAAAGTGGAAGCCTTCCTGCGCCTTCTGGCCCGTATCCTTCTCCGTTTGCTGGGAGAAGAGGACGGCGGAAAGCGGGAGGTCCAGAGCAAAGCCTGACAGGGAGGCGGCTATGCCCAGGAAGGTGCGGGCGGTGGCCTATGCCAGGGACTATCCCAGAGAAGCAAGGGCGGCGATCTATACCAGAGTATCCTCTGCGGAACTCCAGTTAGAGGGATACAGCCTGGAGGCCCAGCAAACCGCCTGTGAACGGCTGGCCCAGGAGCGCGGTTGGGAAATCACCGCCCGCTACACCGACCCCGGTGCCAGCGCCCGTACCATAGACCGGCCTGCCTTCCAGCAACTGCTGGAGGATGCCCGTTCGGGCCGCTTTGACGTCATCATCGTCCACAAACTGGACCGCTTCTCCCGTTCGGTGGTGGACCTCCTTCTGGCCCTCCAGGGACTGGAGAAAATGGGCGTGGCCCTGGTATCCGCGACGGAACAATTTGACTTCACTACCCCGATAGGCCGGGTGGTCCTCACCATGCTGGCCGCCTTCGCCCAATGGTATCTGGACAATTTGAGCGCAGAGGTGTCCAAAGGATTGCAGGCGCGGGCTGAAAGTGGGATGTGGGTAGGAGAAGTCCCCTTCGGTTATCGGGTTACTTTCAAAAAGGACGGCTGGGACGGTATTCCCGTCCCTGATGAATGGGAGGCTTCGGGTGTCCGCCTGGCTTTTGAGAAGTACGCTACCGGCCAGTACTCCGATGCGGATATTGCCCGTATCCTGAACGAGGCCGGATACCGTCCCAGGGGGCGGGGCAAGCGCGCCCTCCCCCTCTTCGGCAAGGACGCAGTTACCCTAATGCTTCGCAACCGCTTTTACATCGGAGAGGTCCAGTACCGGAGACAAAGGTATCCTGGACAGCACGAGCCGATTATCAGCCGGGAACTCTTTGAGCGGGTCCAGCAAGTACGGGCGGAACGGCGGGCCAAGACCGGCTTCACTGCCCGCAAGACCAGCCGGGTGTACATCCTGGCGGGGCTGGCCCGGTGCGCCCGATGCGGCTGGCCGATGCGGGGGAGCGCCAGTAGCGGCAAGCGGTATTACCGCGACCCGGCCTACGATCAATCGCGGGACTGCGACCAGCGGCTGGTCGGGGCGGATGCGGCAGAGGAGGCGCTGGGGGCCTTCCTGCGGCGGCTGACCCTGCCCCCCGACTGGCGGGAGCGGGTCCTGGCGATGGTCCAGGAGCAGGCTGGGAGGCCGGTACACGAAATACGGCTGGAGCAGGAGCGCATAGAGGGGCAACTGGAGCGGCTGAAGCGGCTGTTTATCCTGGGGGATATAGGGGAAGCAGAGTATCGGCTGGAACGGGACCGGCTGAAAGCGCAACTGGACGCGCTGGACCCGCCCCGGATGCCCGACCTGACGAAAGCGGCGGAACTGTTAGGGAACTTTGGGCAGATATGGGATGCGGCAACTCCGGAGGAGCGGCGGCAGATAGCGCGCACTTTGCTGGCGAAAGCCTACCTGGACGCAGACCGGGGACCGGTGGTAGCGATAGAGCCGAAGCCGGAGTATGAACCCCTCTTCCGACTGGCCGAACAAAGTAATGCGTTACCTGGTGAATCCAGGCCCGTCGGCCCCGTCGAAGGTAAAATGCCGGAAGGGTCGCACTGAGGGTGCGCACCAGTCATCCGAGCCCATCTGTTAAGGTCCCCGGCATTTTGCCTCACGCCAGCGCTGTGGCCGCAGCGCTGGCGTTTTCTTTTGTTTCTATTACACCACATTTTCCCCCGTTGTCAAGCGGGTTTCCCCTTCTGTGTACTTCCCACTCGCATACCGCTCGTACCCCTCCCGCACCGCCCCCGCCGTCTCCGGGTCCGGCTCCCCTATCCCCCCGCACCCCGCCGATACCCGAACGGCAACTGGTTGTTGTGATACCCCTTTAACACCCGCGACACCTTCGCCTTCCGCACCTCCCGCGCCAGGTTCTGCACATACCAGTCCGCAAACACCGCCAATATGTGAAACTCCAGCCGCCCCTCCTCCGTGGAAAAGTCAAGAGGAAAACGTCTGGCGGGACGAGCGCACCGGGCGCTGGCGGCTGCCCACCGAGGAGGAACGACGCCGCAAATCGGCCCGGGAGGAGGTCACCGCCCAGGCCCGACTGCGGATCATCCTCCGCTTCCTGGAGGGCAACCTAGACCGCCGTCCCACTGATGCCGAACTCTGCGACTGGATCCGCTTCTGCTACGGGAGGGAACATTATGCCGAGGCCGTTGCCCTCTTCCCCCACGTGGACGAATCCCGCGTGGCCCCTGAGGAATACCGCCAGGTGCGCAAAATCGTGGAGG
This sequence comes from Anaerolineae bacterium, assembly GCA_034435875.1. GTDB lineage: Bacteria > Chloroflexota > Anaerolineae > B4-G1 > DUEL01 > SpSt-77. The sequence continues at coordinate 5,714 of DAOTWL010000059.1, forward strand.
TCTGCCGATTGAAAATTTCAGACTCTCACCCGGAGACACAAAGTCATAAAAGAAAGACCATCTCTGGATACCCATGCCCTGGGCGCGCTGGTCCTTCATGCCCGTCCTCCGAACATCCCGCGGGCGACTTTATCTTCCGGAGCGCGGGGCCCCGTCAGACCCTGGAGCGCTACCTGCGGATGCTGGTACAGGAGGAATGGGACGCGGAAGGCCCTCATTGTCCGGGTGGAGGCCGCCCTGAAGGAGGCGGAACTGGAAGAGGTGCTGGGATTGCTGGGAGTCCCCACCCCTTCCGCCCTCTTCTCCGCCCTGAGCCAGGCCGAAACGCCCGCCGTTGCCTACGGCCTGGCCCGCCACCTGGTCCAGCGCCGCCGGGCCCCGCCTGGCCGAGGCTACCCGCGCCGCCGCGGCTGGCGACGCCACAGCGGTGGTATACTTTTCCGGCCACGGCTGGCTGGAGGAAGCGGCGGTGATCAGCTCCTCCACCGGCGCGCAAGCGTCGTGGGTGCGACCCGACGGCACGCCGAGCCTCTTCATCTACCGTGCTCCTACAGCTCGCCGAATTTGACTGATTCGTCCATAGGGAGTAAACTGGGGCTGTATCGGACGCTGTGCTATGATGAAGAGGGACGGCTGGAGGAGTTCTGTCGCAATGGATTACCCACGGCTGAGTGGTTGGAGCGGGTGAACAAGCGGTTTGCAGACAGGCGGTGAGTGCCCAACCGTTCGCTGTTGCCGACGCCGCCCGTGAAGCGATGATCCACAGACGCATCTCATTGGCGGCTTCGCCACAACTAAAATCCATCGTATTGAGGAGGACCCTATGAGCAGACGTGTTGATGCCGACCTGGAAGACATGATCGCCTTCCGTGAACATCTGATTCGTTTCAATCGTTTGTTGGCCGAGGAGTTCGCCTCTATGCAGGCCCACTGGCGCAACCTGGGCGATGTCTGGACCGACGTCAAGTACTACGAGTTCGGCCAGGCACTGGAGGAGGCCGCGCGAGGGGTCAACCGCTACCTCTCGGCCACCGAAGGGCATGAGGCTCATCTGCTCGGCCTGATTGAGCGGCTCCGGGACTATCTGGAATATCGCTGAGGCACTGCCCATGACCCGCGTCTACGCCGATGTGGAAGCCCTCAAGGCCCTGCGCGCCGCGCTGCCCGACTTCGCCCGCCGCCAGTATGAAGCCGTTGAGCAGGCCGAGGCCGAGATCGCCCGCACGCAGGCGCGCCTGGAAGCCGCCGAACGGGAGGCCCGCTACGAGGTGGAACGCGCCCGCGCCGCGCTGGAAGGCTGCTACGTCCAGGCGATGATGGCCGCGCAACAGGGCTATTCCGTGGACTGCTCCGGCTACGAGTACGCCCTGCGCCAGGCCGAGGAGCGCCTGATCCGCATCCTGGAATGGCAGAACCGCGTCCGCCAGGAGGCCGAATCCTTCCGCGCCGCCGCCCGCGCCTACCAGGACCACCTGGCCGATACCATCGCCGGCGCCACCGCCTATCTGGACCGCCGCATCACCGCCCTGGAGGCCTACCACGCCACCCGCTTACAGGTCACGGCGACAGGCGTGGCCGCCGCCGGCGCGCTGGCACTGATGGGGGGCGTCATCGCCGCCATCCGCCACAACCGCGGCGAACTGGCCCGCCTCAAGGGCGCGGTGGGCGAGGAGATCGCCGCCCAGGTGCTCAGCGAAAAGTTCGGCCTGCAGCCCCTGCCCTTTGACCAGCCCAAGCACGGCTTTGACCGCGTCTTCACCGCCCCGGGCATCCCCGTCCTGGTGGCCGAATCCAAAGTGCGCCGCGGCGGCGCCCTGGACCTGAGCCAGACCCGCGCCGGCGAGCAGGCTTCGCCCGAATGGGTCGCCGCCGAAGCTGCCCGCATGGCCGACCGTACTTCCGCCCAGTGGAGCCCGGCCAACGAGCGCATCGCCCGCCTGGTCCAGGAGATCGGCCCGGAGAACGTCCCCGCGGTGACGGTGGTGGTGGACCCCCAGACCGGCCAGGGTCAGGCGTATATCCGCCAGGGCGAGGCCGACTGGCAACCCCTGGGCGGCAGTATCTCGCTGGATAGCCTGGGGAGTGTGCCGCCGAGCGGACCCTCCGCCCCGCCGGAGTTCAGGGAAGGCTTCGGCGGCGGGCCGGAGCGCCGAGGATGAGGAGGAAGCAATGAGCAGCGCCCGCGAAACAACCTACTACGCCTGGCAATCGCTGCGTCAGGAACTGGAAAAGACCCGCGAGCACTGGAACGACAGCACCACCGAGCACTTCCTCTCGTACTACTGGGGGCCGCTGGAAGCCGACACCGAGCGCTTCCAGCGTGCCCTGGAGAACCTGACCTACGTGCTGGAGGCTGCGTTGAATGCGGTGTATTAGTTGAGACTGTGCTAAAATGAACCACCAAGACACGAAGAAGTAAAAGAAAATGAGTTATCCCCCTCTTTGGCACCAAGCACTTTTCAAGTTTTCTTTGTGCCTTTGTGGTGAAAAACCACCAAGAACACCAAGACACCGAGTATATTTCATGGTTTCTTCGTGTCTTGGTGTCTTTGTGGTGAAAAAGCACATTTCACGTTTCCTTCGTGCCTTTGTGCCTTTGTGGTGAAAGGAGATTCAGTTATGCCCGAACAACCCTTGCCTGAAGACCTGCAAACGATCCTGCAAGAGGCGCTGCGGGCCTACGAACTGGCCCGCGCCACCCGCCGGCGCGCCGAGCAGGAAGCGCGCGCCGCCCGCCAGGCCGGCGAGCAAGCCCTGGCCGAAGAAGAGCAGGCCGAGCGCCGCCGCCTGGAGGCCGAGCGCGCCGCCGAGGAGACCGTCCTCCAGGCCGAACAGGCGCGTCTCGCCGCCCTGCAGGCCGCCACCGACGCCGTGGAGGCCGCCGCCCACGCCCTGCTGGAGAAGGCCGGCCTGGCCCACATCGCCGGCGCCCCGGCCACCGTGCACGGCCAACCTGCCGCCCCCCGCCGCTCCGACCAGGAGGCCGCCCGCGCCTTCGCCGAGGCGCAGACCGCCTACGTGGCCCTGCGCACCGCCCTGCTGGACCTGGCCCGGGCCCACCTGGAGGCCGGCCGCTGGGAAGAGTGCCGCCGCGTCCTGGCTCCCCTGCAGGAGGACGTCCAAGCGCCCCTGTACGCCGAGGCCCGCGACCTGCTCTGCTAGAGCCACTACCGCCCCGCCCAGGCCGCGCTGGAGAAGGGAGCGTGGGAGGCGGCCCGCCGGGGCTTCGCCGACGTGCTGAAAATCAACCCCGCCTACCGTGACGCCGCCGCGCGGGAGCGGGAGGCCCACCTGCGCCCCGCCCGCCAGGCCCTGGAGGCCGGCCGCTACGAGGAAGCCCGCGCCGCCCTGGAGGCCTGGCTGAAGGGTCACAAAGACGACGCCGAGGCCCGCGACCTGCTCTGCGA
>DAOTWL010000060.1:0-5968 GCA_034435875.1 Anaerolineae bacterium
GGAGGTGGAAGAATGAACGGGAGGTTCTACAAATTGCCGCTGGTGTTTGAACCCCAGCCCGAGGGGGCTACACAGTCACCTGCCCCCTGATTCCGGAACTGGTGACCGAAGGAGATACAGTTGAGGATGCCCTGGCGAATGTAAAGGATGCTCTGATAGCGGTCATAGAGGCCTATGAAGACCTCAATCGTCCCATGCCGCCCATCCTGCAGCGGCTAACCGTGGACCTGGAAACTCCATTCCTGATGGAGACGGTCGTTCCGGCATGAAATACCGGGAAATTGCCCGAAAATTACAGACATTGGGATGCGAAGAATTGCCCCGACGAGGCGGGACTTCCCATCGCAAAGTGTCAACCCGTCGTTTGTCGCTCCAGCAACTCTGCGAATCCTTCGGCGTGGACATCCTCTACGCCTTCGGCAGCCGGGCTGGGGAGGTGCGGGCCTGGCTGGACGGGGAGACCGCCTCGCTGGCCCCCAGCCCCTCCGACGTGGACATCGGGGTGAAGCCCGCGCCGGGGATTCGCCTCTCCGTCCACGACAAGGTCCGGCTGGCGATTGCCCTGGAGGACCTCTTCGGCGTCCATCGGGTGGACCTGGTCTCGCTGGACGATGCAGACCCGTTCCTGGCGGCGGAGATTATCCGGGGCGAGCGCCTCTACGCCCGCGACGAGGACGACGCCGACGAGTACGACCTCTACATCCTGCGCCGCGCAGGCGACCTGATTCCACTGGAGCGGGAACGGCTTGCACTGATTTTCGGTGAGACGGTATGACGCCCGGCAGACTCTCCCGGCGGGTGGTGGCAGACCGGCTGGCCTGGGTGGAGCGGATGGTGGCGGAGATTCGCTCTCTGCCGCTGGCCGACCGGGACGCTTTCTTTGCCGACCGGCGCAACCTGTGGACGGCGGAGTCCTGCCTGCGGCGGGCCCTGGAGGCTCTACTGGACCTGGGCCGACATATCCTGGCCAAAGGATTTGGGGTTGGGGTGAGCGAATATAAAGAAATCGCTGTTGTCCTGAAAGAACGAGGGGTTCTTTCTCCTGATGAAGCCGACCTTCTGCGAGTTCTGGCCGGATACCGGAATCGCCTGGTTCATCTCTACCACGAGGTCAGTCCGGAGGAATTGTACGAAATCTGCTGTCAGCGTCTGGCCGACCTGGAGCGCGGCGCCGCCGCTTACCGGCGCTGGCTGGGGGAGTATTCGGAATGGCTGAACGAGCGCCTGTAGCCCTTCCTACCCCGATTCGGGCCCGGGGATTCCCGGAAGTAGACGCCCGGGCTTTTGGAGAACTGCTCCAGCGGCTGGTCCAGGCGCTGCATCCGGAAAAAATCGTTCTTTTCGGCTCTTACGCCCGGGGCACCGCGACTCCTGATAGCGACGTAGACCTGCTCATTGTGATGGAGACCGCTGCTCCCCCGGTAGAGCGGTACCTGGCCGTCGCTCGGTTACTGCGGCCCCGTCTCTTTCCGGTGGATATTCTGGTCAAGACTCCCGAAGAAATTCGGCAGGCGCTGGCGGAAGGGGATTTTTTCATCAGAGAGATTATGGAGCAGGGCCATATCCTGTATGAGCGTCTTGACTGATCCATTGGCTTGGGCAGCCCGGGCAGAGGAAGACTATCAGCTCGCCCGCTTCGCGCTTCGCCGTAAACAGCCATTGCGGTATGGAGCCTGTTTCCACGCGCAACAGTGTGCTGAAAAATACTTGAAAGCCTTGCGGTTTTCCGAGGTCGGGCTTTTCCCAAAACCCACGACCTTGTTGCTTTAAGTGCTTTGTGCGAACAGGCTGGCATCATCGTGCCGGTAGATGACGAAGAACTGGATCGGCTATCGGCTTATGCGGTGGAAGTTCGCTATCCGGGAGATGAGCCTGCATTGGAGGATGCCCGGATAGCCATCGCGATTGCCCGAAAAGTGCGACGTTTTGCCCGGCGCCTGCTGGGATTGAAATCGTAGCCAGGAGTACGCTTTATGGACTCAAATGACCTTCTGACCACCCTGCGCGCCCACGTGGCGGAGAAACTTCCCGAACTGGACGGCGTTATCGGCCTGCGGCGGACGGTTGAAGGCACCGCGCCGTATCTCTTCCGTCAGGGGGACGACCTCTCCGAACTGGTCCTCTCCCCCCGCTATCCACTGGCCCCGGTCGTCTCCCTGCTGCAGAAACGCTATCCGCAGGCCCGCCTGGGCATCGTCGCCCGCGCCTGCGACCTGCGCGCGCTGGTGGAGATGGCCAAGCGGAACCAGGTGGACCCCGACCGCCTCTATGTTCTGGGGGTGGCCTGCACCGCGGAGGAGGCAGAGGAGGGCCACTGCGACGCCCCCTTCCCGAAGACGGAGGGCTGGCCCCAGGCGGTCGCATTGGGTTCGCCAGCCCCCGCAGGCTCGCCCAATCCGTTGGTCGCCCAATACGAGCAGATGGGTCTTGCGGAGCGCTGGGCTTTCTGGCGGGAGCAGTTCGCCAAGTGCATCAAGTGCTCCGGCTGCCGCAACATCTGCCCGGAATGCTTCTGCGCGGCCTGCGCGCTGGAGGACCCCCTCTGGGTGGAGCCGGGGGTGCTGGCCCCGCCCTTTCCGTCCTTCCACCTCATTCGGGCGATGCACATGGCGGCCCGTTGTGTGGGCTGCCGCCAGTGCGAACTGACCTGCCCGGCCCACATCCCGCTGACCGTCCTCTACGACCTGATGCGGCGGGACATGGCGGAACTGCTGGGCTACGAGCCCGGCGCCGACCTCTTCGCCGCCCCGCCGCTGTCGCTGACGCTGGCGGAGGGGCTGATGGCGGGCATGGAGGCGTAAATGATGCAAGAAGGTATATCCCGTGGAAGAGATCGTGCGGATGCTTCCTGCGGATATTCGGCAGGAAGTGCGCGATTTTATTGAATTTCTGCTCGCAAAGCGTGTGGGGAGGGCACGGGCTCATCCGCGATTTGAATGGGCCGGTGCGCTGCGGGATATGGATACCCGCTACACTTCGGTGGAACTCCAGCACCAGATTCTGGCCTGGCGGACGGAACGGGAATGAGGCTTCTGCTGGATACCAACATTCCACATCTGCATTCTCGGTGGTGAATTCAATCCAGCGACGCGGAGAGGAGAAACGATGAATGCCCCGACCGACTGGACACCCTGGACTCCGCCCTACGACCCGCGCTGGGTGGACGGCGTGATCGTGGCTGAAGACGAGCACGGTCGGTTGGTTGAGAGCGCCGACTGCGGCCGGCGTTGCCCCGGCGGTGGCCTCTGCTGCGCCGGCTACCGCGATACCGTCACCGCCGACTACGCCGGTGGGGAGGAGTTTGAGGGTAACCTCAAACTGGTACGCGGCGGTCTGGTGCCACTGGAAGGCGGCCTGTGGTACCGCATCTCTACCTGCGGCGAATCGTGCCCCGGCTACGGCCGCTGCTGCCCACCCTTTGACCTGCGCCAGCACCCCCAGACCGTCGCCGACGCGCGCCGGATTCTGCTGCCGAAGACCTGGCATCTTTCTTTTACACCGATTAGCGGAGCAGAACGATGAACTACCGCAACATCCTTACCACCTGTCCCTACTGCGGGGCCGGCTGCGGCCTCTACCTTCAGGTTCTGGACGGCGAAATCGTCGGTGTGCTGCCGGATAAGGAGCACCCCGTTAGCGGGGGGAAACTCTGCATCAAAGGCTGGAACGCCGCCGCCTTCGTCCACCACCCCGACCGGCTGACGACCCCCCTCATCCGGGAAGGGGACTCCTTCCGGGAGGCGTCCTGGGACGAGGCGCTGGGCCTGGTCGCGGAGCGGCTGACCCACATCCGCGATACCTACGGCCCCGATGCCCTGGGTTTCCTGGTCTCCGCCAAGTGCACCAACGAGGAGAACTACCTGGCCCAGAGACTGGCCCGCGCCGTCTTCAAGACCAACAACGTGGACCACTGTGCCCGTCTCTGACACGCCCCCACGGTGGCCGGTCTGGCCGCCGCCTTCGGCAGTGGCGCGATGACCAACTCCACCCCGGAGTTCAGCCAGTACACCCGCTGCTTCCTCATCACCGGCTCCAACACCACCGAGGCCCATCCCTTGATTGCCAGCCACGTCCTCAAAGCGAAGGAGCAGGGGGCGAAAGTGGTCGTCATTGACCCGCGCGAGGTCCAGATCGGCCGTCTGGCCGACCTCTACCTGCGCCCCCGCCCCGGCACCGACGTCGCCTGGCTCAACGGGCTGATGTACGTCATCATCACCGAGGAACTGGCCGACCAGGAGTTCATCCAGAAGCGGACCGAGGGGTTTGAGGAGATGTGGCGGGTGGTCCAGGGGTATCCGCCGGAGCGGGTGGAGGAGATTACGGGCATCCCGGCGGAGGACCTGCGCGCCGCGGCGCGGATATATGCCCAGAACAAACCCGCCGCCATCCTCTACGCGATGGGCATCACCCAGCACACCACCGGCACCGATAACGTCAAGAGCATCGCCAACCTGGCGATGGTGACCGGCAACCTGGGCGTCCCCGGCGGCGGCGTCAACCCCCTGCGCGGCCAGAACAACGTCCAGGGCGCCTCCGATATGGGCGGCCTCCCCAACGTCTACCCGGGCTACCAGCCCGTCACCTCGCCGGAGGCGAAGGCCAAATTTGAGGCCGCCTGGGGCGTAGAGGGGCTATCCGACCAGGTCGGCCTGAGCGTGGTGGAGATGGTCAACGCGGCGGGCGAGGGGCGCCTGCGGGGCCTCTTCGTGATGGGGGAAAACCCCCTCCTCTCCGACCCCGACATCCACCACGCCCGGGAGTGCCTGGAGAAACTGGAGTTCCTGGCCGTCCAGGACATCTTCCTGACGGAGACGGCCCAACTGGCCCACGTCGTCCTGCCGGCGGCGTCGTTCGCCGAGAAGGACGGTACCTTCACCGCCACCGACCGGCGCATCCAGCGGATACAGAAGGCCGTGGACCCGCCGGGCCAGGCGAAGGCCGATTGGGAAATCATCTGCATGCTCGCCCAGCGGCTGGGCGCGTCGGGCTTTGACTTCGCCTCCCCCGCCGAGGTGATGGATGAAATCGCCCGCGTCACGCCCAGTTACGGCGGCGTCACCTACGAGCGGCTGGACCGGGAGGGCTCCCTGCAGTGGCCCGTGCCGTCGGCCGACCATCCCGGCACCCCGTACCTTCACAGGGAGAAGTTCACCCGGGGCCTGGGCCGCTTCCACGCTGTAGAGTTCCAGGAGGCCGCCGAACTGCCGGATGAGGAGTACCCCTTCATCCTCACCACGGGCCGCATCATGTTCCAGTACCACACCGGCACGATGACCCGCCGGTCGCCCAAACTGGAGCAGGAGGCACCGGAGCCGTATGTAGAGATGAATCCGGAGGATGCCGCCCGTATCGGCCTGGACGGCGCGCGGCGGGTGCGGGTGGTGAGCCGTCGGGGTGAGATAGAGCTCGCAGTGCGGCTGACGGAGCGCATCCGGCCCGGCGTCGTCTTCATCCCCTTCCACTACGCGGAGGCGGCCGCCAACGCCCTCACCCACGCCGCGCTGGACCCCGTCGCCAAAATCCCGGAGTATAAGGTCTGCGCGGTACGGGTGGAGCCGGTCACGGAATACGAAGTACGGAATACGTAAAGTCGGTATTCCGTACTCCGTTTCGGACAATGCACGAACTCTCTGTCACCCAATCCATCCTGGACATCGCCCTGGCCCACGCGCAGGGGGCCGGGGCGAGTCGTATCTTGAAGGTGAATCTGGTCATCGGGGAACTCTCCGGACTGGTAGGGGAGTACATTCAGTTCTATTTTGACTTCGTCAGCAAGGGGACTCCGGCGGAGGGGGCGGAGTTGACCTTCCGGCATGTGCCGGCCCGGTTTCGTTGTCTGGATTGCGGGACGGAGTACGAGCCGGATGGAGCGGACTGGACCTGTCCGGAGTGCGGCGCGCTGCGGCCGGTCGCGGTCGGCGGGAAGGAATTGTTGGTGGAGAGCATAGAGGTGGAATGACACGTCGCA
>DAOTWL010000061.1:0-15759 GCA_034435875.1 Anaerolineae bacterium
TTTTCTCAGTACTGTAAAAGGGAATCACAACCTTTTTGTTCCTTGTCCCAGTCAGGCAGCGAAAGCTGTTTATCTGCTTCGTTTTTTCTCCCTTGGCTTTGGAATAACAGCGATTATTGCCACCTATCTAATGGGACTGCGCTTCTGTTCTAAGGAGATTGCTTTGATGGGGAGTGCAGGTCTTGCCCTCTTGCCAACGTTTGACTTTATTACTACAGCTGTCAGCAATGATGCGGCTGTTGCCTCCTTTATGGCGTTGGCCCTGGTTGTTGCCACCGATGTCCTTAAAAATGGTCTGACTTTTCGAAGGGGTGCCATTTTCGGTCTTTTCGCTGGGCTGGCTACTCTGAGCAAACTGAGCGGGCTTCTCTCTTTCGTTTTGCTGCCTTTCCTTGCGTTGAAATCCCCTGGTTCTGGCAAGGAGAAAATGAGAGGTATCATAGCGGCGCTCGGGGGACTTCTCCTGCCCCTTCCCTGGTTTGCAAGAAATTATCTCCTGTTTGGCGACCCCTTCGCTTTATTTGGGCTTTCTCCTAAACCGGAGGCAAGCCCGGGAGCTCTTTACGAAATGATCGTGTTTATCTGGAAATCTTTCTGGTTGGACTTCAGTCCAGGCCGTCTTCTTTACGGTCCGCCGTGGATGTATTGGACATATGGAACGATAATGCTTGCAGGATTAATCGGCCTGCTCCGGGGTCTGCAGAGGCTATTTCTGATGTCTCGCAGGATGGAATCAGCATCACTGAAAAAACGGGAGATCGCCTCTCCCGCTTTTATCAATATAATATGCCTATACTCCCTTTTATTTATGTCTATCATTTTTTCCCTTCTCCTGATCTCTGTTAAGCACTTTACAGGCGGCGGGAGATATTTGCTCCCCACAAGCGGTGCCGTGATGCTTTTGATAGCTTGGGGGCTTAAGAACCTCCTTCCTTACCGATGGGTTTCTTCCCTCTGGTGCGCTCTCTTTGGTCTGCTGGCCCTTTACGCTTTATTTGGCGTTTTGATACCCGATTATTCTCTGGCCGTTCAACCTCTAATAGATAAGCCGATAGGTTTTTTAAACGACCAGATCGCTCTGATTAGTTATACGTACGACAAAGAATCCTTGACTCCTGGCGATGATTTAAAGGTTATGATAATCTGGCAGTTATTGAAGCCGACCTCCGAGCGTTATAGCGTTTTTGTTCAACTTCTCGCCCAAGGGGAAAGCGGCGAGCAGGTTGTAGCTCAGGTGGACACATATCCTGGCCTGGGCTACTATCCTACATGCCGCTGGAAGGCAGGAAGAGCAGTGAGAGACAGGTATATTTTGCAACTTCCAGAGAACCTTTCCCTCTCTCAAGGATATTTACGACTTGTTGCAGGGATGTATAAGTTTGAAACTATGGAGCGGCTCGCCGCGTATCAATTGGACCAGAGAAAAAGAGTCTATCAGGATGCCTTCACTCTGGGCTTCATCAGGATTAGAGGACAAGGAGGCCAGTAATGCCTCAGGATTTTGCACCAATGATGTCAGAACGCCTGGGGAAAACGCCGAAATTTCTCTACCTTCTTTTGGCCCTCTATCTGACCTTTGCCCTTTTCCATAGTGCGATAAATCCTCTTTTTGAGTCATCCGACGAGATGTGGCATATCGGTATGACGGTCCATCTGGCCCAGGGGCAGGGGCTCCCCATTCAGCGCCAAGGGGAAGAGACACCCTGGCGACAGGAAGGCAGTCAGCCGCCGCTTTATTACGCTTTTCTAGCCGCGCTGACGCGCGGGGTGGGCCTCCCTGTAGATGACTTTGAGAAAATCTATCATCGTAACCCATATGCCTGGCCTGGAGATGCTTCCAGAATCGCCAATCGCAACCAGGTGCTTCACAGCCCCGCAGAACGATTTCCCTGGCGCGGTGCCGTCCTCACCCTTCACCTCTGGCGGCTGGTCTCGGTGGCACTGGGCCTGCTAACCGTCCTGGCGACAGTGAACGCGGTGCGCCTGCTCTTCCCCGACCGCCCCGACTGGGCCATAGGGAGCGGTCTCTTGGTTGCTCTCAACCCAATGTTCCTGTTTATCACCGCCTCAGTGAACAACGACGCGCTGGTCAACGCTGCCACCGCCGCCGGCCTCTGGCTTCTGGCCGTCATCTGGCGGCGAGGGCTCTCCTGGCCCCGCGCCGTCTTGCTGGGCGCTCTGCTGGGCGTCACCGCGCTGGCCAAACTGAGCGGCCTGACCCTCTGGCCCCTGGCGTTGGTGGTTCTCGCCGTCCGGGCACCGCGCCCGCTCCAGAAAGCGGTCACTCCTGTGATAACCTTTGCCCTCGCCCTGGCCCTCTGCAGCTGGTGGTTCTGGCGCAATTGGGTTCTATACCGCGACCCTTTCGGCCTTTCCGTGATGCTGGACATCGTCGGGCGGCGAGCTGCCACTCCTGCTGACCTCCTGCGGGAGTTTCAGGGCTTCTGCTGGTCCTTCTGGGGTGTCTTCGGTGGGATGAACGTCCTGATGCCGGTGTGGATATACCGGGTGCTGGATGCCTGGACCGGGCTGGCAACCCTGGGGCTTCTGGTCCGGGTGGGCCGGGGGCTGGCCCGCGCCGTCCGCACCCGCACCTGGGGGGAACGGTGGGTCATCGGGCTGGGGCTTCTGGGGTATGTGGCCGTCCTCTTCGCCGCCTTCCTGCGCTGGACCGCTCAGACCCCCGCCTCGCAGGGGCGGCTGATGTTCCCTGCCATCGGGCCCATCTCCCTTGGACTGTGGGTCGGCTGGGAGCAAGTGGCGCGGTTACTTTCCTCACCCTTCCCCCTGACCCCCGCCCCTCTCCCAAACAGAGTTTGGGAGAGGGGAGGGGGTGCCGCCGAAGGCGGCGGGAGTGGGGTGAGGCTCCTCCCCCCTGTCTTCCTGGGAACCCTGGCCCTGCTGGCGCCGGTCCTCTGGATCGCTCCAGCCTACCGTCCTCCCAACCTCCCCATTCCGGCAGAGATCCCCAACCCGCTGGAGGCAACCTTCGGCGACGAGTTCCGCCTGCTGGGGTACGACCTCCATCCGTCCTCGCTGGAGCCCGGGGAAACCGTAGGCCTGACGCTCTATCTGGAAACCCTTCGGCTCCCCACGCGGGACTGGAGCCTCTTCGTCCACCTGGTGGACGACTTGGAAATTATCCTGGCCCAGGATGACCGCTACCCCCGTCAGGGGCTGGTCCGGGCGACCCAACTCCAGGCCAGGGAGCGCTGGGCAGAGGTCTTCCGCCTCCGGGTGCCCGCGACCGCTGTGGCCCCCGCGCGCCTTTCACTGATGATGGGCTTCTACGACCGGCGGACCTGGGAGCGGATGCCCATTGCGGGGCAGGCTGACAACTTGCGCTACGTTTCTTTCGGAGAATTGGTGCTCCGGCCCCGTCCTGGCCCGTACCCCAACCCGGTCTCCTACCGCTTCGGCGACCGGATAGAACTGGTGGGGTATGAGATGGCCCCCAGGCGGGTGCACCCCGGCGACACGGTAGTGCTGACCCTGTACTGGCGGGCCCTCGGCCCCACGGAGCATGACTACACCGTCTTCACCCATATCCTGGAGCCGCCGCAGACCCTCTGGGGACAGGAGGACCGACCCCCGACCCCGCCTACGTCTCAGTGGCAGGCCGGGGAGGTATACCGGGAGACCTACACGCTGCGGGTGAAGCCAGAAACGCCGCCGGGCTTCTACGAGGTGGAGATCGGCCTCTACCGCCCCGATACAGGCGAGCGTCTCCGTCTGGGGGACGGTCGGGATTTTCTGCTGCTGAGCCGGATTCGCGTTCAGTAAGGGGTGCTCTGCCTGCTATAGAAAACAGGGGTTGGAGCGGCCGCAATGTGGCCGCTCCAACCCCTGTTGTGTTTGCCCTCCACCCCCTCCGGACGGTGTTGAAGGGAGGCCATCATCTCTCAGCGGCCCGGGGGGCACTGGCTGACGTCTACGGTGTGGGAGTGGGCATCTCCACCAGAGCCAGCGCGTCCGCGGGGCACTCCTTCACGCACTGCCCGCAGGCCACGCATTTGAACGGCTCCAGCAGATCGGGATGGTAGAACATCGCCAGATACGGGCAGAAGCCCACGCAGGAGAGGCACCCCACACAGAGTTGCTTGCGCAACCGGACGATGCCCTGTTTATCCCGATACAGGGCCTGGGTCGGGCAGACAGCAATGCACTCGCCGCACTGCACACAGAACGTGGCTTGCAAGGGACCCGAACCCTCATCCCGGATCACGATGCTGGATTTCGCCGCGTCGGGGGTCTTGAACCAGGTCTCCGCGCAGACCTCCTCGCAGATGTGGCAGCCAACGCAGAGTTCAGGGTTATAGGAGAGGACTTTCATAGCTGTTCTCCTCGCGCAGATGGAACTGCTCCGGTGCAACTGTATATTACCAGAAAACGTCCCAACGGGCAACCCGGTCGGGTAACCGGATTTCAAAGGGACTTTGGAAAAATCCCAAAGTTGACTCCACCGCAAAAACTCACTCCAGAGATGCTGGAGCGCCAAGTTCTAAAGCAAAGTCTCTGCGTACTCTGCATCTCCCCTCTCCCGAACTCCGTTCGGGAGAGGGGCCGGGGGTGAGGTGAGCCGCCGGGAGAGGGGTGAGGTCCCATCGGCGCCCCGGGCGGCAGAAAGTGAAGAGCCCAATCCAGCCTAAGTTAACGCTTATGCCCCTTCCGGCTCCCCCTCCCCTACGACCGGGGTGAAAAACAGAAAAATCCGCGTTCATCCGCGTTGATCCGCGTCCGCCCTCAGAATCCGCCGCAGGAATTGGCCGGTGTAACTGGCCTCCACCCGCGCCACGTCCTCGGGCCGGCCCTCGGCCACTACCCACCCCCCGGCGTCGCCCCCCTCCGGCCCCAGGTCTATGATCCAATCCGCCACCTTGATGATGTCCGGGTGGTGCTCTATGATGACCACCGTATTGCCTGCGTCCACCAGCCGGTTCAGGACGGCCACCAGTTTGTCCACGTCCGCCGCATGCAGGCCGACGCTGGGCTCATCCAGGACGTAGAGAGTCCGTCCAGTGGCGACCTTGGAGAGCTCCCGCGCCAGTTTCACCCGCTGCGCCTCCCCGCCGGAGAGCGTCGGCGCGGGTTGGCCCAGGCGGATGTACCCCAGGCCCACGTCCTGCAGCGTCTGCAACTTGCGCCGGATGGCCGGGAAGGCGGCGAAAAACTCCGCCGCCTCGTCCACCGTCATATCCAGCACCTCGGCGATGTTTTTCCCCTTGTACCGGACCTGGAGCGTCTCCCGGTTGTAGCGCCGGCCGTGGCAGACGTCGCAGGGGACGTAGACGTCGGGCAGGAACTGCATCTCAATCCGCAGGACGCCATGCCCCTCACACGCCTCGCAGCGGCCCCCCTTGACGTTGAAGGAGAACCGTCCGGCCCGGTAGCCGCGAATTTTGGATTCCGGCAGCGCGGCGAAGAGGTCGCGGATGGGGCCGAAGAGGCCGGTGTAGGTGGCCGGGTTGGAACGGGGCGTCCGCCCGATGGGCGACTGGTCTATGTTGATGGCTTTGTCTATGTGCTCCGTCCCCTCCACCGCGTCGTGCTCCCCGGCAGGCTCCCGGGCGCCGTGGAGCATCTGCGCCAGGCGGCGGTAGAGGACGTCCACCAGCAGGGTGGACTTGCCGGAGCCGGAGACGCCGGTGATGCAGACGAACATCCCCAGCGGGATGCGGACGTCTATGTTTTTCAGGTTGTGCTCCCGCGCCCCGCGAATCACCAGGAACTGACCGTTGCCGGGGCGGCGCTGGCGGGGGACAGAAATCCGCCGCCGTCCGGAGAGATACGCCCCCGTCAGGCTGACGGGGTGGTTGAGGACCTCCTCCAGCGTCCCGGCGACGACGACCTCTCCCCCCTTCTCTCCGGCCCCCGGCCCCAGGTCTATGATCCAGTCGGCGGAGCGGATCATCGCCTCGTCGTGCTCCACCACCAGGAGGGTGTTCCCCAGGTCCCGCATCGCCTGGAGGGTACGGATGAGCCGGGCGTTATCCCGCTGGTGGAGGCCGACGGTCGGCTCATCCAGGACGTAGAGGACACCGGTGAGTTGGGAGCCGATCTGGGTCGCCAGGCGGATGCGCTGGGCCTCGCCGCCGGAGAGGGTGTCGGCGGTCCGGTCCAGCGTCAGGTAGTCCAGCCCGACGTCCACCATAAACTGGAGCCGGGAGCGGACTTCCTTCAGGATACGGTCGGCGATGATGCGCTCTTTCTCGGTGAGACGGCCTTTCAGGTCGTCCAGCCAGGCCAGGAGATGGCTGGCGGGCCAGCGGGTCAGTTCGTAGATGTTCTTGCCGCCCACGGTGACGGCCAGGGCCTCGGGCCGCAGGCGCGCGCCGCCGCAGGCCGGGCAGGGCCGACGGGTCATAAATTCTTCTATCTGGGCGCGGATGTAGTCCGAGGTCGTCTCCCGGTAGCGGCGCTGGAGGTTGGGGATGACCCCCTCAAAGGGGGTGCGGTAGATGCGCCGTCCGCCGTCCCGCGCGGTGTAGGTGATGGGGACTTCCTCGCCGCCGCTCCCGTAGAGAATGATGTTCCGCTGGGCCGGGGTCAGTTGCCGCCAGGGGACGTCAGTGGGGATGCGGTAGTGGCGGGCGGTTGCCTCCAAAAGTTGCCAGTAGTAGCCATCGTGGTCGTCGGTGTTCCAGGCGACGATGGCCCCCTCCTCCAGCGATAGGTCCGGGTTGGGGACAATGAGGTCGGGGTCCAGTTCGGTCCGCGTCCCCAACCCCTGGCAGGTCCGGCAGGCGCCGTGGGGGCTGTTGAAGGAGAAGGTGCGCGGTTCCATCTCCGGCAGGCTGATGCCGCAGACCGGGCAGGCCAGATGTTCGGAGTAGAGGAGGTCCCGGGGCGGTTCGGCGGAGACGTCGTTGATGATGACGATGCCGTCGCCCAGCCGGAGCGCCGTCTCCACCGAGTCGGTCAGGCGGGTGCGGAAGCCGTCATCTATCTCCTCGGGGATGATGAGCCGGTCCACCACCGCCTCAATGGTGTGGAGTTTGTAGCGGTCCAGTTCTATCTCCTCGTCCACTTCCCGGACGACGCCGTCCACCCGGACGCGGACGAAGCCGGCCTTGCGGATGTCCTCAAAGACGGACTGGTGGTGGCCCTTGCGGTCCTTGACGAGGGGGGCCAGTACCTGAAAACGGGTGCCCGGCGGCAGGGCCAGGACCGCGTCCACAATCTGCTGGGCGGATTGGCGGGTCACCTCGCGGCCGCATTGGGGGCAGTGGGGGACGCCGATCCGGGCGTAGAGGAGGCGGAGGTAGTCGTAGATTTCGGTGACGGTGCCGACGGTGGAGCGGGGGTTGTGGGAGACGCCCCGCTGGTCAATGGAGATGGCGGGGGAGAGGCCCTCAATGGAGTCCACGTCGGGCTTCTGCATCTCCCCCAGGAACTGGCGCGCGTAGGCGGAGAGGGACTCCACGTAGCGGCGCTGTCCCTCGGCGAAGATGGTGTCAAAGGCCAGGGAGGACTTCCCCGAACCGGAGATGCCGGTGATGATGACGAGGCGGTTGCGGGGAATCTCCACAGTGATGTTTTTGAGGTTGTGTTGCCGGGCGCCCCGGACGATGATCCGCTCCATTTTGCCTCTGTTGCGAACGGATATTCTAACATAGGATAGCGGAATCGGCAAAAGAGGCTGACTTCAGTCGGCTTCCGGAGCGGCGACCCAACCGACACAGCCCCTGAAGTTAACGCTTATGGGGGCCGGGGGTGAGGTGGGGTGAGGACAAAAATTGCCACCAATGATGAACCATCCCGGGGAGGGTGAGGAGAGGTGCCCCGTAGCCGCTTGCGACCGAAGGCTTTTGTGATATACTTTGTCATCGGATGGCCATGATGGATTCATCGCTGCAACTCCTGAGCCCCGATCGCGCCCGACAACTGGTGGAACTGGCCGAGCAGGCCCGGCAGTATCTGGAGCGATTCGCCGGTCAGCCGGTTCGCTATGACGCGACCGCCCTCCAGTTCCTGGACGAGTGGATTGAGCGCACCCCGTCGCCGACGAAGCCGCTCCAGATTCTCTGGGTCGCCTTTCTGGGGGAGGTCTTCCGGCGACGCCACAACGGGGAGTGGGCCGTCCACCAGGGCGCCGGCGGGCAGTTGACCGTCCTCTGCCCGACCGAACGGGGGGCGCTTTATCCTGTGGACGTGGCCGCACAGGTGAGCCGCCGCATCGCCGGTGGCATTGGCGAATCCCTGGCCCTCTACTACGTCCGCCAGAGCATCCGCCTGCGGGAGCAGGAAGACATCGCCTGAGGAAGACAGATGATAGAATGGACCAATTCTGTGCCCTGCGCCCTGCTCCCTGCGACCTGTGCCTTGCTCCCTGCGACCTGCGCCTTGCTCCATGCGACCTGCGACCTGTAACCTCCTGGGCCTCTTCCTGCTCTCCGCCGCCGCGCTGGCCTTTGAGGTCAACCTCACCCGCCTCTTCTCCGTCGCCCAGTTCTACCACTTCGCCTTTATGACGGTCAGCCTGGCCCTGCTGGGCTTCGGCGCCAGCGGGACCTTCCTGAGCCTGGCTGGAGGGCGGATTCGCCGTCCGGAGCGCGCGCTCACGCTCCTGGCCTGGGGCTTCGCCCTCGGCGCCCCCGGCTCCTACGGGCTGACGCAGGCCCTCCCCTTTGACTCTTTCCGCGTCGTGCTGGACGGCCGGCAGTGGGGCATCCTGGCCCTCCACTACGTGGCCCTTTCCCTCCCCTTCTTCTGCGCAGGGGCCGCAACCGGGCTACTCCTCTCCCTCCGGCGGGGACAGGTGGGGCGGACCTACGCGGCCAATCTGACCGGCTCGGCGTTGGGGTGCCTGCTGGCGGTGACGGCGCCGTCCCGGACCGGCGCCGAGGGGATGGTCCTCCTGACCGCTGCGCTGGGCGGACTTTCGGCCCTCCTCTTCTCCCGCCCCCGATGGCCCGCCGCCCTCCTCCAACTGGCCGTGGCCGGGGGGCTGCTGCTGACTGCCTTCCGGCCCCCGCCCGTCCTCCAAATCCGCCTCTCCCCCTACAAGGGCCTCTCCTATGCCCTGCAGTACCCGGATAGCCGACTGCTCCTGCACGCCTGGAACGGCATCTCCCGGGTGGACGTGGTGGAGTCCTCCCTGATCCGCAGTCTCCCCGGGCAGGGCATCGCCTGCCGGGGACAGCCGCCGCCCCAGCGGGCGCTCTTCGTGGACGGGGACGACCTCAGCCCCGTTACCCACGTCTCCGACCCGGCGGAACTGGCCCCGCTGACCGATTGCTTGCTGACCGCGCTGCCGTACCGCCTGCGGCCCGGGGCCCGCGCGCTGGTGCTGGACCCGCGCGGCGGCTGGGACCTCTGGGTCGCGCTGGCGGAGGGGGCCCGGTCGGTGACGGCGGTGGAGCCGAACCCGCTGGTCGTCGCCGCCGTCCGCGCGCAGGGGGCCTGGGCAGGAGACCTCTACAGCCGCCCCGATGTCTCGCTCTTTGTGGAGGACGGGCGGGCTTTTCTGGCCCGCGCCGGCCCCCCGTACGATGTCATCCTCTTCGCCCTCTCCACGCCGTACCACCCTGTCACCTCCGGCGCCTACAGTCTGGCGGAGAACTACCGCTACACGGTGGAGGGATTCGTCGCTGCGATGCGCCGCCTGACCGAGGGGGGATTGCTGGTGGTCGTCCGCTGGGCCCAGTCGCCGCCCTCGGAGGAGGTGCGGGCCTTTGCACTGGCCCTGGAGGCGGTGGAGCGGACCGGCGGCGACCCGGTGCGCGCTCTGGTCGCCCTGCGCAGTTACAACCAGGTGCTCATCCTGGCCCGCCGGGGGCCATTCACCCCGGAAGAACGGGCCGCGATCCGGGAATTCGCCGCCGCCCGGTCCCTGGACCTGGTCTACGCGCCGGACATCCGCCCTGAGGAGGCCAACCGCTACAACGTGATGCCCACCCCGGAGCACTATCGGGCCTTTGTCGGGCTGATGGGGGCCGAAGACCGGGCCCGCTGGCTGGCCGATTCCCCCTTTGACGTCGCGCCGCCCACCGACGACCGCCCGTTCTTCGGCCACTTTTTCCGCTGGCGGCAGATACCGGAGGTGCTGGCGATGGCGGGCCACGTCTGGCAGCCGTTCGGGGGGGCGGGGTATCTGGTGCCGCTGGCGCTGTTGGGGATTTCTATCGTTGCGGCGGCCGTCCTGATCCTCCTGCCGCTGGCCTCACCCCCCCCCCGCCGCCTTCGGCGGCACCCCCTCCCCTCTCCTGACCAGAAGGTCAGGAGAGGGGAGGGGGCAGGGGGAGGGGTGAGGATGGCCCCCTTCGGCTTCCTGGGGCTGGCCTTTATGCTGGTGGAAATTCCCCTCCTCCAGCGGTTCATCCTGTTTCTGGGGCATCCGGCCTACGCGATGGCGGGGGTGCTGGGGGCACTGCTGCTGTTTTCGGGACTGGGGAGTCTTTTATCGGCGCGCGTCCCGCCGCGCCGGGCGCTGGGTGGGGTGGTGGGGATGGTCGTCCTCTACGGGTTGGGGATGTCCCTGCTTTCGGAGCCGCTCCTGGGGCTTCCGTTCTGGGCGCGCGCGGCGGTAACCGGCCTGGGGCTGGCCCCGCTGGGGGTGGCGATGGGGATGCCCTTCCCGCGCCTTCTGGAGGCCCTGCAGGAGCGGGAACCGGCGCTGGTGCCCTGGGCCTGGGGCGTCAACGGCGCGCTCTCTGTCGTCGCCTCCGTCCTGGCGGCCCTGATGGCCCTCTCCTGGGGCTTCCGGGCCGTCCTGATCGCCGGCGCGGCGGCCTACCTGGGGGCCGGGCTCACTTCGGCCTGGGCGTGGCGGTCTCCTGCATCCGGTGCTGCTGGACCCCCGGCCCGGTGAGGGGGACGAAGGCCACGCCGCCATAGTTGTAGGCCTTGAGTTCCCCGTCCGGCTGTTTGACCAGTTTCCAGAGCACCTGATACCCGCCCGGCGGCCCCACCGGGATGACCATGCGCCCGCCCACGGCCAGTTGCTCCACCAGCGGCGGAGGGATATGGTCCGGCGCGGCGGTGACGATGATGGCGTCAAAGGGAGCGTACTCCGGCCAGCCGTAGTAGCCGTCCCCCTGCTTGCAGGTCACCTGGTATCCCAACTCCTTCAGCCGCTCCGCCGCGCTCCTGGCCAGTTCGGGGATGATTTCTATGGAATAGACCTCCACCCCGGGGATGGAGGCCAGGACGGCGGCCTGGTAGCCGGAGCCGGTGCCCACTTCCAGCACCCGGTCGCCAGGCTTCAGGTCCAGGAGTTCGGTCATCAGCGCGACGATGTACGGCTGGGAGATGGTCTGGCCGAAGCCGATGGGTAGAGGATAATCGCCGTAGGCCTGATCGCGCTCCTCCTCCGGCACGAAGAGGTGGCGGGGGACGGTGCGCATCGCCTCCAGCACCCGTTCATCCCGGATTCCCCGGGCCTGGATGGTCTCAATCACCATTCGCTCCCTCATCTGGACGTAGCGGGCGTCATCCACCGGCGTGGCCGTCGGCGGCGGGGTAGGGGATACCGCCGGTTGGCACGCGGTGGCCAGCAACAAAAGAAAGGCAAAAAGAACTTTTCTCATCATCCTCCTGGGGGAGGGGGAAAGGGAGAGGGATTTTGCGGTGGCCTTCGGCCGCCGCAAAACCCCTACCTTAACTCCCTCCCCTCGCCCGCCGCCGAAGGCGAGCGGGCGAGGGGCCGGGGGTGAGGCGGGGTGAGGGCCTCTGCCGGCATCCGCGCTATATTTTGCCTCATCCATAAAGCACTCTTCCTTCCCGCATCGCCCGAAGCAGGAAAGAAGTCCTCTCCCCTTCCTGCGGGGTCGCCACGATGATTTCCACAGGGGCGGTGATTCCCCAGAGACAGGCATACGCCTTGCGGGCCCGGCGGTAACGGGGTTCTGGCGCCTCTGGAACCCCAACCAGCAGGTCTATATCGCTGGATTCCGTGGGAGTGCCGTAAGCGGGAGAGCCAAAGAGGATGACCTTCTCCGGTTTCAGGCCGTCCCCCAGTCTCTGCCCAATCGTCGCTAACAACTCCGGAGGGACTTGCTTCATCTACCCTCCTCCCGGTAGCGCCTCCTCCAGTTGCCGACGCGCGGCGGCGGGCATCGCCTTGGCCGCCCCGGGGCCCCGCAGCCAGTCCTTGAACTTGCGCGCCAGCAGGACGGGGACCGGCGGGTCCTTGACCTCCAGTTTGACGTCCGGATGGGTGAACAGGACCACCCCCCGCATCGGGACCGAGACGTCGGGCAGAATCCTGCCCAGGTAGCGGGCCATCCGCCGCAGTTCGTACTCCACGTCCGCTTCCGGCACCCCCAATCCCTCCTGTCCGGCCAGCGCCCGCAGGAATTTGAACCGTTGCCGCCATTTCCAGCGGCCGTTCGTATAGGTCACCTGGCCGGGGATGGAACGGACCACCAGCACCGTCAGGCCGTCCGGCCCCAGCAGGACGTGGGGGGAGGGGAGGACGTGCTGGTAGAGGGTGTAGCGGTTATCCAGCCCCTTCAGCGCCTCCCGGACGCTCCGGTAGGGGGCGCGCGGCCCCTCAAACCGTTCG
Source organism: Anaerolineae bacterium (assembly GCA_034435875.1). GTDB lineage: Bacteria > Chloroflexota > Anaerolineae > B4-G1 > DUEL01 > SpSt-77. Next base: position 12,506 of record DAOTWL010000061.1, read on the forward strand.
GCATAGTAGCCGCCGACGATGGAAAGCCCCACCCCGAGCATCAGCGCCAGCCACATCCCCAGCGGGATCAGGGCCGACTCGCGCGTCCAGAAGATGGAAAGGATGAACGATACCAGCAGGACCAGCAGGCCGGCGATGCTGGCGTAGCGCCCGATGAAGGCGCGGCGGCGGATATGTTTTTCGTTGGCAACAATGCGCATCTGTCCTCCTGTAGGGCGGGCTTTTTCGCCCGTCCGGACGGCCTGGATTCGCCCGTCCGGACGGCCTGGAAAGGCCGTCCTACATCTCCCAGGCCCCGAGCACCAGACAGGCGTTCTGGCCGCCCAGCCCGAACGAGTTGGAGAGCACCACCCGCACCCGGGCCCGGCGGGCCTGCCCGGGGACGTAATCCAGGTCACATTCCGGGTCCGGCGCCTCCAGGTTGACGGTGGGGTGGATGACCCCGTCCCGCAGGGTCAGCACGCAGACCACCGCCTCTATCGCCCCCGACCCGCCCATCGCGTGGCCGGTCATGGACTTGGTGGCGCTGACCGGGACCCGGTAGGCGTGGGGACCGAAGACCCCCTTGATGGCCCGCGTCTCCACGACGTCGTTGAGGGGGGTCGCCGTGCCGTGCGCGTTGATGTAATCCACCTCCTCTGGGTGTATCCCCGCATCGGCCAGCGCCCAGCGCATCGCCCGCATGGCCCCCTGTCCTTCCGGGTCCGGCTGGGCCACGTGAAACCCGTCCGACGAAGAGGACCACCCCAGCACCTCCGCCAGGATGGGGGCGCCGCGCGCCTGCGCGTGTTCCAGACGCTCCAGGACCAGGACGCCCGCCCCCTCCGCCAGCACGAATCCGTCCCGCTGGGCGTCAAAGGGGCGGCTGGCCCGCGGAGGCTCGTCGTTGCGGGTGGAGATGGCCCGCATGGCCGCGAAGTCCGCGATGGCGACCTCATGGACGAACCCCTCCACCCCTCCGGCGATCACCACATCGGCGGCGCCGCGCCGGATGACCTCCGCCCCCTCCCCAACGGCCTGGGTTCCGGCCGCGCACGCGGTGACCGGGGTCAGCATCGGCCCCAGCGCCTGGGCCCACTGGCTGATGTGATGGGAGGGCATGTTCGCCAGCGAGGCCGTGACGCCGAACGGGCTGACCCGCTCCCAGCCTCGCTCCCAGAGGACGCGCGCCTGGGCGAAGGCCCATTCCAGCCCCCCGATCCCGGTCCCGACCACCACGCCGGCCCGCTCCCCCAGCGGCGGCGCCAGTCCTGCCATCGCCAGCGCTTCCTGCGCGGCCGCCAAGGCCAGTTGGGAGGCACGGGAGATACGCCGCGCTTCTTTCAGGGGCAGGTAGCGGGCCGGGTCAAACCCCTTCACCTCCCCGGCGATACGAACCGGCAGGTGGGAGGGGTCAAACTGGGTGATGGGGCCGATGCCGGAGCGGCCCGTCAGCAGCCCTTGCCAGGTCTCCCCGGCGGTCAGTCCCAGCGGAGTGACCGCGCCCACGCCGGTGACGACAACCCGGGGACGGCTCATTCGTCCTCTCCTTCGGGGACGGCCAGCGCGGCCCCCGCGCGCACCGCTTCCAGGACGTTGCCCAGCACGGCCCGCCGGGCCTGCCCGATGGCGTTCTTCACCGCTTTGGCGTTGGAGCGGCCGTGCCCGATGATGACCACGCCGTTCACCCCCATCAGCAGCGCGCCGCCGTATTCGGCGTAGTCCAGCCGTTTCGCCACCCGCCGCAGGGAGGGCACCAGCAGCGCCAGCCCGGGCAACATCGCCACCAGCCCCGGCAGCAAGAGCACCAGCGCGACTTTGTTCCGCGTGCCACCGGTCAACTCCCGCCGCAGGAAGCGGAAGAGGAACGACGCGATGGCCTCCGTCGTCTTCAACATCACGTTGCCGGTGAAGCCGTCGGTGAGGACCACATCGGCGGCGCCCCGGGTGACCTCTTTGGGCTCCACGTTGCCCACAAAGTGGAGGTCGCTCCGGGCCAGCAGGGCATACGTATCCCGTACCAGCATGTTCCCCTTATCCGGCTCCTCGCCGTTGGAGACCAGCCCGACCCGGGGATTGGAAATGCCCCAGACCCTTTCCACGTAGGCGACGCCCATCCGGGCGAACTGGAGGAGGTATTCCGGCTTGCAGTCAGCAGTGGCGCCGTTATCCAGGAGGAGGAGGGGGTTCGGGGCGACCGGGTAAATCGTCGCCAGGGCGGGCCGTTTGATGCCGCGAATGCGGCCCAGGTCAAAAATGGCGGAGGCCAGCACAGCGGCAGTATTCCCGGCGGAGACGAAGGCGTCGGCCTGTCCGTCCCGGACCATGCGCATGCCGACGCGGATGGAAGCGTCCCGTTTCCGCTTCACTGCGTCGGTGTGCTCGTGCATGTCAATGACTTCGGGAGCATGGACGACGGTGATGGGGAGGCCTGAGGTGTCGTGCTTTGCCAGTTCGGCCCGCACCACCTCCTCGGGGCCGACCAGGATCATGTCGTCCCCCCACTCCCGCGCCGCCATCACCGCACCGGCGACGTCCGGCACTGGCCGGCCGTCGGAACCCATAGCGTCCAGAACGATGCGCATCGGAGTCCCTCCTGCTGAGTTTCACCGAGGATGATACTTCCAAACTTGCCATTTGACAAGTGGGAAAAGTCAACATATACTTTGCACGGATGGAAGTCAGCCTCTCTGGGCCTTCGGCCCAGGGACGACCGGTGTCGTCCCTTCAGGAAGCGTCAACGCAGGCTTCGCCCTGAGGGCTCAGCCCGAAGGGTTGACGCCCGGCGCTTGTAGGGGCAACCCTCGCGGTTGCCCCCTCTGGGGCAGAGTGGGGCAGGGGCAAGCCCTGCCCGGGTTCCTCACCCCACCCCCCGATCCCCTCCCTGAACTTCGGCTGTTTGGGCGAAGGGGCGGAAAAGAAAATTTAAAAGCCACCCCGAACCGGCGAGGTGAGGTAAAAAGAAAATATTTTTCATTGCGGCGGCGAAGCCGCCGTAATGAAAAATATATTCTCTTTTACCCCGCTGGCGAAAAGGCCAAACTTGAGGGAGGGGCAGGGGGAGGGGTGAGGCAAGCGCACCGAAAAAGTTAGGACCCTTGGGCTAACAGCCTGCGCCACCTGGCCGCCAGGCCTGTACAGACTGAAGGAGGCAGGGAATGCCCAGAAATCAGGTGTGGATTCTACTCTGTATCCCGCCGGCCCTTCTGGTCGCCGGTTGTGCCGGTTTGAGAACCCCAACGCTATCTCCGACGCCGGATGTCCGGCCCCCCGCG
>DAOTWL010000062.1:0-10606 GCA_034435875.1 Anaerolineae bacterium
GCGGCCTCACCCCTCCCCCGGCGGCTCACCTCACCCCCGGCCCCTCTCCCGAACTCCGTTCGGGAGAGGGGAGGGGGTCTGGGGGTGGGGTGAGGCCCCACCCCCAGCGGCCGCGCCGCTACCCCCTCCCCGCAAGTTTGGCCTTTTCGCCAGCGGGATAAAAGAGAATATATTTTTCATTGCGGCGGCTTCGCCGCCGCAATGAAAAATATTTTCTTTTTACCCCACCTCGTCGGTTCGGGGTGGCTTTTAAACTTTCTTTTCCGCCCCATCGCCCCAAAAGCCAAAGTTCAGAGGAGGGGGTCGGGGGGTGGGGTGAGGAACCCGGGCAGGGCTTGCCCCTGCCCCACCCTGCCCCAGATGGGGCAACCACGAGGGTTGCCCCTACAAGCGCATTGGAAATCGGCCTCCTTGGACGCTTCGCGCCGGGCGTCAACCTGCGTTGACGCTGATTATAATCCAGCAGGATGTAAATGCCAACTGCGCCAGAAGCACGAAGTTGGCAGGCTTCCCGGTTATGGTATAATACCCCCGCGTTCTTCTCAATCCGATTTTCCGGAGGTCAACCGGTGAAACTCCACGAATATCAATCCAAGCGCATCTTTGCCCAGTACGGCATCCCCGTCCAGGAAGGTGAAGTGGCGACCACTCCCCAGGAGGTTCGCTCCCTGGCGGAGCGGATGGGTTGTCCGGTGGTCGTCAAGGCGCAGGTGCTAGTGGGGGGGCGGGGCAAGGCCGGCGGCATCAAACTGGCCCAAACCCCCCAGGAGGCCGAGGAGGTCGCGGCTCGTATCCTCTCTCTCCAGATTAAAGGCCTGCCGGTCCGCAAAGTGCTGGTGGCCCGCGCGGCCGACATCCAGCAGGAAATCTACCTGGGCATCGTGGTGGACCGGGCCGCCGCCCGCCCGGTGATGATGGCGTCTTCCGAGGGCGGCGTGGAGATAGAAGAGGTCGCCCGCACCCACCCGGAGGCCATCCAGAAGGTCCACATTGACCCGTTCGTGGGCCTGCGGGGCTACCAGACTCTCTATCTGGCGAAGGGCATCGGCCTGCCCCCGGCGCTGCACCGGGACTTCGGCCGCATCGCCCAGGGGCTCTATCGCTCCTTCGTGGAGTGCGACGCCTCGCTGGCGGAGATCAACCCCCTGGTCATCACGCCGGAGGGAACCCTGCTGGCGCTGGATGCCAAAATCGTCCTGGATGATAACGGCCTCTTCCGCCACCCCGACCTGGCCGAACTGCGGGACATTGACGAAGAGACCCCCGCAGAGCGGGCCGCGCGCGAGGCCGGTCTCTCCTTCGTCCAGTTGGACGGCGACATCGGCTGTATGGTCAACGGCGCCGGTCTGGCGATGGCGACGATGGACATCATCCAGCACTTCGGCGGGATGCCGGCCAACTTCCTGGACATCGGCGGCGGCGCCCGCGCCGACCGGGTGGCGACGGCGCTGCGGCTCATCCTGGCCGACCCCCGGGTGAAAGCCGTCCTCTTCAACATCTTCGGCGGCATCACCCGCTGCGACGAGGTCGCCCGGGGCATCCTCTCCGTCCTGGATGAGGTCCGGCCCAATCTCCCCATCGTGGCCCGCCTGGTGGGGACCAACGAGGCGGAGGGACGGCAGATTCTGGAAAATTCCGGCTACAGCATCATCACCGCCACCACCCTGGCGGAGGCCGCGCAGAAAGCCGTCGCCGCCGCCCGAAGCCACTAATCACGTTTCACGTTTCACGTTTCACAACCGGAGGCACCATGGCCATTCTGGTAGATAAAACCACCCGCCTGGTCGTGCAGGGCGTGACCGGGCGCGAGGGCGAATTCCACACCCGACAGACCCTGGATTACGGCACCAACGTCGTCGCGGGCGTCACCCCGGGCAAGGGCGGACAATTCGCCTGCGACGGCCGCGTCCCCGTCTTTGACACCGTCCGGGAGGCCGTAGAGGCCACCGGCGCCAATACGTCCGTCATCTACGTCCCGGCCCCCTTCGCGCCGGACGCCATCGTAGAGGCGGCGGACGCGGGGCTGAATCTCGTCGTCTGCATCACCGAGGGCATCCCGGTCAACGAGATGATTCGGGTGAAGGCGTACCTGGATGTGAAGAGGGTCCGGCTGATCGGCCCCAACTGCCCCGGCCTGCTGACCCCTGGTCAGGCCAAAGTGGGCATTATGCCCGGCCCCATCGCCATGCCGGGGCCGGTGGGCGTCGTCTCCCGCTCCGGCACCCTCACCTACGAGGTCGTCTACGCGCTCACCGCGCTGGGCATCGGGCAGACGACGTGCGTCGGCATCGGCGGCGACCCCATCATCGGCACCCGCTTCGTGGACGTCCTGGCCCTCTTTGAGGCGGACCCGGAGACGAAGGCGGTGGTGCTCATCGGCGAAATCGGCGGCAACGATGAGGAAGTGGCGGCCCGCTTCATCGCCGAGCGGATGACCAAGCCGGTGGTCGCCTTCATCGCGGGCCGGACGGCGCCGCCAGGAAAGCGCATGGGCCATGCCGGGGCCATCATTGAGGGCGGCACCGGGACGGCGGCGGAGAAAATCGCCGCGCTGGAAGCCGCCGGGGTACGCGTGGCGGAGCACCCAGAGCAGATTGCCCGGATGGTGGCGGAGGCGATAGCGTGATCCGTGATGCGGGATGCTTGATCCGTGGACGGCAAATCCTCTACAGAGGAGGCAACGATGCACCCAAGAGGCCTGTATGACCGTCAGGACTGCGATGACTTCCTGCGCGGATGCCTGTGGATGGGCACCGGCGGGGGAGGGGGCCCGAACTGGGGCCGCCGGGTGCTGGAACGGGCACTGGAGGACGGGCTGAAACTGGAATGGGTAGACCCCTCGGAAATTGCCGACGATGTCTGGACCTGTACGGCGTACGGAATGGGCTCCATCGCGCCCGTCTCCGGAGAGACAAAAGAACTCATCCGCCGTCTGGGCCTGACCGACCGCTACGGCGACCAGGCGATGGAAATGGCCATCCGGGAACTGGCCGCCTACGCCGGGGTCCAGATTGGCGCGATTGTCCCCTCCGAACTGGGGGCCGGGAATACTCCCGCGCCACTGGTTGCCGGTGCCCGTCTGGGCATCCCCGTCGTGGACGGCGACTACGCCGGTCGGGCCATCCCCGAAGAGATGCAGGGAACGCCGTACCTCTACGGCAAGAACAGTTGGCCCTTCGCCAGCGTGGATAAATGGGGGAACATCGTTGTTGTCAAAGAGACCTGCAATCCCTACATGCTGGAGCGCATCGGCAAGATGCTGGCCGTCGCCGCATTCGGCACCTGCACCATCGCGGCCACGCTGCTCTCCGGTCGGGAGATGAAGGAAATCGTCGTCCCGGGGACCCTGACCCGTTGCCTGGAACTGGGGCGAGCCATCCGACGGGCGCGGGAGGCCGGGGAGGACCCCGTCCGCGCGGCGGTTCAGTTCACCGGCGGCTGGCTCCTCTTTGAGGGCGTGGTCACCGGCAAGGACTGGGAGGACCGGGAGGGCTACATGTTCGGCACCTCCCACATCCGGGGCGTCGGCGACTACGCCGGGCACACGATGGACATCTGGTTCAAGAACGAGAACCACGTCTCCTGGCTGGACGGTCGGCCCTTCGTCTGCAGCCCCGACCTCATCGGAGTGGTGGACCGGGAGACGGGCGAGGGCATCACCAACACCGACCTGGATACCGGGATGCGGGTGGCAGTGGTGGGGGTGAAAGGACTGGAAGCGTTCCGCAGCGAGCGGGGACTGGCCGCTGCTGGCCCGCGCTACTTTGGCTTTGAGATAGACTACGTGCCGATTGAGAAACTGATGGCCTGAGGTCGCGGCAGATGATACTGGCATACGGCACCGAACCCCGCCCCGAGTTCTACAATCTGGAACTGGCCGCTGCGGCCCACCGACTGGTCACCGAGATGCGCCCCATCCGGCCGGGCCAGCAGGTCGCCATCACCGCCGACACCCTCTCCGACCTGCGGGCTGTGGAGGCGACGGCCCGGGCCGTCTACGTGGTCGGCGGGATTCCCTCCGTCTTCCGGTATCCGACCAACCCGCAACCCTGTATGGACCCTCCGGCCCCCGTCGCTGCCGGACTCCCCCGGGCGGACGTCTGGATAGACTTTGCCGTTGCCTATCACCTCTACAGTCCGGCCTACCACGCTGCCATCGCGGCCGGATGCATCTACGTCTGCCTGACCGGGATGGACGCCGATATGATGGTGCGGACGATCGGACGGGTGCCGTACCGGCCCCTGCGGGATATGGCCGACCGTCTCTACCGTCTCTCCCAGGCCGCCGACGTCATCCGGGTCACGGCCCCCTCCGGCACCGACCTGACCATGCGGGTGGACAAGGCCGGGGACCCGTTCTGGGAGCCGCCCCCGGAGTCCGGTGGCTACCCCCAGATGCTGGGAGGACAATCGGGCTTCATGGCGGTTCGGGAGAGTTTTGAGGGCGTCCTGGTCTTTGACGGCGCGCTCTGGCCCCCAGCCGAACTGGGCGTCCTCCACCAACCGGTCCGACTGACGGTTGAGAAAGGGTACATCGTCTCCATAGAGGGCGGGTATGAGGCGCAGGTCCTCCGGCGCTGGCTGGAGTCCTTCGGGCATCCGGCGATGTTCCAGATGGACCACGCCTGCTACGGTTTCAACCCGGGCGTCACCCGGCCCAGTGGGCGGATTCTGGAGGACGAGCGCATCTTCGGCTGCATGCAGTTCGGCATCGGCCCCAGCGACTGGGGCGCGCCGTCCCATACGGACGGAGTGGTGCTGAATCCCAGTGTCTATCTGGACGGGGTGCTAATAGAGGCGGAGGGCCGGTACGTCCACCCCGACCTGGCAGCCCTCTGCCGGGAAATGGGCGTGCCGGGCTATTAGAGTGGAAAGTCGCTCGTTCGCTCGTAGTCAGGCACGAAACGAAGTGGAGTGCCGTTTGGACGCCACTCCGCTACCCGCTCGTTCGCTCGTAGTCAGGCACGAAACGAAGTGGAGTGCCGTTTGGACGCCACTCCGCTACCGCTCCGTGGCTGACTACGAACGTCTTTGACCCCTTACAGGAGGCAAGCATGGCATGGGCCAATGAGGAGAAAATCATCGCCGGAGTCCGCACCATGCTGGAAGTCAACATGGGCTGGCGGCCCGGCGAACGGCTGCTGGTGGTCACCGACGTTCCCCGACCCGAGGACTGGGCCGGGATGCCCGTCCCCGCGCTGACGGAGATGCTGGAACGAAGTGTTCTGGCGCGGCAGGTGGCGGAGGTCGCGCGCCGGATGCGGCCCGGATGGGAAGTGGATTTCGTCGTCTACCCGGCCACCGGGAGCCACGGCGCGGAGCCCCCGGCGGACCTGGCGGCGCGCCTGCGGCAGGCCGACGTGGTCATCGCCCTGACGACCTACTCCCTCTCCCACACCGACGCGCGGGAGGCAGCGACGCAGGCCGGGGTGCGCCTGGCCAGCATGCCCGGCTTCCTGGCCGAAATGTTCTACCCCGACGGCCCGACGGCGGTGGACTACCGTCAGGTGGCGGCGGAGGCCGAGGCGATTGCCCGGCAACTCACCAATGCCCGGGAGGCCTGGGTCCGCTCCCCCGCCGGCACCGACATCCGCTTTTCCCTGGCCGGACGCGCCGGGATGGCCGATACCGGCCTTTACCTCCAGAAGGGGGAATGGGGCAACCTCCCGGCAGGGGAGGCCTACATTGCTCCCGTAGAGGGGACGGCGGAGGGAGTACTGGTCGTCCAGGCCGGATGGCACCCGGGCCTGACCGAGGAGATGCGCCTGGTATTCCGCGCCGGGCAGGTGGTGGAGGTGCGGGGAGGCGGCATAGTCGGGGAGGAACTCCGCCAGTTCCTTCGCCCCGGCGACGACGCGCCCCTCTATTGTGCCCGCCGCAACCTGGCGGAACTGGGCGTGGGGACGAACCCCAATGCCCGCCGGCCGGATAACATCCTGGAGGCGGAGAAGATTCGGGGGACGGTCCACATCGCTATCGGCGACAACGCTCACATGGGCGGGATGGTGGCCGCCGATTTCCACGAAGATTTCGTGATCCCCCGGGCGGAACTGTGGCTGGACCGTCAGAGAGTGCTGTAAATTCTGGCTACCTGGTTACCCCCTGCTGACGGTCTGGCTTTGGACTTAAAGAATCGTGACCTCACTGCAAAGGGTAACAATCGCAATGACCAGCCAGAAGCGTTCCGCTCGCTCCGGGTCGGAAATCCGGGTCTGTTGCCATTGCTACCTACCCCGCCGGATGTCTTTACTTCAATCCAGGAACGTAAGCCATGCCGGGCCGCATCCGCCTGGTCGGAGAGAAGGTCGGTCACAATGAACCCTGGTTCTTTCCCTTCCACCCAGGCAATCAGCAGGGTGTATGCCAGAGGAGCGGCTTTAAAAAAACCGGGTGCCTCCAGAGCATCCCCGGGCCGGAGAGCAGATGCTCTAACGGCTGATACGAACCGCTCGGAACCGATAGCAGCCCTGAAGGAATGCCCCAACTGATGTCCGAACCTCGGGGCTTGTCGGACTTGGAAAAACAGACGATAATGGGTATAATTAGGTTATATATCCCAGAGATTCACATAGAGGGCAATGGCGATGGAAGAGCCAACGCAGATTCGCATTCGGCGGGCCCGTCCGGCGGACGCAGAGCGAATCGCGGCTTTCGTCAACCAGGGGCACCCCCATAAGCCCGTAACACCTTCGGGCGTACTCCAGCGGTTCGGGACCGTCGGTTTCCTGCTGGCCGAAGTGGAGGGAGAGACCGTCGGGCTTCTGGGGTGGCAGGTGGAAAACCTGGTTGTACGGGTGACTGATTTTTTAATCTTTCCGGCCCGTCTGAGCCTCTCAGTCGGTCGGGCACTACTGATGGCGATGGAAGAAGCGGCTCAGGAACTGATGTGCGAGGCCGCCATCCTGATTATTCCAGCCAACGCGCCGCCAGAGGTCCTGCAGTTCTGGGAAACCTTCGGCTACCAGCCCCGGGATATTGCCAGTCTCCCCCGGGCCTGGCGAGAGGCTGCGCGGGAAGCCAACCCACTGCGGGATCAGGTGGTGCTGAAACAACTCCGGGCCGACCGGGTCCTGCGGCCCATTTGAGCCAGCGCCCTTTTTCTGGGGCGTAGGCTGTTAGCCTGCGATAGACAGCCCGAAAGAGCCTTTGCGCAGGAAATTGCCTGCGCCGACAGGCCTGGCGGCCTGCGCCAGGACGTGCCAGGCACTTTCTGCAGTGCCTGGTACGTTCAAAATGTTAGCACCGTTGGGCTTTTAGCCCATCTGCACGGTCCGGGAAGGCCGTCCGACACGGTAAGTGCATCACCCTATTTTTGAAGGAGGTCCAATGTCCAAATTGACCGCGTTTGTTCGGAATCATCCCCGGCTGACCGCATGGGTTGTCCTGGCCATCGGCATGGTGGCCATTCTGGTCTGGTCTGCCCGCGATGTGGGCCTGCTGCCTGGACAGTGGGCCGCGCTCATCGTCGCCACCATCGGCGTAGCCGGGCTGTGCGTGTGGATTATCGGCTGGGAGGATGAGGAGGAAGGGGAGGAGAAAAAGTAGCCCCTGCGAGAGCATGGAGTGGCGTTAAGAAAGGCTCAACGACACTCCCCTTTGGCAGCGCCGGGAAAAGGCGCCGTCAATACCAAACGACAAACGAAGTGGGGACCTTGATAACCTGGACACCGGCCTGCACGGTGATTTCTATGATGACCTTCTGTCCCGACGGGAGCCCGGAAAAGTAGAACGTCAGACTGGAAATGCCCCGGGAATCGGTCGCGTTCATCGGGTAAACCGCCGGCTCACCGGGGAAGTAAATCTTTGCCGTCGCCTGGATTCCCCGCAACGGCTGGCGGCCGGCGTTCGTCACATACAGATAGACGGTCTGGTATCCCTCCCGGCCCGTCACGGGGTAACGGACGAACGCATAGGCCCGCAGGTCAGCCCTTTCCCCGGAAGCGGCAATCGCGCCCGGCCGGGCGGAAAGGGGCTGGGGTTTCCGGTACTCCTCGGGTACCCCGAACTTCTGGATATATGCCAGCCCCAGCGCCCCCACCACCACCCGGTCCCCACGCGGCCGCTCCGGGTGCCACTCCATCCGGGTGCGCTGGAAATACTGGACAATCCGCCCATTCTCCACCAGCGGCTCGGAGATTGGATAACCAAAAACATCCAGGCCCCCATTCTGGTCGTAAAAAGTGAGAAACGCATAAGAGACCGTGTGGCCTGTCTCTGGAAAGTACCGCTGGAGGGGGTTTCCGCGCGGGGCCTGAGCCGGTGGAATGGGCGGGGTCCTCTTCCCCAGTTCTTCTCCCAGCAGCCCCAACTGAACCCGATAGGGGGCCGGGTTCTCCGGATGCCATTCCATCCGCACGTTGTCAAAATATTGCACCCACAGCCCCAGACGGGCGTCGTAGTAGACCTCGGTTTGAGGATAGCCCAAAATGCGGCTTCCCCCGTATTTCCGGAAGAACTCCAGAAACGGGCCCCTGACGTAGTGGCCGGTCAGTTGGAAGTACTCCGACTCCCCCTCCGGGAAGGCCGGTTGCCCGTTCGGCGAGGCAGCGACAGGAGCGACGAACCCGACAAGCATCACCAGCCCAACCAGAACCCCTATCTTTCCCATATGTGACCTGAAATGACCCGCCATCGCTCCCCCTATCAGAACACTTCCTATATATAGATTTTATATTCCTGCCCATACTTTGTCAATCCCCCAAAAGTCCCGTGGGATCCTACCGGGCAGGGACAATGATAAAGCGGTAAGCCCCCTGGAACCGGTCTTCTATCCAGATACGTACCTCATAGGTGCCCGGGTCGTAGCCGCCTGGACGGCGATAATACAGAAACGTGAGTCCATTTTCCCCCACCATATACGGGCAGTCGGGCAACCGGGTCCACCACAAGCAGGTATTCCCGTCCAGGTATTCCCCCTCCCGGTACCAGCCATAGGTCCACGTCGCGCCCCGACTCATCCCCTCGTAGCGGATAAAGGCGTAGACCCGAAAGTCGCCGGCGGTGAACTGGTCTCCCGGCTGAACGGGGCGGCCGTTCTCCTCTCCCAGAGCAAACGTTTCCAGGACAATGCGGGCATCCGGGCGAGCCGGGACGGCGCCGGGCAGCGGGGAGCGAGCGGTATCCGGCATCGGATAAAAGGGCGTGGGCGTTGGAGACGGGGTGGCCGTAGGCGGGGGCAGGGTCGGCGATGGGGATGGGGAAGGAGTATGAGTCGCTGTCGGCGATGGTGGAACCGTTGCGGTTGGAGAAAGGGCCATCGCCGATGCCGTTACGGTCACCCCAACGGGAGGCTGAAGGGTCGCCCGCGAACGTTGACGAATGTAGAAAGTGCTTCCGCCCAGGATCAGTGCCACCATCGCCAGCAGGAACCAGCAAATACCGCTTCGTCGCGCCGCCTCCCGCATAAAGTAATAGGGAGCCTTCCGGGCATGCCGAAACCGCAGGATGCTGATCCCGATAGCCCCTATCGCGAGAACCAGCAACGCGATACCAACCCAATGCAGGGGAAGGGCAGACCATTGTGGCACGATGAGATATCCCCCTATCCTACCGGAACTGGCGCCGGTTACCGGACCACTTCCGGTTTTAAAACACCGATAAATGGAAGATTCCGATAGGCTTCGGCAAAATCCAGCCCGTAGCCGACGACAAATTCGTCGGGGATTTCAAATCCGACAAAGTCCAGGGGAACATCAATCTCACGGCGGGAAGGCTTACTGAGCAGAGTACAGATGCGGAGGCTGGTGGGGTGACGGGTTCGCAGGTTGCGGGTGATGTAGTCCATCGTGCGGCCGGTGTCTATAATGTCCTCCACAATCAGCACATGGCGCCCTTCTATGCTTCGCTCCAGGTCCAGCAGGATACGCACCACCCCGCTGCTGACCGTCCCACTCCCGTAGGAGGAAATCACCATAAAATCCACTTCGTGGCGAAACGTCAGGTGGCGGGTCAGGTCGGCCAGAAAAACAAACGCTCCCTTCAGGATACAGACGAGAAGGGGGAAATCGTCGTCCCGATAGAGACGATTGATCTCTTCGGCCAGAGAACGGACCCGGGCCTGAAGCACATCCTCAGGGATTAATATTTTCGCCACGTCATCGTATAGGCCCATAATCCTGCTCTGTAGGGGGATGTGTAACGCAGGGCGTATTTAATCACTGCTCTTGAAGGACTACAGGGCGTCCTTGCTTAAAAGCTTCCAGTTGTGCCTCCAGTTCCGCCCGCCTGGCCGCCGCGGCTTCCTGGCCCTTCTCTATCAGCGTCTGGACCCCGGAGCGAATCCGCTCCCGCAACTCCGCCCCGCCGTACGGCGCCAGCAGGATTCCCAGCACAGCCCCCACCAGGGCTCCGCAGAGCAACCCGGCCAGAAATCCGATCAACTTCCGCATAATGCTCCTTTCGTTTGGGTGGTTGTTAAACGTTTTATTGCGGCGGCTTCGCCGCCGCAATAAAACATTTCTCCAAAATAGTGTGGAGTCTCGTAGATTCGTACCGGGCAAAAGTCCCGAAAAGTCATACCGTTTCTGGTTTTTCGCAGAGCCTCTCCCCCTGCCCTCTCCCCGCTGCCGCTACGCGGCGCGGGGAGGGGGAGATGAAAAGGGGATTG
>DAOTWL010000063.1:0-14766 GCA_034435875.1 Anaerolineae bacterium
CACCCCTATACCCCTCCCCTCTCCCGCTTGCGGGAGAGGGGCCGGGGGTGAGGGCGAGTCGCAGTTGATTGCCCAAATAATTTTTCCAGTTGCAATTAGCCCCTGGCGCAGGTTGCTGCGGCCTTCGGCCGCCGCAAAACTCTGGTTTGCATCTTCCCATCCCCGCGCTATAATGGCGGGCGGAGATTGCATGGCCGAACGCTGCGAAGTACTGAAAGTAGAGCATGTCACCATCGCCTACAACGGGCGGGTCGCCCTGCGGGATGCGACTTTCACCGTCCTGGGCGGCGAACGGGTGGCCGTGGTGGGGCCCAACGGCGCCGGAAAGTCCACCCTCTTCAAGGCCATCGTCGGCCTGCTTCCCCTGGAATCCGGGCGGGTGGAAGTCCTCGGCTGCGGCTCCCGCCAGTGGGAACCGGCTTCCATTGGCTACGTCCCCCAGCGGGAGGACGTGGACCTCGCTTTTCCGGTGACGGTGGGCGACGTGGTGATGATGGGGCGGGTCCGCCACATCGGATGGCTGCGGCGACCGTCCCGCCGGGACTGGGAGGCCGTGCGCCGGGCGCTGGAACAGGTCGGGCTGGCGGAACTGACCAACCGTCCGCTGGGGGAACTCTCCGGCGGGCAGGTCCAGCGCACCTTTATCGCCCGCGCGCTGGCCCAGGAGGCCCCGCTCCTGCTGATGGACGAACCCTTTGCCGGAGTAGACGTCGCCAGCGAAGAGGCCATTCTCCAACTTCTGGACCGCCTCCGGGAGCGCCGGGTCACCGTCCTCCTGGCCACCCATGACCTCCAGATGGCCGCCGAATGGGCGGACCGGGTGCTTCTGCTCAATGGCGAAGTGGTCGCCTACGGCCCACCCGCCGAGGCCCTCTGCCCGGATGCCCTCCGGCAGGTATACGGCGGACAACTGGCCATCTGGGAGCACGAGCGGGGAACGTTGATTCTGGGCAATGGGCACTGCTCAGGAGGGCGAAGATAATGGGCTGGTTGCTGGAACCGCTGACGTATCCGTTTATGCTCCGGGGGCTCCTGGCGGCCATGCTGGTCGGGGCAGTCTGCGCGGTGCTGGGGACCTACGTGGTGCTGAGAGGCATGGCGTTCTTCGGCGACGCGCTGGCCCACGCCATCCTGCCCGGCGTGGCGGTGGCCTACCTGGCCCGCTGGCCGCTGAGCGCGGGCGCGCTGGCCGCCGGACTCCTGGCCGCCGCCGCCATCGGCTACCTCCAGAACCGCGTCCGGGAGGATACCGCCATCGGCATCGTCTTCTCCGGCGCCTTTGCCCTGGGCATCGTCCTGCTCAGCACCGGGCGCACCTACACCGTAGACCTCACCCATTTCCTGTTCGGCAACGTCCTGGGCGTCTCCCCCGCCGACCTGGTGGTGACGGTCATCCTGAGCGGCGGGGTGTTGTTGCTGACGGTCGCCCTGCACAAGGAACTGGTGCTGGTTGCCTTTGACCCGGTGCTGGGGACGGTCCTGCGTCTGCCCATTTCGCTTCTCCGGTATCTCCTGCTGCTCCTGCTGGCCATTACCGTGGTGGCGGCCCTCCAGGTGGTCGGGGTGGCGCTGATGGTGGCGATGCTGGTCACGCCGCCCGCCACCGCCTACCTGCTGGTCCGGCGGGTCGGGCCGATGATGGGGCTGGCGGCTCTCTTTGGCGTCCTCTCCGCCGTGACCGGCCTCTACGCTTCGTATTACCTGAACATCCCCTCCGGCCCGGCGATGGTCCTGGTCTGCACGGCGATTTTTCTGGTATCTCTCATCGTATCCCGAAGAGGGGGCCGGCGCCTCACCCCTCCCCCAACCGGGTGAGGCCGTAAGGGCAACCCTGGCGGTTGCCCACAGGCATCAACTTAAGGCCGGATGGGGCTTCCCGAGGAACGGATGACCCTTTTGGCAGGCGTTACCATTGCCCTCACCCGCCTCACCCCCGGCCCCTCTCCCGCGCGCCTGCGGCGGCAGCCCTCACCCCCGGCCCCTCTCCCGCAAGCGGGAGAGGGGGGAGTTAAGGGAGGGGTTTTGCGGCGGCCGAAGGCCGCCGCAAAACCCCTCTGAATGGCCGCTCCGTTCGGCCAGGATAACTGCTGGCATTCCTACCTCCCCAGCGACGTTCTCCGAAGCGTCAACGAAGGTGGACGCCTGGCGCGCGAGCGCCCAGGGGAGGCCGATTTCCCATCGGCGCCCGGAGCGGCGGAAGGGGCGACCAAACCCAGCCTGAAATGGATGCATATGGGGCAACCCTTGCAGTTGCCCCGATATGGGAATGGGATGAAAAACACCGTCATCGCCCTGACCCGAAGAGAGCGCCGGCGGGAGACCGTCGCGGCGGCCCTGGAGTTCGTCGCCGACCAGGTGGACCTGCGCACCGTCCGCCAGGTGCTGGTCAAACCGAACTTCGTCGTCCCGGACCGGCAACTGGCCGCCACCCACGTGGACGCTGTCCGGGCCGTCCTGGAGTTTCTGCGCGCCCGATACAGCGGCCCCCTCATCGTCGCGGAGGGGACAGCCCTGCGGGATACCTGGGAAGCCTTTGCCAACTACGGCTACCTCTCCCTGCCCGATGAGTACGACGTCGTCCTGATGGACCTGAACGGCGACGAGACCGTCCCGGTGACCGTCTACGACCGCCACTGGCGCCCGCTGACCCTTCAGGTCGCCCGAACGGTGGTGGAATCCGACTACCGGATTTCCGTCTGCCCGCCCAAAACCCACGACACCGTTCTGGTGACCCTCTCTATCAAAAATATGGTGATGGGCGCGCTGGTGAACCCGGGAGCGGTCCGGGAGGGGACGGCCCCGCTCTATCGGATGGGCCGGCGCCTTCCGACCTGGCTGAAACAGACGCCGCCTGCCCAACTGGCGAAGCGGCTGCTTTCCCCCGTCGGCTCCCACAAGATGGCCATGCACCAGGGAATTCCCGTCATCAACGTCAACCTGGCCCTGGTCGCGCGCGTCGTCTGGCCCCATCTGGCGGTCATAGACGGGTGGGAGGGGATGGAAGGGGCCGGTCCGGGCCACGGCGACCCGGTCCCCTGGCGGATCGCGCTGGCGGGGACCGACCCCCTGGCCGTAGACGCGCTGATGGCCTCTCTGATGGGCTTTGATCCCGCCGGAGTCGGGTATCTCCACTACTGCGCCCGGTTGGGATTGGGCGTCGCCGACCTGGAGTACATAACGGTGGTGGGCGACCTGTCCCCCGAGACGGCCCGTCGCCCCTTTCGCCCCCACCCGACAGCGGGCCAGCAGCGGCAATGGCGGAGTCCGGAAGCCACAGAGCGCCTGCAGGCCCTGGGGGCACGCGGCCCTGCGCCCCAAGCCCCGCAGGGCCCAGCCATTCCCAAAGGAGCCTTATGAGTCCTGTTCAACCCCAACGAGGTCTCTCGCCAATCCGGCCCTACGTGCCGGGCAAATCCATAGAGGAGGTAAAAAGGGAATACGGCCTGGCGGACATCATCAAACTGGCCTCCAACGAGAACCCCATGGGGCCTTCCCCCCGGGCCATGCGGGCCCTGGCGGAGGAGGTCCCCCGCCTGAATCTCTACCCGGATGGCGACAGTTACGAATTGCGCCACGCCCTGGCCCGCCATCTGAACGTCCGCCCCGACCAGGTGACGGTGGGCAACGGCGCCGACGGCGTCATTGTCCAGACCTGCCTGGCCTATCTGGACGACGGGGATGAGGTCATCGTCGGCCAACCTTCCTTTCCCCTCTACGAGATTTACACCCATGTTATGCGTGCCCGCCTGGTGCCGGTCCCCCTGCAGGACTACCGGCTGGACCTGGAGGGGATGGCCGCCGCCATCACCGACCGGACCAAAATCATCTTCGTCTGCAACCCCAACAACCCGACCGGCACCATTGTGACCGCCGACGAGGTCTCGGCCTTCATGGCGCGCGTCCCCGACCACGTCCTGGTCGTCTTTGATGAGGCTTACTACGAGTTCGTCCACGCCGACGACTTCCCGGACACCCTGGCCTACATCCGGGAGGGGCGGGAGAACGTGATGACCATCCGCACCTTCTCCAAAATCTACGGCCTGGCGGGGGTGCGGTTGGGTTACGCAGTAGCCCAGCCGGAGGTCCTGGCGCCGCTCCTGAAGGTGAAGGAGCCCTTCGCCGTCAACCGGCTGGCACAGGCTGCAGGCGTCGCCGCGCTGGAGGACGACGGATTTATGGAGGCGACGATTGCCGCCACCATCAACGGGCAACAGTTCCTCTGTCGGGGGGTCCGGCGACTGGGGCTCTCCTGTATCCCCAGCCACACCAACTTTGTGCTGGTCCGGGTGGGGCCCCGGGCGGGGGAGGTGGCCCGTCGCCTGCTGGAGCGCGGCATCATCGTCCGCCCCTGCGACATCTACGGCCTGCCGGAGTTCCTGCGCATCACCATCGGCACTCCGGCCCAGAATGCCCGCCTGATGGCGGCATTGGAGGAAGTGCTGAGAGCGGAGTAGCGCAGGCTGTTCGCCTGGGGCGCAGGCTTTTAGCCTGCGGATACGGGGCGCAGGCTTTTAGCCTGCGGATACAGTCCTGGCGGCCTGCGCTTCAAGGAGGATGTATGCCGCTTTCGCCGTTCCGCGTCCTGGACCTTTCCCGTCTCCTGCCCGGGCCGTACTGTTCCCTCATCCTGGCCGACTTCGGCGCGGAGGTCATCCGGGTGGAGCCGCCGGGCGGCGGCGACTGGACCCGCTAC
Source organism: Anaerolineae bacterium (assembly GCA_034435875.1). Lineage (GTDB taxonomy): Bacteria > Chloroflexota > Anaerolineae > B4-G1 > DUEL01 > SpSt-77. The sequence goes on from DAOTWL010000063.1 coordinate 4,694, forward strand.
GTCCCCCCGCTGGCCCCGGACGGCCAGAGCGTCCTCTTCCACGCCATCAACCGGGGCAAGAAGAGCCTGACGCTGAACCTCAAGGCCGAAGAGGGCCGCGCCGTCTTCCGGCGGCTGGTGGAGACGGCGGATGTGCTCCTGGAGAGTTTCCGGCCCGGGGTGATGGAGCGGCTGGGCCTGGGGTACGACCGTCTGGCAGAAACGAATCCCCGGCTGGTGTACTGTGCGCTCAGCGGCTACGGGCCCCGGGGCCCCTACCGGGAGCGGGCCGGGCACGACCTGAACTACATCGGGCTGGCCGGTCTCCTGGACCTGACCGGACCGCGCGGGGGGCCGCCGGTCGTCCCCGGCGCGCCGGTGGCGGACCTGGCGGGGGCGCTCTGGGCCGCCGTGGGCATCATGGTGGCGCTGCTGCACCGGGAACGGACCGGTCAGGGGCAGCGGGTGAGCGCGTCGCTCCTGGGCGGGGCCCTCTCCCTGCTCCCCATCGCCGTCTCCCGCCTGCAGGGCGGGCAGCCAATGGCCCGGGGCGCCAGCGACCTGACCGGCGGTGTCGTCTGCTACAACGTCTACGAGACCGCCGACGGCGGATACGTGACCCTCTCGGCGCTGGAGCCGGAGTTCTGGGCCGCGTTCTGCCGCGCTGTCGGTCGGGAGGACTGGCGGGATCAGCAGTTCGCGCCCGCCGTCCCCGGCAATCCGACCTGGGAGGAGATGCGGGCGCTCTTCCGTACCCGCACCCGTGCGGAGTGGGAGGCGGCCATGGCCGGAGTGGACGCCTGCTGGGAGCCCGTCCGTACCCTGGCCGAGGCGCTGAGTTCACCCCCCGTTCAGGCGCTGGGGATGCTCCCGCCGGCGGGTGGGGTGGGTCTGCTCCCCCCGCTGGCCTTCTCCTTCGCCCCGGCCCCCGAATCCCGCCCGGCCCCGGCTCCGGGCGAGCACACTGCCGCCATCCTGGCCGAACTGGGCTACGACCCCGACACCATCGCCCGCTGGCGCTCCGCCGGTGTGATTTGAAAAGAAAACCACCAAGACCCAAAGACGCGAAGTTTATTAATTTTTAATTGTTAATTTCTTTGTGCCTTCGTGTCTTTGTGGTGAATCATTCCATGCGCATCGCCCAACTCAGCGTCCACACCTGTCCACTGGCGACCCTCGGGGGCAAAGAGACCGGGGGGATGAACGTCTATGTCCGGGACCTGACCCGCGAACTGGCCCGGCGGGGGCATCAGGTGGACGTGTACACCCGTTCCCAGGACCCCACCGTCCCTCGCATCAGCACCGCGCTGGGGCGCGGCGCGCGGGTCATCCATATCCCCGCCGGTCCAGAGCAACCGTACCCCAAGCACCGGGTCTACGACCACCTGCCGGAGTTCGTGGCAGGGGTGCTGGCCCAGGCCCAGGCGGATGGCATCCGCTACGACATCATCCACAGCCACTACTGGCTCTCCGGCTGGGCCGCCCGGGCCCTGCGGGACGAGTGGGGCGCGCCCATCGTCCACATGTTCCACACCCTGGGGCACATGAAAAACGCCGTCGCCCGCACCCCCCAGGAGCAGGAGCCGCCCCTGCGGATAGAGGTGGAGACGGAGATCACCCGCCTCGCCGACCGCATCATCGCCGCGACGCCGGTGGAGGAGGAGCAACTGGTCCGGCTGTACGGGGCCGACCCGGCCCGCATCCAGGTCATCCCGCCCGGGGTGGACCTGGAGCGATTCCGTCCCATCCCCCCCGCGCAGGCCAAAGAGCGGCTGGGGCTGGATCCGACCTGTCGGAGTATCCTCTTCGTCGGCCGGATAGAACCGCTGAAGGGGATAGAGACGTTGCTTCGGGCCATTGCCCTGATCGCCCGGCGCCACCCCGAACTGGTCTGCCGGATGTGCGTCCCCATTATCGGCGGCAACCCCTATAGCGTGGAAGATAGCGACGAGATGGTCCGGCTGCAGGAGTTGCGGGAGGAGTTGGGGATCGGGGACGTGGTCACCTTTCTGGGCGCGCAGGACCAGGACATGCTCCCCTACTACTATTCCGCCGCCGAGATGGTCGTCATGCCCAGCGACTATGAGAGTTTCGGGATGGTAGCCCTGGAGGCGATGGCCTGCGGGACCCCTGTCGTCGCCTCAGACGTGGGCGGGCTGGCCTACCTGGTCCGTCACGGGCGGACGGGGTACCGGGTGCCGGCGCGGGATGCGGAGGCGCTGGCGGCGACAATCGTCCGCCTGCTGACGGATGAGGGGCTCCGGCGGCGGATGGGGCAGCGGGCGGCCTGCTGGGCCGAGGGGTTCGCCTGGCCCCGCATCGCCGACCGGATTGAGGAATTGTACCGGTCACTTATCCGATGAAGACCCCGCTGGTCACCGTCGTGATTCCCAACTGGAACGGTGCGGTCCACCTGCCGACCTGTCTGGATAGCCTGCGCCGTCAGACCTTCCGGGATTTTGAGGTCATCGTCGTGGATAACGGGTCGGCGGACGACTCGCTGGCCCTCCTGGCGCGGGATTATCCCGAGGTGCGGGTACTGGCCCTGGGGGAGAACCGGGGGTTCGCCGGGGCCTGCAACGCGGGCATCCGGGCCGCGCGCGGCGAGTTCATCGTCCTCCTGAACAACGACACCGAGGCCGACCCCCACTGGCTGGAGGAGGTGATAGCGGCCTTCCGGCGGCATCCCGAAGCGGGCCTGGTCGCCTCCAAAATGCGCCTCTTTGACCGCCGGGACGTCCTCCACACCGCCGGGGACTACTACCGGGTGGACGGCCGGCCCGGCAACCGGGGCGTCTGGGAGACCGATGTGGGCCAGTACGACCGGGAAGAGTACGTCTTCAGCGCCTGCGGGGGGAGCGCGGCCTACCGGCGGGCGATGCTGGATGAGGTCGGCCTGCTGGATGAGGATTTCTTTTATTCCTGCGAGGACGTGGACCTGGCATGGCGGGCGCAACTGGCCGGATGGCGGTGCGTCTATGCGCCGCGCGCCGTCGTCTACCACAAACTGAGCGCCACCGGGGGCGGGGTGACCGCCAGTTTCTACGACGGGCGGAACTTTATCTACCTGCTGGTGAAGGATTATCCGGGCGATCTCTGGCGGCGGTACTGGCGGGCCGTTCTGCGGGCGCAAATCCGTCTGGCGTGGGAGGCGCTGCGGGCCTGGCGGGGAGCGGCGGCGCGGGCCCGGCTGCGGGGCATGCTGGCGGGCCTGCTGGGTATCCCCCGCATGCTCCGCAAACGGCGCGCCGTCCAGCGGACCCGTCGGGTGGATACGGCGTATCTGCTGTCCGTCCTGACGGAGGGGGGTACGGGGGGTTGAGGGCGGTGGCCTTCGGCCACCGCCCAAACCCCCTCTCCGGCGCGACCATCGTCGCCTCCAACGGCCTCATCCACGACCAGATGCTGGCCGTGGTGCGGGAACCGCTTCGCGGAGTAGTGGAAGGGTAGGTCTACAGGAAATCGTGGCCGCGCTCTAACCGGTGCAAGAACCCCCAGATGTGGGACAGCCTTTCCAGGCTGTCCCCCCATATGGCGGGCGGAAAGCCCGCCCTACGCCTTACCACGATTCAATGCAGTGCTACCAGTGGGAGAGCCAGCCTGAAGCATCCGGATGTTCGTAGTCAGCCACGAAGCAAAGCGGAGGGGCGTTCAGTGGGCCAAAACGGCACTCCCCTTCGTTCCGTGCCTCACTCCGAGCGGCTTTTCAGACCATCTCTAAGACGAGGGATAAATGAAACCGGCACTCTACCCGATTCCGGTACTGGCCGTCACCGTGCTCTGGCTGATCTGGGCGGAGTTTCGGGAACGGCGCGGACAGGTCTACGTCGCCAAGCCGGTATCTACGCTCCTGGTGATTCTCGTGGCGCTGCTGTCCTTCCTGGAGCCGACCCGGAACCCCTTCTACACGATCGGCGTGCTGGTGGGGCTCTTCTTCTCCCTGGGCGGCGACGTGGCGCTGATGTTCCCGGAAAAGCAGAAAGCGTTTCTGGTCGGACTGGTGCTCTTCCTCCTCGCCCACATTGCCTACACCGTCGTCTTCACGACTTTGGGGCGCTTCTCTGCCTGGGACATCCTTTCGGCCCTCCTGCTGCTGGTCGCAGGGGTGGGATTCTACCGTCTCATCCGCCCCGGCCTGGGGCTGCTGAAGGAGCCCGTCATCGGGTACATGCTGGTTATCTCGGTGATGGTCCACCGGGCCTGCGCCACCCTCGCCAGCCCTGCTTTCAGCCCCGTCCAGGCGCTGATGATCGCCCTCGGCGCGCTGTTCTTCTACCTTTCGGACGTTATCCTGGCCGCCCACCGCTTCTGGAAGCCCTGGAAGTACCACCGCTGGAGCCTGGCGCTGTATTACGGCGGACAACTCCTCATCGCGCTGGCGGCCAGTTTCTTCTGACCGGTCTGAACGCCTCCTCCGTTCCCCACTGGACAAGAATCCAAAACTGGATATAATCCCTCTGCAAGAGCCATGCGCTGTCCAGAATGCGGATACGACGTTCCCGAACCGCTCCTCCTGTGTCCCCGCTGCGGTGCCCACGTGGAGGAGACCCAGCCGATGAAGGGCCGCCGCGCTCGTCGTGTGCGGTCGGCGCGAACCCTCCCATGGGTCAGGGCCCAGGAGGACACCATCCCCCTCATCATCGGCGCGGAGGAAGAACAAGCCCCGGCCCGCCCCACCCTCTGGCAACGGGTCCGGGTGGTCCTGCTGGCCCTGGTGGTCTTCCTGTGCCTGCTGACGGTGAGCCTGGCAGTCTCCGGTTACCTGGGTATGCAGGCCGGGCGGCAGGCCAGCGTGGAGCGGCGGGTCGCCCTGGCCGATGAGCATTACCGCCGGGGGCTGGCCCGCCTGGACGCAGGGGAGTATGAACTGGCGGTCGCCGAATTTGAGTACGCCCTGCAACTGATCCCCGAGCACCCGCTGGCAAAACAGGGCCTGGCCGAGGCGCGCGCCCGTCTGGCATCCCGCCCCACCCCTACCTCCCAGGCCACGGAGGAGGTCGCCCGCGGACTCTACGCCCAGGCCAGAGCGGCCTACGAGCAGGAGGACTGGGCCACGGCCGCCCGTCTCCTGAACCAACTGCGCGCCTTTGCCCCGGATTACGAGCCGGAGGCGGTAGAGGAGATGCTCTTCACCAGCCTCTACCACGCGGGGATGGCCGCTCTCTCGGGAGACGCGCTGGAGGAGGGGATTTTCTTCCTGGACCAGGCCGCCCAAATCCGGACGCTGGATGCCGACGCCCTGCGGGAACTGGAACTGGCCCGCCGTTACCTCCGGGCCCTGGGCTACTGGGGGGTAGACTGGGAGACGTGCATCCAGCAATTGGAGGCCCTCTATGCGCTGGCCCCCAACTACCGGGACGTGTTCCAGCGGCTCTACCAGGCCCACGTCGCGTATGCCGACCTCTGGGCCGAACAGGGGGAAATGTGTCCGGCGGCCGAACAGTACGCCCAGGCCCTCCGGCTGATGAACAGCGACGCGCTGATCCAGAAGCGGGACCGGGCCGCCGAGGTGTGCGCGGTCGCCACGCCGACACCCATCGCGCCGATTACCGGCACCATGTCAGGCGCCGTGACGGTGCCGGGCTTCACCAATGGGCGGTTGGCCTACGCCGCCTACAACCCGGAGACGGGCTTGTACGACATCTACACCCTGGTCTCCGATGGGGCGAATGGCTATCTGAGCCGGGTGGCGGCGGGTGCCGACCAGCCCTGTTGGCGCTGGGGCGGGGGGCAGTTGGTCTTCCGGGACCGGCTGGCGCCGGGCATTGCGCTCCTCCAGCCGGACGGCTCCCGGGTCCTGTTGCGGGCCGGCGCCGATGCCGCCTGGCCGACCCTCTCCCCGGACGGCATCCGTTACGCCTACGCCGCGCCCGATGGGGCCGGGGTCTGGCATGTCTACATCGCCCGCACCGATGGCGCGGACGCGCCCAGGGTGGTGGCGCCGGGCTGGGCCCCTTCCTGGGGGCCGACGGGCCTGCTGGCCTGGACCGGCTGCGAGGCCGACGGCTCCGCCTGCGGGATTTATGTAGATAACCCCGACGATACTCAGCCCCCGGTCCGCCTGACCGGCAACGCCAACGATACCGGCCTGCACTGGGCCCCCGGCGGCGGCCAACTGCTCTACATGTCCGACCACACCGGCAATTGGGACCTCTACCTGCTGGGAGTCGGCGGAGGCGTGCAGGTACTGCTCAGCACCCCGGCCGTTTAGGGATTGCCCGCCTGGTCGCCGGACGGCTCCACGATTGCCTTTCTTTCCTATCGGGACAATGCCTGGGGCATCTACCTGATGGGGCCGGACGGGGGGAACCTTCGGCCTCTGGTCAGCCTGGGGGCCGAGATGCCCAACTGGCAGAATCAGCGGATTTCCTGGGCCCCGTAATGTACGTGCTGAACGTGCCAGGCACTTTTGGAAGTGCCCGGCACGTCTGGGGCAGTACGGCTCAGCCTTGACGGAAACGGGGAAAAGCGGTATACTATAAAAGCCGGGGCGTGGCGCAGACGGAAGCGCACTGCGTTTGGGACGCAGGGGTCGCCGGTTCAAGTCCGGCCGCCCCGACTGACCGACAACCCATGCCGGTTATCGCACGGTTCTTTGGTAGTCACGAGGAGTACGAGCGGTTCTTCGTAGAGATACGGCGTAGGCCATGTAGCGGGGTGGCATCCGTTTGTAGTCAGACGCGCATCGGAGTGATGTCGCCAGCGGGCGTTGCAAAATGGTATTGCCGCAGCCTTCCAAGCTGCTGTTGCGGGTTCGATTCCCGCCGCCCGCTCTGAGTTGTTCGTCGTAAGCCACGGCAAGTGGCGTCATCGGGCCCGTAGCTCAACGGCAGAGCAACCGGCTCATAACCGGTCGGTTGCAGGTTCGAATCCTGCCGGGCCCACTTGTAGCGCAAGATTTCATCTTGCGCTACTTTTTAATTCGCTCTATCCGCGCCCCCAATGCGCACAGTTTCTCCTCCACCCGCTCGTACCCCCGGTCAATCTGCTCCACGTTGCGGATGATGCTCTGCCCCTGCGCGCAGAGGGCCGCCCCCACCAGCGCCATACCCGCCCGGATGTCGGGGCTCACCAAAATGTCTCCCTGAAGGCGGGATGGCCCCTGCACGACGCACCGATGGGGGTCGCAGAGGACGATGCGCGCGCCCATGAAAATCAACTTGTCCACAAAATAGAGCCGGCTTTCAAACATCTTTTCGTGGAAGAGGACGGTCCCCTTCACCTGCGTCGCCAGGACGATGGCGATGCTCATCAGGTCGGCGGGGAAGGCCGGCCATGGAGCATCGGCGATGGACGGGATGGCCCCGCCGATGTCCGGCACTACCTCCAGGGGCTGTTCCGCTGGCACCACCACGTCCTCGCCGTCCACCTGAACCTCCACCCCCAACCGGGAGAAGACGTGGCGGATCATCCGCAGGTGGTGGGGAGCAGCGTTGTGGATGCGCAGTTGGCCGCGCGTCATCGCCGCCAGCGCGATGTAACTCCCCACCTCTATGTGGTCGGGGCCGATGGTGAACTCCCCACCCCCCAGCCGGTCCACGCCGTGGATGGTCAGGACGTTGGAGCCGATGCCCTCAATCCGTGCGCCCAGCCGGTTGAGCATGTGGCAGAGGTCCTGCACATGGGGCTCCGAGGCGGCGTTGCGCAGGACGGTCGTCCCCTTCGCCAGCACCGCCGCCATAATCGCGTTCTCCGTGCCGGTGACGGACGCTTCGTCCAGCAGGATGTCGGCCCCGCGCAGCCCTCGGCTGTTGAGCCGGAAGAGGTCGTTCACGTCCACCTCAGCGCCCAGTTCCTGGAAGGCCAGGAAGTGGGTATCCACCCGTCGCCGGCCGATGACGTCGCCGCCCGGGGGTGGAATCTCCACCCAGCCCAGGCGGGCCAGCAGCGGCCCCGCCAGCAGGATGGAGCCCCGAATGCGGCGGAACTTCTCCCGTGCCAGCGGGGGGAGACGAATCTCCCGCGCGTGCAACCGCCAGGAATGGGTGTCCAGCCGCTCCACCTGCACACCGATGTCGGCCAGCAGTTCCAGCATCGTGTGGACGTCCTGAATATCGGGCAGATTGTGCAGGGTGACCGGCTCGTCGGTCAGCAGGCAGGCTGCCAGCGCGGGCAGCGCGGCGTTCTTGTTGCCGCTGGGCGTCAGCGTCCCCCGCAGGGGGACACCGCCTTCAATCACCAGTTCATCCATCATTCACCTCCTGCGACGCAACTCCCCAGGGGTTGTGTTACAATCACGACTTAGGCTTGTTTGAAAAGTCGTTCGTAGTGAGGCACGGAACGAAGGGGAGTGCCGTTTTGGCTCAGAACGCCCCTCCGCTTCGCTTTGTGGCTGACTACGAACATCTTTTTCTACGTGGGACGGCCTTTCCAGGCCGTTCGGACGGGCTGAGAGCCCGTCCTACAAGAAAACCGTCACCGGAGCACCGGGGGCGGCGCCAGTGGCCGCCGCCGCGCTCCCCTGACGGACCGCAATCTCCAGAAACCCGCTGCTCCCGACCAGCGCCACCGGCTCCCCTACCGCGACGTCGCCGTAGGTCCGCCGGATGCCCTGAAGTTCCACGCCCGCCAGCACGACCCGCGCGCCCGCCGGGTTGAGGCGCATTTCGCCGGACGCCGGGCGGAAGGCCGGCGCCAGCACCAGGCGGTCCCCGTCCCACCGGAACCGCCCGATGCTGGTGGTCAGATTGCCGAAGCGGTCGGCGGAGAGGACTTCCCCTTCCAGAACCCCGGCGCCGATTTCCAGGCGGGGCGGGGGGAGCAGGACCGGGTCCGTTACCCGGGGCCCCAGTCTATCAAGAGGAATCCCCGCCGCCAGGTGGGCCGCCGCTGGCGCGAAGATGTCCCGCCCGTGGAAGGTGAAACTGACGCGCGGCAACCGGTAGGCCGGCTCCCGAATCTCCACCGCCGTCCACTCTGGGACCTCCGCCAGCACCCACGAGAAGAGGCCGTTATCCGGGCCGACAAATGCCCCCGCCGGAGTGCGGATCGCCAGGGCCCGCCGCTCCGTCCCTACCCCCGGGTCCACCACAGCCAGGTGGACGGTATCCGGCGGGAAGTAGGGGACGGCGTTGCTCAGGAGAAACGCGGCCCGGCGGACGTCCTGAGGCGGTATCCGGTGGGAGAGGTCCACCAGCCGGACGTCCGGCGCGATGGAGAGGATGACCCCCTTCATCACGCCGACGTACTCATCCTCGGTGCCGAAGTCGGTCAGCAGGGTGAGAATGGGCATCGGGAATATTCTACCCGTTCGCGGCAGGACGTCAACCGGAACTCTCCCACCCCTTCCAGCGTCTTGGCTTCAGAGAGTATGGGATCTCACACAAAGACCTTGTCTGAAAAGTCGTTCGTAGTGAGGCACGGAACGGAGGGGAGTGCTGTTTTGGCCCACTGAACGCCACTCCGCTTCGCTTCGTGGCTGACTACGAACATCTTTGCTACTCTCGCAGTATTTGAGGAGGCACCATGAAGGGATACCGCTGGCTGTTCACCCTGCTGGGAATCGGGCTTCTGCTGGCGGCCGCCGCCCCCGCCCGGGCCGACGGCATCATCATCCCGGAGCCGCCCTGGCCCCCCGGCCCGGCCCCGGAGCCGGTATGGCTCACCATCCGCTACCACCGGGTCACCGTCACCATAGAGAACCAAGTCGCCACGACCCGCGTGGACCAGGTCTTCGTCAACGAGCACAACTGGGAGGCCGAAGGGACCTACATCTTCCCCCTCCCGCCCGGCGCGACGGTGAGCAAATTTACAATGTGGGTGGACGGGAAGCCCGTAGATGCGGAGGTCCTCCCCGCCGACAAGGCCCGCGCCATCTACGAGGAGGTCGTCCGCCGCCGGCGCGACCCGGCCCTGCTGGAGTACGTCGGGCGGGACGTCGTCCAGGCTCGTATCTTCCCCATCCCGCCCGGCGGCGAACGCCGCATCCAACTGGAATACACCCAGGTCCTCCCCCTGGAAGGGGGTATGGTCCGCTACGTCTACCCCCTCAATACCGAACGGTTCTCCGCCCGCCCGCTGGAGGAGGTCTCCATCCGCGTGGACATCCGCTCGCCCGTCCCCCTGAAGGCCGTCTACTCCCCCACCCACCAGGA
>DAOTWL010000064.1:0-1582 GCA_034435875.1 Anaerolineae bacterium
CCTGGAACCCGCCGCGACCCTGGAACCCACCGCCACCCTCCGGCCGACCAGCACACCGCCGCCCACCGCCACCCTCCGGCCGACCAGCACACCGCCGCCCACGGCCACCCGCCGCCCGCCGACGCCCACGCCGGCACCCACCCCCACTTCCGAACCCCCGCCACCCCCACCACCGGCCGAACCGCCGCCACCCCCACCACCGGCCAAACCGCCGTCAAGACCGTAGTTGGTGTGGAAACAAGGACGGATATGTCCGCACATCCGGGTCAGGTATTATGGATGCATATGGGGCAGGGGCAAGCCCTGCCCCCCCATACAGAGGTGAAGAAATGAAGGCAGAAACCCGATACCCTTTCCGCCCGCTCATCGCCCTGAGTGGAGCCCTGCTGGGACTCCTGGCCCTCGTCCTGGCCCTCCAGGGCAGCGGCGTCATCGCCCAGGGGACGGGAACCGACCCGGCTTTTCAGGCCATCACCGTCACCGCCAACCTCCCCATCTCCGACACCCACCCCTACGAAGGGGTGACGAAAACCGTCTACTTCAACAACAACGGCACATCCGGCCTCATCACCCTGACGGTGGACCTGACCGGCACGCCGCCGCTGACGCTGACGGCCGGGGCCGCCTTCGCCGAGGGGGAGCGGGAGTACACCTCCACCGACTCCCCGGCGCTCTTCGTCGTCACCTACACGGTGAGAACCACCGACAGCGACCAGCCCGGCATCCCCTATACCGCCACCAACGGGAACGGCGAGCAGGTCGTTCTCGCCATCACCTACACCCGGGACATCACCGCGCCCACCGCGACCATCATCAGCCCGGCGGCGGACCGCTGGATCAGCACCACGCTGGAGGTGACCGGGACAGCGGCGGATAACGAGAACAGCTCCGGCGTGGCCCGGGTGGAGGTGACTACCGGCACGGCCTGGGTTCTCGCCAGCGGCACCTCTTCCTGGTCCTACACTTGGCCCCCGCCCGCCGGGCAGAACGGCGTGGCCTACACCCTCTCCGTCTCGGCGACCGACTTTGTGGAGAACGCCCCGACCGTCGCCGCCACCCGCCGCATCACGGTGGATAACGTAATGACCGGGACGGCGGGCAACCTGACCAGCACCACCCACCTCACCGGCGCCTGGTCCAACCAGGCCACGGTCACCGTCACCTGGTCTGCGGCCGACGACGGCCCGGGCATCGGGCTGGGGGGGTACTCAGCCCTCTGGGATACATCTCCGGGCACCGGCGCGCCGCAGACCGTGAACCTGGCCTCATCCGCCACCACGACCTCTACCCAACTGACCGATGGGGACTCGCACTACTTCCACATCCGGGCCGCCGACGCCCTGGGGAACTGGGCCACCGACACCCTCCACCTGGGGCCGTTCAAGATTGATACGGTCTCTCCGGCCGTCACCATCACGGTTCCCGCCTCCGGCGCCGTCCTGACCACCACTCACCTCCCCCAGTTCACCATCAGCGGGCAGTCCTCCGACGACCGCTCCGGCGTGGCCTGGGTGGACGTGACCACCGGCACGACCTGGGTCTCCGCCACGGGCACTACCGGCTGGTCGTACCCCTGGACCCT
>DAOTWL010000065.1:0-13908 GCA_034435875.1 Anaerolineae bacterium
CGTAGTGAGGCACGGAGCGAAGTGGAGTGCCGTCGCTCGTAGTGAGGCACGGAGCGAAGTGGAGTGCCATCGCTCGTAGTGAGGCACGGAACGAAGTGGAGTGCCGTCGCTCGTATTGAGGCACGGAGCGAAGTGGAGTGCCGTCGCTCGTAGTGAGGCACGGAACGAAGTGGAGTGCCGTCGCTCGTAGTGAGGCACGGAACGAAGTGGAGTGCCGTTTTGGCCCACTGGAACGCCACTCCGCTTTGCTTCGTGGCTGACTACGAACATCTTTACTCCTTCTACCGGATTTTTCAGACCAGCTCTCAGGGAATCGTGGCGGCGCTCCAACAAATGCAAGGACCCCCGATGTAGGACGGCCTTTCCAGGCCGTCACCCCATATGGTGGGCTGAAAGCCCGCCCTCCATCTTACCCCGATTCAATGCAGGGCTACCAGCGGTCTATGCCGAATCCAATAAACCTCCCCGATGGGAAGGAACAGGATTGGGAGCAAGCGGCCCGGCCGCCTGCCCCCAATCCCTATCCCCCGGAGAAGGTGACGGTCGCCCTCAAGGTGACCGTCACCTTTGCCTTCTTACGGCTGGATCTCCACCCACTTGTAGTAGTCCGCGCCGACCGGCTGCGGGACGTAGCCGCTGACCTTCTTGGAGAAGATGAGCGGCGTCTGGTTGTGGGCGATCCAGATGCGGGCGACGTCGTTGTGGAGCAGTTCCTCCGCCTTCTTGTACAGTTCCTCCCGCTCGGCCTGGTTGGGGTTGACCAGCGCCTTGTAGAGGAGGACGGCAACCTCCTGGTTGGCGTACCAGCCCTCCCGCTTGTCGGGCTGTTTCACCTCGTCCTCGCGGCTCAGGCCGCCGAAGAAGTAGTTCAGGAAGTTATCGGGGTCGCCGTTGTCGCCGCCCCAACCCAGCATGTAGAGGCCCATCAGGAGGCCGTTGCGGCGCAGGCCCAGGTAGGTCGGCCAGTCGCCCGCCAGTTCCAGTTGAGCGTTGATGCCGGCCTTGGCCAGGTCGGCGGCCATCGCCTCGCCGATCTCCTTGGGGCTGGGGTAGTAGAAACGGGTGACCGGCATGTAGTAGAGTTTCAACGGGATTTTGTCCCCGGCCTTGTAGACGATGTTCCCCTCGGCGTCGGCCACATCCTCGGCAATGGTCACCTCACTCAGGCCGTTCGGGAAGCCCGCCTCGGCCAGGAGTTGTTTGGAGAGTTCGGGGTTGTACTCCCAGTCCTGGATGGCGTCGTTGTAGCCCCACATGATGGGCGGGATGAAGGTCTTGGCGACCAGGCCGTACTTGCCGTAGAAGTTCTGTACCAGCGCCTGCTTGTTGATGGCGTGGGCCACCGCCTCCCGCACCCGGATGTCCCGGAACTCTTTGATCTTGTAGTTGAAGGCCAGGTAGGCGGTGTTCAGCGCCGGACGGGTCAGGATGTAGAGGTTGGGGTCGGCCTCGGCTGCGGCCAGGTCTTCCACCGTCGCCTGCTCGGTGGCGTGGATGTCGCCGGCCTTCAGCGCCAGGAAGCGGGCGGAGTCGTCGGGGATCACCCGCCAGACGATCTCATCAATCTTAGGCCGACCGCCCCAGTATTCATCGTTGGCGACGACGGTGATGTGGTCACCCTCCACCCACTCCTTGAACTTGAAGGGGCCGGTGCCCACGCAGCCGACGGAGGGCATCCCGTACTGCTCGCCGTACTTCTGGATGGCCGCCGGGCTGGAGATGGCGAACATGTCCATCGCCAGGTTGGCCAGGAAGGGCGCCAGCGGGGCCGCCAGGGTGAACTTCACCGTGTAGTCGTCAATCTTCTCCACTTTGGTGATCAGGCTGTCGTCATCAAACCCACCCCACATCTCCGCGTAGTACTCAAAGACCTGGCTGGGGAAGTGGTAGGGGTGGTTGGTGAAGCGCCAGCGCTCAAAGTTGAAGACGACCGCATCGGCGTTGAAGTCGGTCCCGTCGTGGAACTTGACGCCCTTGCGCAGTTTGCAGGTCCACTCGGTGGCGTTCTCGTTGGGGATGCACTCCTCGGCCAACGCCGGGGTGGGGCGGGTGGAGCCGGGCTCAAACTGGTAGAGGGGCTCCAGGCACTGCCCGGTGACCCGGAAGGACTCGCCGTCGGTGACGATGGCGGCGTCCAGTTGTACCGAGTCGCCGCCCCGGCCGAAGATGAAGCGGACGACCTCCGGGGCCTTCGTCGGCGTGGGGGGGGCAGGGGGCTGGGTGGCGGCCGGAGGCGGGGCAGTGGTGGGGGTCGCAGCGGGTTTGCAGGCCACCAGGCCCAGGAGCAGAGCGCCAACGGCCAGAACGGTGAAGATGCGCAGCAGTTTCATCTCTCCTCCTTACGTTTCGCGTTTCTGGAAAGGGTTATACAAGAGGGTTGGGGAAACGGTTTCGCATCTTGCCCGGTATCACCTCCTTTCCACTGGCAGGGGGACACATACAAAAGTATACCAGGTGTGGGGGAAATGTCAAGAAGTGGCCGGAAGGCCTCACCCCACTTCCAGTGGCTACGCTGCTACCCCCTCCCCTCTCCCGAACAAAGTTCGGGAGAGGGGAGGGGGTAGGGGGAGGGGTGAGGACCCGCTTGCGTTTTGCCCGGAATTTGCTATCATCTTCCAAAATGAACCTCTGGCCGGGCTGGCTTCCTCCCTGGTTGCAGGATTGGGCGCGCCGGTATCTACTGCCCGTTCTGCAGGTAGAGATCCGCCACCTGCTCTGGATTTTCGTCCAGGGGGTGGTGGAGACCTTTTTGCTGTTCGCTGTCCCTGCGGCGGCGGTCATCGGAAGCCAGAAAGTCTGGGAGTCCCGCTACCGGCTCACTCCGGCCCAGCAGGAGCAGGTGGCCCGCTGGGCCGTTGTCGCCGATGCGGTCGCCCGGATGGAGGATGTCCCTCCAGCCACGCCGCTGGTCCTGTGGTACAAAGAGGGCGGATTGCGGGCCGTCAACCCCGAAAATTGTGAGGGGATTATGGGGCTCTATTCGGCGGTCCGGTCAGGCCGCCTGCCCTGTTTCTCTCCCGGACCCATTGACGACGCGGAGGTGGCCCGACAACTGCGCATCGGCGCGGCCATCTTCAAAGAGCACTGTCCGGAGGTCCACTACACCACCACCGACCCGGAGACGCTGAAACGGTGTTATCTCTATTACAACGCCGGCCGCAACACCCGGCTGGACCCGGACCGGTCGGGCTATGTGATGAACGGGTACGACGCGGCCCATCAGAACATGCCGCACCGGACCGCCTCGGGGCAGGTAGTGCGGTTGCAGGCGCTGGGGGCCTGGCCGGTCCATCTGGCGATTCAGGGCCAACTGGCCCAGCAGCCGATTCCAGCGCGGCCTTCTCCGTTCCTACCACTGGCCCTGACCCTGCGGGAGGTGCGGGACCGTCTCTGGGCATGGGCAACGGTCCGGCAGACGGCCTCCTCCTTTCCCGATTTGCCACCGACATGTGCCTCGCCGGTCGTGGGGGATTGCTTTGTTGCCCCCCATCGGGGAGACGTGGGCCTGTACCCGGTCGTGGGTGCCGGGGTGGCCGTCTCCCGGGTCGGGGAGGCGACCTGCGGCCCGTTTCCCGGCGCGCCAATGGAGGTGGCCCGCCCCGCCCTCTTCCCGGCACCCATGCCCGGCCATCTGGCCCGCTATACCGACCAGTGGGGCCACCTTATCGTCCAGATAGAGAACGACGAGTGGACTCTCTGGGTGGCCGGGCTCCGCTCCGTAGTGACCGGCATCGGGGAGGTGAGCCGGGGACAGCCGCTGGGGTCGGTCGGCGGGGGAGAAAGTGGATTTTTCTTTATTGCGGTTTATGATAAAATAAGGAGGGGCTATGCAGACCCTCGCGCCTTTCTGGTGCAGGCTGTATGCCCCCGGGTAGACCCGGAATGGCAACCCAATTTCTCATCGCAGGAGGATGCTATGAACCTGGCTCCATTGCTGACCCTCCTCCCCCTTATCCTGGGCCTGGTCTGGGCCATCTGGCTGTTCTTTAAGAAGGACCTGCTGGCAAAGGGCCCGGTCCAGGTCATCACCTACTTCATCGGGGTCATTCTGGCCCTCTGGATCATCGGCTGGATCGTGGATACGCTCCTGCCGCAGTGGGTGGCGCAGCGGCTGCTGAACGCCCGTCAGTCCCAGGACATCCGGGTGATTCAGCAGGTCAGCCGGGAGATTATGAACGAGGCGGCCGGAGGCGTACCGGCGCCCACCATCGTGGTCTATACTCCCGCACCGCCCCCCACTCCGGTACCACCGGCACCGACTCCCGTCCCGCCGGTATCCACCCCTATCCTACCGACGCCGGTATCTCCGCAACCCACCCCACCCCAGGGGGCCGTTGTTCCCACCGCTCCCGTCTTTTCGGCGCAGGCCGCACCAGGTGAGCAGGTCTATATCGTCCGTACCGGCGATACGCTCTATAGCATCGCCCGTCGCTTTGGGGTCAGTGTCCAGGCCATCCAGCAACGGAACAACCTGGCCAACCCCAACGACATCAAGGCCGGACAACAGTTGATCATTCCAGCGCCGTGAGCATTGAGGAGTCCCTGAAAGCCTTTCTGGGCCGCTGGGGGCTCTGGAAGGGCGCGCGCGGGCCGCGCCAGCCGAAAAGGGGGAAGTCCGCCGGCGCGCCATGGAGCCCCCCCTTCGCGCCGCCTCCTTCCCTGATCCAGCGGCTTTTCGCCCGTCTCTGCCGCATTCGCTTCCTGCGCCCCCTGCTGGAAAGTATCCTGCCGCCTATCCGTCTCCTGAAGGACGAAAAGGTGCAAGTAGAAATCCGTATGGCCCCCTACAGGGTCTGGGTGGCCCGACGGTTGGCGGTCATCGCTCTGGTCCTGCTGTTCCTGGGGCTTGTGCTGGTTATATTGGTCTCGGCACTCCGCAGCCCCTTGCTGGCTCAACTGCTGGCCTGGCTGGTTGTGGCTCTATCCCTGACGGCCGCCTCCTGGTCCTTCAAGAACCTCGTGCTCTACGAACAATGGCGCTTCATCGTGACCGACAAGCGCATCATCATCACCGCGCCGGACCCCCGTCGGGCCTGGGTGGCCGACGCCATCTGCCTGAAGGGTGGGAAGATTCAGGTGGTGGATACCAGTTGGTCTCCCCATCCCGTCTGGGGGTTCTTCCAGGCGATGACGGGGGCGCGCGATGTGATCCTGAGTTTGGCCGGCTACGAGTTCAAGCCAGAGGGCGCGGAGGTCAAGGGAGGACTGCGGTTCCCGGACATCCTGCCGGAGGACATCGCCCGGCTGGAGGAGCTTGTATTTGGATAAAACCGGAAGTGTGGTATACTGATAGACTGGTAAACTGGTAAGTAAGGGAGGTTCCGATGAAGCACTTCCTCAGCCTTGCGGACGTATCTTCTCAGGAGATGTGGCGTCTTCTGGACCTGGCCATAGAACTGAAGGAGGAATGGCGACAGGGCGGCAACCGCCCGCTGCTGAAGGGGAAGACGCTGGGGATGATTTTCCAGAAGCCGTCTCTGCGGACCCGCGTCTCGTTTGACATGGCGATGCTCCACCTGGGGGGACATGCCCTGTACCTTTCCCCCAACGAAATCCAACTGGGGGTGCGGGAGAGCATTCCCGACGTCGCCCGCGTCCTCTCCCGGTACGTGGATGCCATCATGGCCCGCGTCTTCGCCCACTCCGACGTGGTCACCCTGGCCGAGTACTCCCGCGTCCCGGTCATCAACGGCCTCTCCGACTACTGCCATCCCTGCCAGGGGCTGGCTGATTTCCTGACCATCATTGAGAAGAAGGGCCGCGACTTGCAAGGGAAGAGACTGACTTTTGTGGGGGACGGGAACAACGTGGCGACGTCGCTTCTCTTCGGGGCGACGAAACTGGGGATGGACTTCGCCATCGCCACCCCGCCCGGTTACGAACTGCCCGCGCCGGTCTGGGAACTGGGGCAGAAATTCGCCGCCGAAAGCGGAAGCCGCATCCTGGCCACCCACGACCCGGTGGAGGCCGTCCGGGATGCGGACGTCATTTACACCGATGTCTGGGCCTCTATGGGACAGGAGGCGGAGGCGGCCCAGCGCGCGCAGGTCTTCCCGCCGTATCAGGTCAACGCCGCGCTGGTGGCGAAGGCCAAACCCGATGTCATCGTAATGCACTGCCTGCCTGCCCATCGGGGCCAGGAGATCACCGACGACGTCGCCGACGGCCCCCACTCCGTCCTCTGGGACCAGGCGGAGAACCGGATGCACGCGCAGAAGGCGATTCTGGTGGAGTTGATGGTGGGGGGCGAACAGGAAGTGTGAAGATGGTTTTGACCGAAGCGGTCTCCGTGCTCACCGAAGAGCGAGTTCGCGAAATCGTCCTCCAGGTTGTGGAGGAAGTGGTGGAGCCCATCCGACGGGCACCGGGTCAACCGAGCCCCGAATGGAGCGAGGTTCGCCAGGTCTGGCGGGCGATCGGCGCCCTGACCGACGCCCAGCGCCGGACAGAGGAGCGGCTCCAGCGGCTGGAGGAGACCGTCCAGGCCCTGGCCGAGGCGCAGCGCCGGACGGAGGAGCGGCTCCAGCGGCTGGAGGAGGTCGTATACTCCCTGGCCGAGACCGTGCGCCAACTGGTAGACCGACTGGAGGGGGTAGAGAAGCAATTAGGGCAACTCTCCAACCGCCTGGGACTGGACCTGGAGACGGATGCGGAGGAGGTCCTGTGGGCCCTGGCGGAGAGCAGGGGAATCCGCTTTCTCCAGCGCCCCACTCCCATCACAATGGACGGTGAGATAGATTGGGCCGCGCCGGTGGAGATGCCCGACGGAAGGCGCTACTGGGTCCTGGTAGAGGTCAAGGGACGCCTGCGGAGAAAAGAACTGGGCGAGTGGGTACAGTGCCTTCAAGACCCCTCGTTCCAGCAAAAACTCCGGCTTTACGGTGTGGAAAAGCCCTACCTGCCCTATGTGTTCGCCATGCGGGTCTACCTGGGTGTGGAAGAGGTGGCCCGGGAAGCCGGTATCGGCATTCTGACATTCCGGGGAGAGCAGTTGCCTCCGCGTCCGTGGGAGGGAGGATGGCCCATCCGCATATCTCCGTAGTCGCCCCTGTCTTCAACGAAGAGGAAACCCTGCCCGAGTTCTACCGGCGGGTACGGGCAGTGATGGACGAACTGGGGGAACCCTGGGAACTGGTGCTGGTGGACGACGGCAGCAGCGACCGGAGTTTCCAGATTTGCCGGGAACTCCACGAGCAGGACCCGCGCGTGCGGGTGGTGAGATTTGCCCGCAACTTCGGCCACCAGATTGCCATCACCGCCGGGATGGACTATGCCCGGGGCGACGCCGTTGTTACCATTGACTCTGACCTCCAGGACCCGCCGGAGGTCGTCCCGGAACTGGTGGCCCGCTGGCGGGAAGGGTATCAAGTCGTCTACGGCGTCCGCGCCGAGCGGGAAGGGGAGACCTGGTTTAAACTCTTCACCGCCCGCCTCTTCTACCGCCTCATCGCGGCCCTCACCGACATCCGCATCCCGATGGAGGCGGGGGATTTCCGGCTGCTGGACCGGAAGGTGGTGGAGGACATGCGCCGTCTGCGGGAGCACCGGCGCTTCATCCGGGGGATGACCTCCTGGGTGGGCTACCGACAGATCGGCGTCCCTTACCACCGCCATGCCCGCTTTGCCGGGCAGACCAAATACCCCTTCCGCAAGATGTTCCGGCTGGCGCTGGATGCCATTACCGGTTTCTCCGACGTTCCCCTCCGGCTGGCCTGGACCTTTGGGGCGGTTCTGCTGGTGCTGGGGGTCCTGCTGGGACTGGTCCTCCTGGGGCTGCGGCTGGCCGGACATGCTCCCCTGGCCGGGCAGGGGCTGATGCTGACAGCGGCTATCCTTCTCAGCGGCACTCAACTCCTCTTCCTGGGCATCATCGGCGAATACCTGGCCCGCATTTACGACGAGGTCCGCAACCGGCCGCTCTATACAGTGATGGAAGTTTTGGGGGGCAACGATGGGGAGACCCGGTGAAGTCAAAAAGCAGCGGCGTGCTTTGAAAAAGAAGGCGGAGCGGGAGAAGGCAAAGCGCCTGGCCCAGGCGACTGTTACTTCCAAAAGCCCCCGTCAAATCCTTCGGGAGTCCGGTCGGTGGCCGCTTCTGGAGTGTCTGGTCTCCAGGGAGTGGCAGGACACGATGCAACTCACCCAGATCGTGGTAGCCCGTCAGGCGCCGGATGGACGGGTTGCGGCGGGCGTATTCCTGATAGACCTGGCCTGTCTGGGGGTCAAGGACGGCTTTGCCAGCCTGTTCTCTTCCCGGCGGGAGTACGAACAGAAACTCCGCTCCCGGGTGGAAGGAAGGCAGGCGATGATGAAAGCCGACCTGAACCTGGCGGCCAAGTTGATCCGGGAAGCGACCCGGTACGCCGCTGAACTGGGCTTCCGCCCCCACCCGGATTCCGCCGACGCGATGCTGGTGCTGGGAGAGGCGGACCCCGATGCCTGCGACGTTCCGATTCCTCTGGGCGGCCCCGGTGGAAAGCCGCTCTACATTGCCGGCCCGTACGACAACGTACAGGCCATCATGCATCGCCTGCTCCGCAAATTGGGGCCGGACGGGTTTCATTATTTCGTGCCGGTGACGGGTGAGGAAATCGTTTGGGAAGCGGAGGAGTGAGACCGGTCGGACTCCTCGCGACTTTTGAGCCGGATGAACGTATTCAGTATGGATGGATCAGGCTCGTTTCTGCCGGGCAGGGCGGGTAGAGCGAACCTCCCGGGCCGCGACCCTCCGGAGAACCGCCGGACATCGCCCTTGAAATCCATGGAGGAACTATGACACGGAAATACCTTTTTGGCCCTCTTGTCACTTGCCTCTTGCTTCTGGTCTCTTCCTTCCTGCTCTCCCCCCCTGCCCTCGCCCAATCCAAGACCTTCGTCTGGGAACGGCTGGATGTGGAGATTACCGTCCTGGAAAGCGGGAACTTCCTGGTCCAGGAGACTCAGGTAATTCGCTTTACCTCCGGGACGTTCACCTACGGCTACCGGGCCGTCCCGGCCAACCGCCTGACCTCTATCAGCGACGCCGGGGTCTGGGAGGACGGGCAGCCCTGCCAGGTCTCCGTCACCAAAGAGGAAGGGGAATACCGGATTCGCTGGGAAATGCCCGCGCCGCGAGCCAATTCCCGCCACACCTACGTTGTCCGCTACCTGGTCCACGGCGGCCTGCGCTACTACGATGGGGGCGACCAGTTGTGGTGGAAGGCGATTTTCCCCGACCGCAGTTTCCCGGTGCAGGCCTCCCGGGTGACGGTACGGCTGCCGGAGGGGGCGGTGGCGGAGAAGGCGGCGGCCTACTTTGCCCAGGCGACCGTCTCCGGCATCGGGACGAACACGGTGGTCTTTGAGGCGCAGGAGGTGCTGGACCCGGGGCAGGAGATGGAGGTGCGGGTACAGTTCCCCCACGGGGTGGTGGCCGGGAGCGCGCCGGCCTGGCAGGTTGCGGAGGACGCAAAGCCGATGATGAACCTAGGGCTGGGACTCCTGGGCGGTCTCTTCACCGTCGGCGGGCCGCTGCTGGTGCTCCTGCTCTGGTACCTGCGGGGCCGGGACCCGGTGGTGAAACTCCCCACCGACTACCTGACGGAGCCGCCCTCGGATGCGCCGCCGGGAGTGGCCGGCGCGCTGGTGGACGAGCGGGCCGATATGCAGGACATCCTGGCGACGCTGGTGGACCTGGCCCGGCGGGGATACCTGCAGATTGAGGAGCGGGCCACGCGCGGCATTCTGACCACTTCGTCGGACTTCATCTTCCGCCGGACGGACAAGCCAGACGACGACCTGCTGCCGTATGAGAGGGTTCTCCTGGACCGGCTGGTGGGCCGGAAGGGGGAGCGCCGCCTGGCGGAGTTGAAAAACAAGTTCTATACAGCCGTTCCCGGAATCCAGAAGGGAATCTACGAACAACTGGTCCGGCGGGGCCATTTCCGGACCTCGCCGGAAAAAGTCCGCTCCCGCTACATCGGCCTGGGAGTCGTGATGCTGGTTCTGGTGTTCATCGGAGGGGCGTGTATCGGCGGCCCGCTGATGGAGACGACCGGCGCGGCGGTCTGCCCGTTCGTGGGCCTGGGGCTGACGGCGGTGGCCCTGATGGTTGCCGGGCGGCATATGCCGGTCAAAACCCGCAAGGGGGCCGAGGGGGCGGCTCGCTGGCGCGCCTTCAAGCGCTACCTGGAGGAAATGGAGAAATACACCGACGTCCGGGAGGCCACTGACCAGTTTGAGAAGTACCTGCCCTATGCCATCGCGTTCGGGATTGACCGCACCTGGGTCCGGCGGTTTGCTCAGGTGGAAGGGACGCCGATGCCGGTCTGGTACATCCCGTCCCCGGCCTATTATGGTCCCCGGCCCTATGCGACCGGCGGGCACGGGCCGGGCCTGGCGGCCCCGGCTCCCCTGGGCGCGCCGGGCGGACTGCCCTCGCTGGATGATATGAGTCGGGGCCTGGGGGCTTCGCTGGACGCTTTCTCCCGGGGCCTGGGTTCCATGCTGGATACCGCCGGCAGCGTCTTCGTCAGTGCCCCGTCCTCCTCCCGCAGCGGTGGCTGGAGCGGCGGCTTCGGCGGCGGCGGAGGCGGCGGAGGAGGTGGTGGTGGCGGCGGTGGCGGCGGCGGCGGATTTGGGTAAAATGTCCGTCTTAGGGGAGGTAAAGGATGCTGGAGAGTTATTTTGAATTCCTGGATTCCGGTGAAATCCGCATCAAGGGGACTCGGGTCGGGCTGGAGATCGTCATCCGTGACTATCTACAAGGTGCCAGTCCGGAGGAAATTGTCCTTCGGTACCCCACTCTTTCCCTGGAGCAGGTTCACGCGGCGATTCTTTATTACCTGTAGGATCGGGAGAAGGTATATCGGTACGTGCAGGAATGCTGGCAGGAGGGCGAAGAGGGCTGGAGGAAACAGCAAACCAACTCTTCGGAGTTTATGAGTGCCCTGCGGCAACGCCGAGAGGCGCACCGACAGTCGCGGCAAGAGCGCCATTGGGCTTCCTGTACCACAAATGTAACGGAGGAATAATGAACACGGGTCGTACCCTGAGCCTGATTCTGATCATCGGTGGTGTGGTCTTGTGTCTGCTGATCGCGGCGGTCAGCCTCACTTCCGCCGGGACGACCAGTGGGCGTGTGCTGGGCGCGGTCCTGGGGGCGCTGCTGGGCGCACCGATGGTTGCTATCGGCGCCTTCATCCTCATCCGGGCCCAACAGGAAGCAAAAGAACTGGCCGTTGTGGAACAACAGAAGAAACTGCTGGGGATGGTGCGCACCCAGGGCCGCGTCCACATCGCCGAGGCCGCCCTGGAACTGCGGGTCAGCCGGGATACCGTCCGGGAATGGGTCTACGACCTGGTTAATAAGGGGCTCTTCACCGGCTACATCAACTGGGACCAGGGCGACCTGATCTCGGTAGATGCCGCGCAGATGCGCACCAACAAATGTCCCCACTGCGGCGGCGAACTGGAACTGGCGGGCAAAGGCGTCGTTCGCTGCCCGTACTGCGGGACGGAGATATTCCTGTGACACGGCGCATATCGCACGGAGCAGGTAGTATCTTGCGCCCTGCGCCCTGCGCCTTGCGACCCTGCGGCTTGCGACTTGGAAAGGAGGAATCCGCATGAGCGACCTGTACCAGAAGGTCAGCGAAGCCCGAACCGGGTTGGAGAAACTGCTGGGGCAGATCCCCGGATACAAGGGCTACAAGGAAAAGGAAATGCGCCGGGAGTCCGACAAACTCCTGCGCCAGGCGGTGGCCACGCGCATGAGCGCCCAGCGCCGCCGGATGGAAAAACTCCAGCGACAACTCATCAATGCCGGCCGCATGGAGTACCTGGATGACCTGGGCGTAGCCGTTACCCAACTCCAGACCTTCATTGACCGGGTCCGACGGGCCACCTACGGCTACAGCGGCCTCTTTGACGCCACCCGCGTCCGGGAGGAGGAACTGGACCGTCTCTACGACTTTGACCACAAACTTCTGGAGTACGGGGACCGGCTCTCGGCCGCGCTGGACACTCTGGAGATCGCCATTCCCAGCGGCGAAGGGTTGGCCGACGCGCTGCGCGCCGTCCAGAGCATCTGCGAAGAAGCCAACGACACCTTCAGCATACGGGAAGAGGTCATATTAGCCGGTAGCAGTGAGCCGGTAGCCGGTAGCAGCTAGCCAGTAGCAGTGAGCCGATAGCCGGTAGCAGTGAGCCGGTAGCAGTGAGCCGGTAGCAGTGAGCCGGTAGCAGTGAGCCGATAGCAGTGAGCCGATAGCCGGTAGCAGTGAGGAATCAGGTGTTAGTGTAGCGATATGCGATGCGCGATTCGCGATGTGCGATATGCGATGCGCGATACGCGAATAAGGAGGCACAATGGCACGGATTTTTGACATCATTGAACTGCCGGATGAGATGGCTGGCGACATCGTCCGGCGTTTTCCGGAGCAGGGTTCCGGCGATTTCCGCATCGGCTCTCAGGTCATCGTCCGGGAGAGCCAGGCCGCCGTCTTCTTCCGGGATGGGAAGGCCCTGGACGTCTTCGGGCCGGGGCGGCACACTATCACCACGGCGAACATCCCCCTGCTGGTGAACCTTATCGGCAAGGCGTTCTCAGATCGGACCCCCTTCACGGCAGAGGTCTACTTCGTCTCCACGCGGGAGTTTCTGGACCTGAAATGGGGGACCCCGGAGCCCATCACCATCCGGGACGCCGTCCTGCGGATGGCCCGCCTGCGGGCGTTCGGGACGTTTGCGATGCAGGTCAGCGAGCCGCAACTCTTCGTCAACCAGATCGTCGGCGCGCAGCGGCTCTACCGGACCGCCGACATTGAGCGATTCCTGCGCAGCATCATCGTCACCAAACTGACTGACCTGCTGGGCGAGTTGGGCCGCTCCATCCTGGACATCCCGGCAATGATGGAAGAACTGGCGATGGGAGTGCGGGCCAAAGCGGAGCCGGACTTCGCCGCGCGGGGCCTGCTCCTCAAGTCCGTCTATATGGAATCCATCAGCCCGACGGAGGAGACAGCCAAAGCAATTGACCAGGCGGCCGCGATGGGCGCCATCGGCGACATGGATGCTTACCTGAAGTACCAGGCGGCGCTGGGGATACGGGAGGCAGCCCAGCAGGGCGGGGCTGGCGGCCTGACGGGCGCTGGGGTCGGCCTGGGGGCCGGCGCGGCCATGGGCATCACCATGGTCCAGATGATGGGCCAGGCGATGCAGAAGCCCGCGCAACCCACCGAGCCGGCAGCGGCCGCACCGGCGGCCCCCAAAACCCCGCAGACGGCTGAGGAAGTTCAGGCGCTGCTGGATAACCTGGACGCTCAACTGGCCAGCGGGGCCATCTCCGAAGCGACCTACCAGAAACTCTACGCCAAATGGGAAGCGAAACTGAAGGAACTGCAGGGGAAATAAGCCGGTAGCCGGTAGCCGGTAGCCGGTAGTTTGCACCCTGGGAGGGCTCCGATGGACTCTGTCCCCGCCTGGGCGCTGGCCAACGCGGTTTCTGCCTGCGCGATCGTCTTCTCCGGCCTGCTCTTGCTGGCCCTCACGGCGTTGATGGCCCCTCAGCCCTGGCGCTGGTGGGCCGTCTACGCCGGGGTGGTGGCGACGGGCATCCCCACCGTCTGGTATCACGGCTTTGGGGAGACGCGGACGGCCGGATTCTTTGACATCGGCACCAACCTGCTCCTGGTGTGGTTGATCCAGGTGGCCGTCCTGGGGGATTTCTACAGCCTGAGGACCCGCCGGTGGGTCGCCGGGACGATGGGGGTGCTGATCCTCCTTTTCCTGGCCTGGAAACGGGCTGTCGGGCCGCTATCCCGGGTCAACGCGGTCTCCTTATCCTGGCCTACCATGCCACCTGGCACATCGGGAGTGCATTGATTTGTGGCCCTCTGGGCCTTCAATCCGTCGCGGTTCGGATAAGGG
>DAOTWL010000066.1:0-2010 GCA_034435875.1 Anaerolineae bacterium
TCACTCGCCTCTACTACGACGGTCTGGGGCGGCGGCTGGCGAAAGAGTACGATCCCAAGACCGGTGCGGGGGGTGTGAAGCGGACGGAATACGTTTTGGATGGCCTGGACCCTGTGGTAGAATATGCCCTATGGAACGGCCAGCATACGGAATACTACCGGGGCGGCCTGGAGTCCTTCAGCCCGACGCCGATGCTTTTGGAGATGCGCCGCTTCCCTGAGGGGGCGGAGGGGCAGGCCTATTGGTACCATCCCGACGGTCGGGGCAGCGTGGCGGGGCTGACCAAACACCAGGGCCAATCCACCCACAACTACCGCTATGATGCTTACGGCCAACTCCTCCCGGCCCACGGCAACTGGACCGACCCCCACAACCACTACACCTTTGCGGGCAAGGAGTGGGATGAGCACCTGGGCCTCTACGAGTTCGGCTATCGCCTCTACGACCCCTGGGCGGGGCTGTGGCTGACGCGGGAGCCGCTGCCGGGGCGGGCCTGGGAGCCCAGGACGTGGCATTGGTACCAGTATGCGTTCGCCAACCCCATTAGTTACTACGACCCGTATGGGTTGCAGGTACCGCCGCCGGTCACGCCGGTGCCGGTGCCTACGCCGCCGCCCTACACACCCACCTACGGGCCCACACCCACCCCGGGCCCATCGCCCACGCCCACTGCCACACCGACGCCACCCAGGCCGCCCGCTCCGACACCCGCGTCGTGGCCCCAGCCCACACCAACAGCTACCCCTACTGGGGCCAGCCAATGCACACCACCCCTACCAGACGAGCTATGGCACTATGCCCGGCAGGCCGCTCGGGAGTTTCAGTTACCGCCGGAGTTCGTTGCTGCGGTCCTATGGGCTCAGCAAAGATATGATTACACTCTCCAAGATGTGATAGAGGACGCTCTGGCCCGCGCAGCCCTTCTGATGATTGAAGCCGAAGAGGGTATGCCTGCTTGGGCACCGAAAGACCCGAGGGCACTGTATCAAGGTTGGATGATTTTGGGCCTGATTGAGGGGCTTGATCTCAGTTTGGGAGTTGCTCAAGTTCGAGTGAGCGTAGCGCGTGGAGTGGCGAAGGAATTCTATGGTACGACGCCTTCCACGCGGGAGTTAATTGCTCAGCTGGAGGATCCAGAGTGGAATGTGCGCTATATGGCGGGGTACCTACGCCAGTTGGCAAATAAGCGTGGTACAGAAGAGTTCACGATTCAAGAGATGCAGATTCTATATGGAGCTTACCGGGTTGGTCCTGAGAGTGAAGTTGCGCCTGAAACGACGGCCTTGGAGCTCCAAGAGCCAGGCCCTCTTGGCTTGCTGCTCTCTCCTGTTTGTGTAGAGTACTATCGCCAATTATTGGGGAAGTGAGGTTTCATATGTGGAAGAGAGCGAAAACCTGTGGGATCAGCTTGATGTTGCTAGGGATAATAATGAGTTGTATGCTACCGGCTCAAGTTAGAAGCCGTGTGAAAAATACTGCTGAGACTTTGCCACAACCTGAAAGGGTGGAGTTGCTCGTTGAGACACTTCGAGATCGCTCTGGCAGTGATTGCATAGGAGCTGCTTATTACTGGATATATGGGAGCAATACGCCGCTTGAAGAAGTTGTGGCCTCTTATAGAGTCGCTCTCCTTGATGCAGGCTGGAAAGAAGTGGAAGTGGACAAGGCCAAAATTGCACCCCAGTTCCGCGAAAGAATGCTGAGCAGATTTCGCAAAGGAGAATATTTGCTGCGTATTGACAGAGTCGATATCCGTAAGGCGGTGTTATTTACGGATGTCTATGGACAGGAAGCAACTCTTCTTGAGGCTAAAGCAGAGGAATTCGAAGCATTGTTGATGATAACGCTCTCATATTCGACCTGCGATGTATGGTTTTAAACTCTGATAGCCTGCTGTTACAGCAACCGCACCCGTTGGTGGGCCAACGACGACCAGACCACCCAGCGGCCGCGGGATGGCTTTGAGGTCACCTACGCCTACGATACGGCGGACCGGCTTCTGGAGGCGGT